>CALHLD010000025.1 GCA_938034445.1 uncultured archaeon | reverse complement strand
AATACTAACACTAATAAAAAAGGAACCAATATGGGGATACAAAATAAAAAAACAAATAGAAGCCTTCTCAGGACTAAAAATACGCCACGGAGCCCTATACCCACTACTAAAAAAGCTTGAAAACAAAGGCCTAATAACAAGCCAAAAACAACAACAAGGAAAACGCATAAGAAAAATATACACCATAACAGAAAAAGGAAAAACATACATACAAACATACTACAATGTGATAGTAGAGCAAATGCAAGACAAGATTGGAAATGATTGAAGTAGGAATTGTAGGAGGGGGGCCAGCGGGTGCTTATTGCGCGTATTGTCTAACTAAAAATGGGTTATATCCTGTAGTCTTTGATCATTCTCATCCAAGAGAAAAACCATGTGGCGGAATAATATCTCCAATAACACAGAAATTTTTTCCTTTTTTAAAGAAGCTTCCAATAGAGCACGTAAGAAGAAAAACAGCATATTTTATCTCACCACTAGGACGGAAGATACTTATCAGAATTAGAAACGGCGAGATTGCATGCGTGTCTAGATTAAAATTTGACCAGTTTCTGTTGGAATTGGCTATTAGCGGGGGGGCAGAAATGATTAGAGAAAAAGTTGTAGATTTAAAAAAATGTGGAAGATTTTGGAAGATAAAAACCACCAAGGGTATCTATCCCGTCAAAAAACTTGTAGGTGCTGATGGCATCAGCAGCGTCGTCAGAGCAAAGGTAACTGCACCGCTAAAAAGCACAGATAGAGGATTTTGTTACGGATATTTCGTTGAAGGACTGGAGAATGAAAATATAGTTATACATTTTCTGCCTCACAGAAAGGGCTACATTTGGGTATCACCGCGAATAAATGTTTCAAGTATTGGAATAGGATGCGCTGAGATATCATATTCCAAAGGAATTAAAAGAGAACTTGACGCGTTTATTAATAGGCATTATCCAAACATAAGAATAAAATCAAAATGGGCTGCTTTAATACCAAACATAAAAAATAAAAAAACATTTAGCACTCCTATTGCGGGAAAGACGTGGGTTTTAATAGGAGACGCTGCAGGTCATGTTAATCCTATAAGTGGAGAAGGTATATTGTATGCTCTTTTAAGTGGTGAATTAGCAGCGCAGGCGATATCCGAAAACGATTTATTAATGTTTGAAATGTTGTGGAGAGAGGCATATGGGTTAAATTTACAACTTTGCATCGGGCTTAGAAATTTAATATATAAAAGGCCAATCACAGAGTTATTTTGTGATTATCTTCGAATTCAAAGCATTATTGGTTTTTAACAAAAAGTTTCTATATATAACTTAAAATTTATAACTTGTAAAGTATTGAAATCACAGAACGAGGAGGGCATAATTATAACACTATTGTCGTTGAAGTTTCAAAGACTTCTAGAAGAAAGGGGAAAAAAGGCATTAGAACTCGCCCGAGATGAAATGTTAAAGGAAAATATAAAAATAGAATGCAAAGAAGTTAGAGATGCAATGGAATATTTTATGAATAAGTACTGGAACGACGTTATGCGGCCCGCACTGCTTTCTATCGTGTGCGAGGCAGTAGGCGGTGATCTAACGTCTCCATTGAACGTGGCGATTTCTTCAATCTTGATCAGTGGGGCTGTAGACATACATGACGACATCATCGACAAATCTAAGGTCAAATATGGAAGGCAAACGGTTTACGGAAAGTTCGGCAAAGACATAGCTCTTCTTGTAGGAAATGCTCTACTGTTCAAAGGCTTAACTTTACTAAATGAAATCAAGGAATTACCGGAAAAAACGAAAAGTACCGTTTTCAAAACATTAAAAGACATGTTTTTTGAGTTGGGCGACGCAGAGGCAACGGAATTAAAATATAGAAAATGTGCAATACCTAGCCTATCAGACTATTTAAAGTTGATAGAGAAAAAGGCCGCTGACGTTGAAGCTCACACGCGTGTTGCCGCGATTTTAGGAGGTGCGAATATCAGTGTAATAAAAAAACTTGGTAGATATGGAAGATTATTGGGTATGCTTATAGTTATGCGGGATGACGTTCTCGACTTATTAGATGACCAAGAGCTTAAAAATCGAATTCTTAAGGAACATTTACCATTACCCATCATATGCGTATGTCAAGATAAAGAAGCCAGGTCTAAACTAAACGCTCTGCTCCAAAATGGGAAAATAACAAAGAAAAGAGTTAAACTGATCCGACAGTTTGTTGAAAAAAACGGAGGAATCGAAACATCTATGAAGATTATGAAGGAATTAGCGAAGGAAACATTATCTTTATTAAAGCAACTTAAAATCCATAATAAGAACTATCTCAAAATGTTTGTTAAGTTCATGTTAACAATCAATCCGCACTAACAGTAAAAAGGTTAAGCCCACCATGTTCTAATAGGGAGTTTTTTCTTTCTCATTTCTCCTCTCCTCTTGTATATTTGTTCTACACTAAAGCTTAAAAGTTTTACTCCTCATGTTACTGTTTGGATGTTCAGTAATTATTTAAGTATGAAGCGCACACCTAATAATACGGGTTAAAAATAATGGATTTAAAAGATGGGCAAGTAATTTCTCAGTCTGCTTTTTACAAAGCGTTTGGCTTATTGATAAACACATTCATATGGTGGTACATTACCAGAATAGCTATGGAAAAAATGTTGAGCGTTGTAAGTGCAGGAAAGAATCAGCTTCTAATGACTTGGGCAATATATTATATTTCTGTTATTAGCTTTGGATTTTTGGGATCTATAACAGTGCGAAAAACAATCAGACTAAGACTTCTTCAGATATGGATAATATTTGGTACTGTCACATCTTGTCTGCCTATGTTTAGGGGTAGTTCATTCTCTGAATTTATGATTTTCACAGCTTTGCTTTTTGGCGGTTCCTTTGGTTTTGGTATGCCTTCTTGCCTCGCATATTTTGGTGATAGCGTTATGATCGAGAAAAGAGGAAGCAAAGCAGGAGCAATTTTTTTATCAACAAATCTTGCAGCCGTATGCTTTCTAATGATTCTTCAATTGTTTAATTTGAGTTTGGTTGCCATTGCAGTAATAGCAACTGCATGGCGCGGTTTGGGACTGGTCGTCTTTATTGGAGCTTCAGATGAAAAGCTAAGCCGACCTCCAAAATCAACAGTGTCCTTAAGGTTGGTTTTTAAAAACCGCGCATTCATGCTTTACATGTTAGTTTGGTTCTTGTTCTGTTTAATTGATCGGTTTGAAAAACCTGTTTTTGCTGCTTTTTTCGAAGAGGTTTATCATATCCAATTTTTCGTTGAACCTATAATAGGAAGCGCGTCCGCACTTATCGGGGGTATGCTTATGGATCTTAAAGGACGCAAACACATGGCCATGTTTGGTTTTGTAATTTTAGGACTTGCTTATGCAATAATAGGTATAACATCGTCCCTCTATTCTTTTTATTTCCATATGATTATGGATGCTATTGGTGCTGGAATTTTATGGGTAATTTTTATACTTGTTATATGGGGCGATTTAGCTTCGGACAAACCCAAAGAAACATACTATTTTGTAGGTAGTATGCCTTTCTTCATAACCGACATTTTTAGGCTAATTATATCGTCAATGTTAACAGTTGAAGAGTTAAAGCGATTGGCTTATGCTTCGTTCTCAATTGCAAGTTTCTTCTTATTTTTGGCGGTTATTCCTTTGTTTTATGTCCCTGAGACTTTGCCTGAGAAGATGCTTAAGGAGAGAGATTTAAGGAGTTATATTGAGAAGGCTAAGAGGGTTAGGGAAAAGTTTACCAAGGGCTAACCAAAATTTTTGATTTCGCTGGTGGGTGCATGTTCTTTCATGTTATGTTGACTACGGATTGTGATCTTCGGTGTCATTATTGTTTTGGTGAAGCCTTGGAGGATTTTTGTGGTGGTTTTGGCGGTTTTGATGTTGATTATTCTTTGCCTAGGCGTTTGGGCTTTGATGTTGGCTTGCTGGAGCGTTTTTGTGGGCTTGATCCTGATTGTGTTTTGACTTTTTATGGTGGTGAGCCTCTGCTTTGTTTAGAGGATGTTAAGTGTGTAATGGACCGTGTTAAGGCGAGGCTTTTTGCTGTTCAGACTAATGGTTTGCATCTGCATCGTTTGGAGCCTGCCTACGTTAATCGTTTCAGCGTTATCTTGGTGTCTGTTGATGGGGATGAAGCCTTAACTGATTATTATCGTGGGCGGGGCGTTTACCGTAGGGTTTTGGAAAATTTAAAGCGGGTTAGGCGTAATGGGTTTAATGGCGAGATTATTGCTAGGATGACGGTTATGGAGGAAACCGACATTTACAAGCAGGTTTTGTGGCTTTTAAACAATGAGGATTTTGCCTTTTCCTCTGTTCATTGGCAGCTTAACGCTGGCTTTTGGAACGACTT
>CALHLD010000024.1 GCA_938034445.1 uncultured archaeon | reverse complement strand
AAGCTTTGGAAGTAAAGTATCTCTTATTTGTTCAAGAACCTGACTTTCTTGAACATTATAAACCTGCAAATCAATTAAAGGTTCCGTAACTTTTGCAAAGTTTTTTAAAATATCTTTACCAGGTAAGATAATTCTAATTTCATCCAAATCTTCTTTATTCAAATGTATAACAGTTGTGCCAACTTTACTTGCTTCTATAATTGAAAGGGGCTCTAGGATACTATAATATAGATAACTTCTTGGCGTCTCATCTTCTTTAGGAGCTATTTTAACAATTCTCTGATTTAACAGCACTTCTGGACCTTTCCATATGTAAGCTTTAAATTCACCATCCATACTAACTAGAATCTCTCCTGGTCTTATGATGTAAGTTTGATCACATTTTTCTGACGTATAAATCTCCGCCTTATTATGTGGCAAGTCTCTTATTCTAATTACTGGTAAGCCAATACCCTTTTCATTAAAATATTGAGAATTAAATGGATAACCAAAAGTATAGTTTACAAGCGAACTATAGTTTATTATTTCCCATCCTTCAGGAATCTCTTTATCTAACTCTTCATTGTAAACAAGCTCATCTTTAAAAGGCTCAAAATCAACAAACCAGTTCTTGAAAATTGCTTGAGCTATGGCTTCAAGGGTTTTATTCATCTCATAATTAAGCTCGATTTTATCATCTAAAGAGCCGAGAATCTCACCAATTCGCTTATCTTCAGGAGTTGGAGGCATGAGAACTTCCGCCTCTTCAATTACATCTGGAGTGAAGGAAGGATAAGCAGAAGTATGAGTTTCTGCAATCTGATCTAAATACTGAGTAAAAGGCTTAGATGTAAGGTAGTAATATAAGTAACGAGCATCTATACCATAAGCTGTAATTACAGCAAAACCTGTAGATGCTATGGTATTTGGTTTGGCAATCTTAATGAAGGCAAAGTGTCTTAATTTTGGTCTAACAGTTGAGATTAAAATATCGTTCTTTCTGACAATTCTTTTTGCCCGCGCAGGGGCCTTAACAAGGGGCACCTTACTTACTTTAAAAATCCTTCCATTTTCTACGTCATCTGTTTCTATGTATTCAATCATCTTGAATGGATAATCCTTTTTGATATTTAACTCGTTAACTTTAGCTACATCTTTGACTTTTACAACCTTCCAACCATTGGGTAGAGAGAACTTATAAGATAATCGAGTATAGTCAAAGTTCATACCCTAATTCACCTAAGTTTCTTTTTATTCTCTCTTTAAGTTCTTCAGACTTAGCAAACTGCTCAGATAATTGTTGAGTTAATCTTCTCATTTTTTCTTCAAACTGTTCTTCTTCAACTTCTCCTTCAGCTATTCCAACGTATCTTCCAGGTGTTAAAATATACCTATTCTTCCTTACTTCTTCAATAGTTGCAGACCTGCAGAATCCCGGAATATCTTTGTACTCTTCGCCTTTTCTCCATGCTCTATAAGTGTTTGCTATTTGCTGTATGTGTTCATCTGTTAGTATGTTAAGCCTTCTTGAAACTGGCTCGTAAAGGTTTCTTGCATCTATGAAAAGTATTTGGCCTCTTCTATCTCTAAACCCTTTAGCTCTCTCATCTTTATTCTTCGCCAAGAACCATAGGCAAGCTGGAATCGCTGTTGTTAAGAAAAGCTTTGGAGGTAATGCAACTATGCAATCGACTAAATCATCCTCAACTATCCCTTTTCTTATCTCACCATATTTTCCACCGCAAGATAAAGAACCATTAGCCATGACGAAGCCTGCTCTTCCGTTAGGTGCTAAGTGGTAGATGTAATGTTGAATCCAAGCGTAATTACCGCCATTCTTGCTGTTATCATCTGGAATTCCATATTTCCATCTTGCATCCTTCTGAACTCTATCAGCTCCCCACTTAGTCATGTTGAATGGAGGATTGGTTATTATGAAATCTGCTTTAAGATTTGGGAATTGATCGTTGAGCAATGTATCTTCTAGAACTATGTTCTCACTAGGAATTCCTCTAATTGCTAGGTTCATCTTACATATTCGCCAAGTCGTATCAACAACTTCTTGACCATAAACCGATATGGAGTGAGGGTCTTTTTGATGTGATTCTAGAAACTTCCAGCTTTGGACAAACATTCCACCGCTACCGCATGCTGGGTCGTAAACCCTTCCATAATATGGCTCCAAGATCTCAACCAGCAGCTTAACTACACATCTCGGAGTATAGAATTCCCCACCTCTCTTTCCCTCTGCTTCAGCAAACTTTCCGATGAAATATTCGTAAACCCTTCCCAGCACATCCTTTGCTCTATCCTCCGTAAGCCCAAATCCGACTTTTGAAAAAGTATTTATCAACTCTCCTAAAACATGTGGAGGCACTAGAGCTTGCGTATATATTTTTGGAAGAACACCTCTTAGCTGCTTAGGATTCTCCCTTTCAATCGCACTCATAGCCTCATCTATTAGCTTTCCTATATGAGGTTGCGTCGCATTTTTCATCAGGAAGCTCCATCTTGCCTCTGGCGGTACGTAAAAAACTCCAATAGATAAATACTCATCACGGTCTTCCAAAATGCTTTTTATATCTTCTTCGGTTGCATTTGGAAGGTAGTAATCTTGGTTATTCGGGTCCTTAACAGCTTTTTCCAGCCACTTTCTCCTAGACTCAAACATATCTGAAATGTACTTCAGAAAGATCAAAGGCAAAACTATGTGCTTGTATTGGGATGCCTCCATCTTACCCCTAAGCCTGTTCGCTGCTTCCCATAATTTATCAGCAAAACCTAGGTCGAGCTTTTCGTTGCTCATTTTGCCACCTCTTTAGCTCCCTTAACATTGAAATAAACCTTAGCAGGTCCAATTTTCTTAGACCTAACATAACCTTGGTTCTCCAAAGCTTTTAAGTAACCAGCCAGAAAGGTTCTATTCACGTCTAGTTGCTCTGCTAGCTGCTTCACAGTCTGTCCAGGATCTTTTTCCAGCAGCTCAATTAGTTTGGAGGTTAGTGTGTCTAGACTCTTTGACATCTTCTCTCAGAATAAGATAAGCGTTCTATGCTTAAATACCTTTAGTGTTAACACATGTGTTCACTTATTCGAGCCAAATTCTAAGATAAGCCTCCCCTTCTAAGCCTAGTTGAAGTCCGTTGTAACCCATATATCAGTAACTATTGCCTTGCTGACTATTCTAGGAACTAAAATAGTTGAGCTCCGGCAACCTTCATTATATCAATCTTTTCCCGTCACCCCCTCTTATACGTTCCATCAAACCTTCTATTGTAGCAGAACGGAACTCGTTTAATGCCTTTAATTTTATTTTTAAATAAAATCATTTGCTACTTCCATGCTTCCCATACCTCAGACACTTCCATAAAAAGGCGCTGTGGTGGATCTCCCTGAAGGTCTTCCTCCTTCAGCTCTAAGCCGAGTGTGCTGAACATCTCTTTCCATATGGGCTTCATTAGTTCACGATACCGGTTTCTTCAATTCCTCACACTCTTCTTCAGAACCCCTAAGATCTGCTACTAGTATCTTTGGGCAGTCGCGGCATTCTCCTGTTAGGGGCTCTCCACTCTCTATCCTATGCTTCAGCCTCATGATTCTGTCTTGGAGTTCCTGCAGCCTTTTACGGCTTTCATGCTCTATCCTGCGGATCTCCTTCACAGCCCCTATGCTAGTCGGGTCTACAAGTTTACTCTTTATAAACTCCTTCACCCTATGCGATTGGCTTCCACGAGCCACCAGATATCCATCAAACAGGAGCTGCTCAGCCCTCACCCCCTTCCCTTCGACCTCAGCCACCTCAAATGCGAAAGACTTTTCAACCTCCTCTGGGCCGATCTTGTAGCATGGCCTTTTCGCGTCGCCTTCAGCGTCTGTGTCCGAGAGGAGCTTCTCGTGGATGAAGTGGAAGACTTCCCAGGGAAGGGATGTGGAAACGAAACTTTCCATATTCGTCCTCCACTCCCTGACTTCTTCTCCAAACTGGGATTTAAGCTCACGCTTAAGCCCCGACACGAAAGATTCACGCCTCTCTTCAGCCTGCTTCTTCAAGCTTCTATAATCCTCAAGAAGCCCCCATATCTCTTCATAGTACTGGAGATGCTGCTCCACATCCTCCATGAAGATTTTAAGCTCTTCCCCGCTGAGGCCGGAGGATGGTAGGTAAAGCCTCTCGACCTCCGCTATTACAAGCAAGGCTGGAATAAGCCTCTTTGAGTGCTCAACTTTAGCCTGATAGCTTTCAAGCTCTCTAAGATGCGGGTAGAAATACCAATAGTATTTGTCTTCACGTTTCTCCACAAGGCCCAGATCCTGAAGATTCCGCAGGAATCTCTCACACCTCTTCCTCAGAGCCTCTTGGCCTTTATTGCGAAGATTTTTCCTCAAAACATCTATCAACTCCTTCTTGCTGCAGGGTTTCTCCTTTAAGGCTTCAATTATATCTTTTAGGATGTTTTTTGTCGGCATCCAGTCAATGTTCAAGACATGAATGTTTAAATGTTGCGGCCAAAAAGGGTGATCAAAATTTCATAATATGGACGAAAAATGTCCATACTATTGCAGAAAGTTTATTTTACGGACATTCCCGGTATAACGGGCGTTAGAATACTTGTTAATACTTGTTCGGAGTGATAAAATTGGCTTTGAAGGTAAAGAGGAAGATCGTAAGAGTTGGAAATAGCCGAGCCATAACACTTCCAGCATCTCTTGTAAGAGGTAGCGAAGCGTCAATTGCTGCAGACAGGCTAATGCTAGTCGACCCAAGAGGTGAAATTAGCGAAGACACGCTGCTTGAGTTCCTTGAAAAATATGTCGAGCCAACGTTTTCCGCATGGATCAAAGAAAAGAAGGCTGGATGAATTGGTGAATGCCAATATGACCGTTGATATCACAAAACTGAAGGACTTCGCGAAGAAACACCTGCCACCTCGCTCTGAATTGCGTGAGTTAATAACTAGTGAAAAGCGTATGCTTACATTCAGCGAATTTCTTGTGAAATTGGAACTCTGGCTGAAATTACTGGAAATAGAAGAACGAAAATTTCAGAGGACGTGATGATATTGACTAAACTAAAGTACAACGAAACCGGTTTCGAAGAGGAAGAAGAATTTAATATAATCTACACTCCCGTGGTTGTAACAGAGAATTTCATCGCCGAACAAGTTTATAACCCGGAACAGCCTTTTCCAACATATTATTATGTAAGGTATTTTAATAAAGGGGAACCCTCTTCGAGCCTTCATATATTTACTAGAATAAAGGATGAAGCGCGTGGAATTGCATATCTTCCACTCGACAATTCCACTCTAAGGAAAAACCTCATACTATTGCCGAGGGAGCCTAAAAAATGTAGCTTCGAGGAAGTGTACCAGGAAGGGTGTAATCTTGCACTGGAAATGTATCGTACGCCAGAGGACAAGATCGACGAAGTCAAGTTTCTTGTAGCGGTATGCCAGAGTAGCTGGTTCTATGACCGGTTCAATATACAGATTCCTGGAATGGGGGCCTTCGCACCGATCATAGCGTTGAGAGGGCCTTCTGGCTCAGGAAAGGATAGGCTTTTAAACGCATTAAGGCTGAATGCTTACAAGCCTTTCTATGATGTCAGCACAAGAAGGATACCTTCGCTTTATCGCCCCCTCGACCAATGGAAAGGAACCTTATGCCTGTCTGAAATGGACTTCAAGGGCGGGGATGAAACATCAGAATTAATCCATTACCTGAACTGCAGAAGCTACGGCGTCCCCATCTCACGTCAGAGCCCAGATAACCCTAAATACAATGAGACCTTTTACAACTTTGGCTTAACAATCGTTACACAGCGTAGGCCGTGGGAGGATGACGCTACGGAAGACCGGACTCTGCCATTCTATTGCGAAAAAACACCGGAGCCCGTTCCCACCACCGAACTTGATGAGTGGGTTGAGAGGGGGGTAGAGCTTCAAAATAAGCTCCTTTACTTGCGTTTAACGTATTATGATAAAGTGGTAATCCAAAAAGGTGAAAGGATTGAGGGTGTGGGGGACCATAGGCTTACAGCATCGGTATTACCCCTTCTAGCGCTATCAAAACATAACCCCTCACTCGATAAAAACCTTCTAGCGATACTGAGGAGGCTCGAAAGACGGCGTAGGCAAGCTAAGGCGGAGAGCAAAGAAGGTGTTATAATCAACTACATTTATGAACGGTGGAGAGAAGGGCTCAGAGGAGAGCACAACGGCATCTTATACATTGGCAAAGACAAAATGAAGGTTGCAAACGAGGAGCGTGTTGTACCATTACAGGTTTCAGATATAGCTGAGGAACTAAAGTTAACTACTAACAATGTAAGAAGGATATTGAACAGTCTAAGATTACATCATGAACTTGAAAAGCTTCCAAGAGTCATTAAAATAGACCGTGCGTATCGGCCCATATGGGTCAACCCACAAACGCTCGAAAGCCTGTTCCTTGACTTCGTCGTTGACTACGTTTCAGAGGAAAAGGTTACAGAGGTTACAGAAGTTACACTTTTAGCCTCTGGCTCCCCAGCAGAATATAGGACAGTGGAAAAATCTGTAACCTCTGTAACCTCTGTAACCGATTCCACTTCTGCTAACTTAAAGCGCCTTTTCCGCTGCCGAACCTGTGGAGCGGGCCCATGGAAATACTATGAAACGGCCAGGGAGCATAAAAGCCTTTTTTCACAGCATGAAGTCGTGGAAGTGGATGCACGTGAGGCGTTTGAGGGAAAATGAAGTGTGTGAAAATGGTTGCTACCGGCTCTGCATCAAGGTGAGATATTACAAGAGAATAGTATTAGTCTAAAGGCGATAAACAGTACATCTAGGTCAGGGACGTGATCTTCAGTCCAGCAGCTATTAAAATGTGGGACCAGCCGGTCCAACTAGTCCAAGATAAAATACATTATTGAATAGAATCCTGCCATCTAAAACTAATTGATTAGGGAGAGGTTGGACCGGCTGGATCAAATCATACATGATTTCGATATATGCTAAAAAAGGGATATCTTATAGTTTAATGTAACATACTTTGTCTGCCTTAGCCTATCCATTTGGGGTTTAGGCAAATTTTTCAAGGCCCTAAAATGGAATCTTAACGATTGCCCTGTCGTTTGGAAGTTGTGCTACAAACTCCCATCCCTGAGAAATATAGTTCTCTATATCGTCTAGGCGGATCACCTTCTGTCTCGCACCATTGTTGGCCATCGCACCGAGAAGCTTTTCCCTAACCATCTTCTGAAAGCTTTCGTCATCCATTGACGAAAGGTCGATCCTTTCTATTTCGTCAGGCTTGAACCCTGCTACTAGAAGCAGCTGCCTCTTGAACTCCTCCCTGATCCTCTCGCTTGAAGCCTCCGCCTTCATCGTCTGCAGATACTCTTGAGACCTCCTATACGCTTCCCTCATATCCTCTATAACATGCTCTGGAAGCTTCTGCCTGTTCGTGGTGTAGCGGTTTTCTATATCCCCCTTATGCCCCATCCAGAAGACCCTATAGTCCCTCAGCACCAACCCCTTCGACTCAGCAAGCATAAGCTGTGTGTCAAAATATGACCTCAGCACATAAGGCCTCCACGGGAAGCCAGCCCTCCTTATCGCAGCCCTAACTATGTCTCCAACGTTTACAGCTCTAATGAAAGGCTTAATCCTCCGCTTCGGCGTGATAATCGGAGAATCCTGAGCTAACGTTTCACCCTGCCGCATCCTCTCCTCAAGGTAGTCCTTGAGATAATCGCACCCCTCCTCACTCAAGAACGTGAAGTACTGGTGCCGAGCCTTGCTAAGCTCCTTCCTCACTATAACCATCGTAGGAACCTTCTTGAACTCAACCCCACCACCCTTCACCTCCATCTCAGGAAAATCTTTAACCCTCAACCCATCCCGGCCAAAATAGTCCCCCAGAACCTCAATCCTCAACCCAGAATGAGCCATAAGAACACACGCCACCCTCGCCTTCTTATCACCCGACAAAAAAATCTTCCTCAACTCCTCCCTCGAAGGAACCCTCTCATCCTTCAAAGAAGGCGTATCCTGCGCACCCTTAACCTTCACAGCAACCTTCAACTCCCTCCTATTAAAGGAAAGCCAAGAACGAACCGCCTTCAAAACATTAACAACATAACTTCCAGCATAACCCCTATCCTCCATCAAACCAACATAATCCATAACCAGACCCTGCAACCGCTCATCATCCAACAACAAAAGCTCCCCAGGAGACAAACCATTAAAAGCACAGAAACCCCCCAACCTCCTCAAACAAACATCCGCATTAACCCTAGAACCCCTCCCAAGATTCTCATACCACCTCCTAACATTAACATCCTCCAAAAGAAAACCATACTTTAAACCCATACCACACCCTAACAAGCCCAAAAAATAAAAACATATCGGTACTTAAACCCAAAACAAGGTGGGGCTAGTGGGACTTGAACCCACGACAGACGGGTTTCTTCACCCAGCTCCAAAACCACATCATCCTCTGGTCAGTTTACCCATCTTGGTTCTGGAGCCCGTTGTCCTGCCTTGCTGGACGATAGCCCCTAATAATTATCCCCTAAAATGGAGGGAAATAAATTTTTAAAAAACAAAAATTTAATTAGGGGCTTTTTGGGCGTTATGTTCAGCCGGCCATAGTGATGCGGGTTCGACCTGGACTCGTCGGATCCCAGAAGTCAAACCGCATCACGCCATTGCGTTAGTGATGTGCGGAAGCCATCGCGAAGCAATGGTGCCGGCGCCATAACATAATAGATTGGAAAATAATAGGGTGATAATAGGGAAATGGAAGTAGGTGTTTTTCAATTATTTCCTAGTGATAATTCTTCTATTCAACAGATTTTATCACTTATTTTTTATGCCATTTTTTTCTTTTACTTGTTTTTTGGACAACAGTTGCAAGTTCAGAGGCTTTTATTATCAATTTCTGGGGCATTAAATAAGATAAAAGACGCCCAAGATAAGTCGAAGAAAGAGGTTTTAGAGTTTCTTCAAAAAAATGGTTATAAGGGTGATGCTATTTCGCATGTAAATACTTTAATAGAATATTTTACTATTTCTCCAGTAGATCTTGATCCTACAGGTTTAGTTAAAAAAATCGAGCACATATTGAGTGTTAGGGACGAGAGGATAAGGAGTGAGGTTAAAAGTATGCTACCCGACAAGGATGCTTTAACAACATCAATTCTTGAAAACTTATTGGAGATATCTGCTGCACTAAATATGTATTATAAGGTGGTTAGACATTACTATTTAGTTGGCAAAAAAACTTCTAATCTTTATCTTCTAATGCAACTTCAAATGATATTACCGGATCTGTTAAGGGAAGTAGAAGCATTAATTTCTGCTATCGAGCCTATTAAAAATGCACAACCAATAGGAGATGGAATAGGGCCAATGGTTGCAGGAAAGCTGTTATTAAATAGTGAAAAAAAGCAAATAGCACGGGATACAGTATTCGGTGAATTAAATTATAAGAATAGACTTCTTTATGTAATAAAGGCGGAGGGCCCAGCTGGAAACGTGGGACAACCTGGAAATGCTATAGAGTATTTAATCAACAGCTACGGCTTAAAACCTGCAGCTATTATTATGATTGATGCTGCCCTAAAATTGGAGGGAGAAACTACAGGAGAAGTTGCTGAAGGAGCAGGTGCAGCAATTGGCGGTATTGGTGTAGATAAGTATAAAATTGAAGAAGTTGCCTCAAAAAATGGCATTCCATTATATGCCGTAATAATTAAGGAATCAATTGTTGAAGCAATTACTTGTATGACTAAGGAGATTGTCGATTCAATACCTAAAGTATTAAATAGAATAGATTATTTGCTTGAGAATAGAACAAAGGAAGGAGATAGTGTGATTGTTGTCGGTGTCGGCAACACATTAGGGGTTGGTCAGTAGTTGGCTAATAGATTATTTAAGGGACAAAAGCAGTTCAGGATAGTTACTATAGAAGAATGTTTAAATTGCCAGCTCAAAATGAAAAGACCTTTTAAAGTTAATGATTATGTGTATAAAGAAGGAGAATCATGTCAAAAATGTGGAAATAAAATGATTATATCAGCGATATATAAAGAAGAGATAAAATTGTAGGAAATAGCATCAAAGTAGAGTTGTAATTATACTATTTTTCTCTAACACTAGAACCGTATGTTCGAATTGGGTTACTATCTGACCGGTTGCTTCCCTTAACACAGGATATTTTCTTATGATCTTATTTTTAATTAAGAGATCAAGAATTTTCGACAACTCATTTTCTTCAAGCATATTCGTAAACCATCTAGCAGCAAAGGGTAATGTTTTTCGCCTTAACCAGACTTCTTCTAATAAATTGTTAGCTTGCTCAAATTTAACCTTTTTTCTCCTTATTAGGCTAAAGATATTCGCTCGACTATCTTCTTTAACAAAAGCAGCAGCCTTTTTATCGGTGAGGAAAGGTTCTATTGCATAACATTTTCCAGCTACAAAGTGTCCAACTAAACCATTAACAGGTACATTTGGAATGGATTGGCCGGCATGAATCTTATAATAGTCTAATGAGTGTCCGGAAAGATTACTTATTGGCTTATACCCTCTACTTAGGGCACTATAATAGATTATTCTACCTATTTCATTTAAACTTTCTCCAGTCGAAATCTTTTGCAGTGCTAAATTTAGAACTTCGATATTAGCATGTAATATGTCAGAAAAATTTTCATTAAAAGTTAGTGTTATTGCAGTGTCTGCAATATATCCATTTACATGGACACCCACATCTAACTTTACTACATCACTATCTTTAATAACTCTCTGATCATTTATTTCAGCAGTATCATGCGCTGCTATATCATTAACACAAATGTTTACTGGAAAAGCTGGATCTCCACCCAACTCTTTTATTCTTTTTTCAATAAAATTACATATTTCCAGAAAATTCATATCAGGTTGTATTCTATTCTTGATATCTTTTAAAACATTTGCAGCAATCTTTCCAGCCTTGATATAGGAATCAATAACCTGATCCAATCTCTCTACCACCTAACTTATATCACTATGTCCTTAAAAATGGTAACCCTTATATAAGTATAAGAAAAATGAAATCTATAAAATGAGAAAGAAATCGATTTTCAGCCAAGCAGTAGTAGGCGGAACATTTGATTACATTCATATTGGACATTTAACCTTATTAGAGTACGCGTTTTCTATAAGTAAGAGGGTGATTATAGGAGTATCGTCAGATTCTTTGGTTAAAGAAATGGGGAAAAGAGTTGAACATAATTTCCAACTAAGGGAAAAAAAATTATGTAACCTAATTAAAAGAAAATATGAGGGGAAGAGTTATAAAATAATCAAATTAGACGATAGGTTCGGGCCTGCTCTTGACCCACAAACAGACACTATTATTGTTAGTGAAGAAACAGAAAGAGTTGCAGACGAATGTAATAAGATTAGGATGGCAATGGGATTAAAGAGTTTATCTAAAATTGTAATACCCATTTTATATTCAAAAGATGGGGAAAAGATATCAGCAACAAGGATAAGAAATAAGGAAATAGACTTTAGAGGAAGACTTCGCGCTTAGGGTCAAAAATGTATTTTTCAACAATACTTTTAGCTTTCTCACGTTTAATTTGAAAATCTTTTAGAAACGAAACAATTTTTAAGAACAAACTATTTTTATGCTCACCACAAAGAAGGTTCCCGTTTAAACAATTATTCCTTATATCTTCTAGTTTTTTATCATCTTTCTCAAAAAAGTATTGTTCATAAAAATATACAGGACAAATGTATGGATTTCCTCCCTTTTTTCTCTGTTCCTCTATTGTTGGTTGTCCACCAGTGAAGGCGTTTTTAACCTTTCGCCGTACATCTTCCGGCGAGTCTGTTGTATATATAGCAGTTTCAGGAAGAGAAGATGACATTTTCCCCTCCTTATTCAAGGCAGGTAAAAATTTTGAATGTATCTGAGCTGGTTTATAGTACCCTAATTTTTCTGCAACATCTCTAGTCATCCTCCAAAAATTGTCTTGATCAATTGCAGCAGGGATTAGACAAGGTACAGGTTTCCCAATCTTTTCAGAATATAAGAAACAAGGTGCAGCTTGTATTGATGGAAAAAATATCATACCTATATTACTTGAATCTGTGAATCCGAAAACAGCCTTAACAGTAGATAATGTGATTGATTTAGCTATTTTAATAGCAATAGTGTAAAGTTCCTTAATTTCTTTTGTGTCAATTATGATTTGTGTTTTTTTATAGTCAAATCCCACGGCTATTATATCAAGCAAATTATCTGAAGTCATTGTTTCAATATGAGGTAGTGATAGTTCATCTTTGTACAAAAATTTTTCATCATCCGTAACTTGAAAAAGTAATTGTGCATCAAATTTTTCTTGTAAATATTTTGTGAAAAACCATGGTAAAAGGTGTCCTATGTGAACCTTACCTGATGGCCCCCTACCCGTATAGAGATAAAATTTTTCACCTTTTTCATATTTTTTAAAGATCCAATCTAAATCACGATGACAGAAAAAGAAATTCCTTCTTAAGAAAAAGTTTATTTCTCCAGTAAATTTTTTAAAATAGTTTAATATTTCTTCATCAATATATCTTGTTCCGAATTGGCGTACTAATTTATCATAATCTACTTCTCCTTCTACAGACCAGGGGGTAACATTATTTGATAGCATATTGGGGTCCTGCATTTCGGAAGAGGAGTGATTAAAAAGATTTAAAAACATTATGAAAAAATCCATAGTAAGTAATAGGTATGGATTCAGTTTTACACCCAATTGAGGCAGAAATTATTAGAACACTAAAGAAGAAGAATAGCCTTACATTAAATGAGATTGCATCAGAGGCAAAACTTTCTTTGGATCAAGTTAGACGTGGTATAGAATGGTTAAAGAAGAAAGGTTTGGTGGACATAGAAGAGAAAAAATATATTTTTGTTGAATTAGATACATTAGGAATTAAAAGCGTAAACGAAGGATTACCTGAACGTAAAATCATTAATTTACTAGCTGAAAGAGATGGTAAAGAGGAAATAGAAAAAATAAAGAAAGAGTTGGGTATGGAGGAAAAAGAATTCTCGGCGGCTATTGGGTTCGCGATAAAGAACGGGTTCGTAGAAGTGGTTAAAGAAATGGGGAAAATATTTATCAAAGTATTATCTTCAAAATTATTAGATAGTGAGGCGTTACTTAAGAAAATTTATGCCTTAAAGGAAATAGAAATTAATGAGTTAAGTTCACATGAGAAAATGGTATTAGATGAATTAAAGAGGCGACCAAACTATATAAAATTTAAAGAAGTGAATGAAATTAAAATCAGAGCTAAGGAAAATGCGTTCACACTCTTTGAGGAATATTCTAGAATACCGTATGTTGAAAAGTTAACACCGGAGTTAATTATTAGCGGAAAATGGAGGGAAGTTAAATTAAGACCTTATGATGTCGAAGGAGAGGTACCTATAGTATATCCGGGAAAAAAACATCCGGTACAAGATTTTATAGATCAAGTTAGAGAAATATTTTTGAAGTTTGGGTTTGAGGAAATAGAGGGGCCAGTGATTCTGCCATCATTTTGGAATTTTGATGCTTTATTTATACCACAGGATCATCCAGCAAGGGAAATGCAGGACACTTTTTACCTTAAAGGAATGCTTGATGAGAAAGTAGAAAAGAATCCAGTAATAGAGATCATAAAAGGAGTACATGAAAATGGAGGTGATACAGGTTCAAGAGGGTGGAATTATAAATGGTCAATAGAGGAAGCTAAAAGGATGGTATTAAGAACACATACTACACCAATAACTTTGCAGTATCTTTACAAAAATAGGCCGTCTTCTGCAAAAGTTTTTTCAATTGACAAAGTTTTTAGAAATGAAAATCTGGATAGTAAACATCTCTTCGAATTTCATCAATACGAAGGAATAGTTACAGGCAAAAATGTAAATTTGAGGCATTTAATAGGAATTCTAAGCGCTTTTTATAGGGAATTAGGATTTAAAAGGGTCAAATTTTGGCCTACGTATTTTCCATATACGGAGCCATCCTTAGAGGCAGTGGCCTACGTGGAAAAGATTGGAAAGTGGTTGGAATTATGTGGTATGGGTGTGTTTAGACCTGAGGTAGTTTTACCAGCTGGGATCAAAAATCCAGTTTTAGCATGGGGGGGAGGACTAGAAAGATTAATTCTTTTAGCCTACGGAATAGATGACATTAGATTTTTGTATGAAAATCATTTAAGTTGGTTGAGAGGGGTTAATTATGCCCGTACTAAGTTTTAAGTATGAAAGACTAAATAATTTTTTGGAAAAAAGACTTTCCAAAGAAGAGATTTTAGAAATCATTCCATTGCTAGGTTTGAACATAGAGGACTTCGATGACGAAGAAGTTAAAGTTGAATATAGTCCCAACCGCCCAGATTACGGTTCACCCGCGGGGATAGCTAAGACAATAAATCATTTCTATTTCAACAGAGAACCATTAAATGAATTTCAGATTGGCAAATCAGAATATATAGTATATGTCGATAAAAGGGTTGAAGGGATACGGCCATACATTGTTGGATTATATGCAAGACTTCAATTTTCTGAACAAACTTTAAAAGAATTAATTTCTTTACAAGAAGATTTACATGATGGTATAGGAAGAAAAAGAAGAAAGTTCGCCATAGGCTTACATGATGCTTCAAGGATCAGGCCACCTATTTACTACACCGTTGAAGGGCCAGAGTTTAAATTTGTACCTCTATATTATGATACACCCATGTCTATATTGGAAATTTTATCGAAAACTGAACAGGGAAAACTTTATGCACATCTACTTGGTAGAAACGATTTCTTTCCTATATTAAAAGATTCACTGGATCAAGTACTCTCTTTTCCACCAATAATAAATGGAAATGTTACAACTCTTTCAGAAAAAACTCAAGAATTGTTTGTTGATATAACAGCGTGCGAACTTAAGCCAGCTGAGGATGCGCTGTCAATAATAGCGACTACACTAATAGATTATGGTGCAAAAATATATAGTATAGAAATAAATTTTTACAACCAGAGGCTGGAAACACCTAATCTCTCTCCTAGAAAAATGCGTCTCAATAAGGACAATATAAAAAAGATACTTGGTCTTTCATTAAAAACGGATGAAATTTTAAACATATTAAAGAAAGTTAATATGAAAGCAGAGGTAATAGAAAATGGAAAACAAATTGAGGTTACAGTGCCAAGACATAGAATTGATATCTTGCATGAAGTAGACTTAATAGAGGAAGTAGGATATGGATTTGGATACAATAAACTTAAACCATTACCTTTAAAATTGCATCAAAACGGCAAACCTTTAAGAAATAAAAAAGTATTTGATGATATTCGAAATTGCTTAGTAGGCCTTGGTTTTATAGAAGTGATGACATTTTATCTAGCAAATAAAGAAGACCAAAAAACATTTGTAGAACATTTAATAGAAGTAGCGGAACCTAAAACTAAAGAATATAATGTACTTAGAGGCGCAATAATACCTCAACTTTTAAAAGTTTTATCATCTAACATACATGAACCATATCCCCAAAAAGTTTTTGAGATCGGACGTGTATTTGAGTTAAAGAGGGAGAATATAATAAAAGAGAAAGTTAAAGTTGCAGGTCTGATATCACATGCTGACACTTCATTTACTGAGGTAAAGTCCGTAGTAAACTCACTTTTAAACTATTTAGGAACTAAACATTACACTTTTAAAGCATACGCACACCCATATTTTATTGAAGGACGATGCGCAATTCTTATACAGAGTAATAGAAAAATAGGACTGTTAGGGGAAATTGCACCCTATTATATACAAAAAGAAGAATTACGTAATCCTGTAAGTGGATTTGAAATAAGTTTGGAAAATATAGTTTAAAAATGAACTGGAAAAATATATATCAATCCTTATGCTGTAAAGTAAATGCGTCTACCATAAAAGGCGTAGTGACGGCCCTGACTGAAATAGTGAAGTCAAGGGTTAACCCAGCTACGCGACAGGTAGACGCCCCCCGCAAAAAGAGGTTTGGTGAGACATGCCAATTAAGGGCGTAAATGAGCCAAAACTGGTCAGAGGCGGGGGACAAACTTCACATAAAAGGTTCAAAAGAAAAAATATTTTAGCATTGGAAATGCTAAAAGAACTTATAGCATCACTTAATAATGAAATTGAAAACGGTGCACTTATAGTGGTTGAAGGACCAAAGGATGCAAAGGCATTAAAGGAAATTGGTGTTATAGGAAAGCCTTATCTTTATAGTCATAATTCAGATCATATTGAACTGTTTAATATGGCAATTAATGCGACAAAAGTTATAATTTTAGTGGACAATGATGAAGAGGGAAAAAATATATGTAAAAAATTAATTTCAGAATTTAGTTCAAAGGGAATAAGATATGATATTTGGTATAGAAAACAACTTTATAAGCTTGGTAAAAATATGATAACTCACCTAGAAGAACTTTCTTCAGTTATTAAAAGGTTTGAATAAAAGAAAAAAAATAACTTAAAATAATAGATTATTTGAATCAAGGTCGTTAGACGAGCATGTCAATACCAACCAAATATTTAATCCGTATAAAATTTGAAGTAGAAGGAGTAGTGGAACGGGCAGATGTAGTAGGAGCAATTTTTGGACAGACTGAAGGCTTATTTGGGCCAGAATTCGATTTAAATGAACTACAAAAAACGTGGAAAATAGGACGTATAGAAATAAATCTTGAGTCAAGGAATGATAGGACATTTGGCGAAGTTCTAATTCCAACTTCAACTGATTTTGAAACCACAAGTTTGATAGCTGCAACAGTAGAGAGTGTAGATCGTGTGGGCCCATGCAATGCAAAATTTAGATTAATTTCAATAGAAGATGTTCGTGCTGAGAAAATTAAACAGATAAAAGAGAGAGCAAAAGAGATAGCAAGAGAATGGTCTAAGAAAGTCATGAGCGAGAGTAGCAAGATATTAAAGGATATAAGTGAATCTATGGGCAAATCAAAGATTACAACATATGGAAAAGAAAAGTTACCAGCAGGGCCTGCAATCGATAAATCAGATACAGTAATATTAGTTGAAGGAAGAGCGGATGTATTAAACCTGTTGCGTGCTGGTATAGAAAACGTTATAGGAATAGAGGGAACAGGAATACCTCAATCTGTGATAGAACTAAGCAAGAATAAAAAGATTATAGCATTTTTGGATGGTGATAGAGGGGGGGACTTAATTTTAAAGGAACTAATGCAAGTAGCAAGAGTAGATAAAGTTGTTAGAGCACCAGCTGGCAGGGAAGTAGAAGAATTAACACCTTTAGAGATCATGGAATGCTTAAGCAACGCTGTTGAAGTATCTTTACCTCAAATAAAAAAGGAGACGCCACCAAATATAAGCGCTCAACTTGCTGAGAAGGTTAGGGAACTTAAACCATCATTAAGTAATACATTAGAGGCGGTCATATTAGATGATAACTTGAATGAATTAGTAAGGGTGCCTGTAAGTGAACTTGCTAAGAAACTTGATTCAGAAGAATTGGGAAATGCAAAATATATCATCTTTGATGGAATAGTATCACAAAGAATTGTTGAACTTTCTGAAAAAAGGGGTATAGCTGTTATAATTGGGCATAGGATAGGAGAAATTACAAAGAAACCTTCTTCAATAACTATTACGACATTAGATAATTTTTAAAAGGCTTTACGTGAGAAAAGTGAAGGTAAAGAGGCTGGCAACAAATAGTGCCGAAATCACTCCTGAAACTATAGAAGATATGCTTTTTTTGAGATTGTATATTAGTAAAGAGGACTTAGTATCTGCCAAAACAATTAGAACAATAAAATTCGAGAAAGATTTTTCACGACATGCTGAAAAAGAAAGAAAAACGGTTATATTAACGATAAGAGTTGATGAGATATGCTTCGAAAATGCATTTGATACACTAAAAATAAGTGGTTTTATAGAGGGAACATCTGATGAACATGTACATAAAGGAACAAGACACTCTTTAGAGATTAGTCTTTATACAAGATTCCTTTTAATAAAAGAAGGTAGCCAAATTGATTTTGAACGTTTAGAACAAAAAATGATCAAGGAAAATTTAATTTTAGTTGCACTGGATTCACAGGTCGCAGGTGTAGGAGAAATAAAGGGAAGTCAAATAAAATATGTAGCTGAAGTATACTCAGACTATCAAGGAAAACTTTATGATATAAAACATGAGTGGATAAAAGCATATTATAAACAAATTTTTGAAATAATAACCTCTTTAACTCAAGGGAACAAAATTGTGATATTTGGGCCTGGACCATTTAAGCTAGGATTTAAAAATTTTCTTGAAAATTCAAATATAAGTAAAAAGGTACAAATTATAATAGTAGAAGGAGTAGAATATGGTGGATTTGATGGAATAAGACAGGCGATCAATTCAGAAATGTTTTCAAAGATATTCAAAGAAAATTTCTTTTCGAAAGCCAGAGTAATAATGGAGAATGTATTATCTTCACTTTACAAAGGAGATGGCTTATCACTACTTTCTATAGAAAAAATAGAAAAAGCAGCATTAATAGGTGCTTGTGAAAGTCTCCTGATAGTCAAAGATTTTCTATCAAAAAATAAAATAGAGGAAGATAAAATAGTAGACATTTTCTCTAACATTCTTAGGCATAGAGGAACAATTTATTTCTTAGATGATAACACTAATGTTGGAATACAATTAAATATGTTAGGTGGAATTGCTGCGTTTTTAAGATACAGAGTAGAATAAATATGATGCAACTACCTAACTAAAAATGGAAAAATAATTTCTGAAAGTAGAGCTAATATCAGTGCACCTTTTATAAGATCTAATCCAAGCCGTTTATTTAATCTACTAAAATAAATTAGCACACCAACCATAGCAACAAGCGAATAAGCTATCCTAGAAATATTTAATATAGCACCCTTAAGGATCATAACAATTTTTTCAAATAAATTAACGAATTTAGAAGAAAGATTTTCAAATAGATCCTCTGTTGAATTTGAATCTAATAAAGTGTATCCTCTAACATTGATACAATATATGTTTGAGAACAGTACAACTATACTTATAATTGCAAAGATTATTTTTTTAAACATGTGACTCCCACTTTTATAAAATAATAATTGTATATAATCATATACAATCATGAGTGAAACAAGCCAAGATGGACTATTAGAAGTAATAAGAAGGTATACTAGATTTTTCTGAAGTATAGTCAAACATTTTTACGAATAATTAAAATAAGAGTGATTTAATCGTAGGATTGTGAATTAAATATGCTTTGCTCCTTTTGTAATGGGTCAGCAATATATTATAGAGCGTATAGTGGTAGATACTTTTGTATAAAATGTTTCAAGGAATCGATAGAAGAAAAGGTTATAAAAACTATATCAAAGTATAATATGTTAAATTATGGAGAAAAAATTTTGCTTATGGTTTCAGGTGGAAAAGATAGTCTTGCGATGCTTAGAATTTTAAATAAAATAACTAAAACCCATGCATCTGAAATAGTTGTTGCAACTATTGATGAGGGAATAAGTGAGTATAGGGAGGACGCACTAGAAATTGTTAAGAAAGTTTGTAATGAACTAGAAGTCCCCCATTACATTTTCAAATTCAAAGATCTTTTTGGATATACTATTGATGAAATTTCAAATTTAAGAAAAAAATGGTCAGCCTGCAGTATATGCGGTATATTCAGGAGGAGAGCAATGGATCTCATAGCACAGAAATTAAACATACAGGTTGTGGCGACAGCACATAACTTAGATGATATTATACAAACATTTTTGATAAATTTATTAAACAATGATTTGAAACGATTAAAATGGAATTTGCCAGTACATTATGAGACATCCATTTTTCCTCAAAGAAGAATAAAGCCATTAGCAGAAATATATGAGGAAGAGTTAGCACTCTATTCATTTTTGAATAATGAACGTTTTCAAAAAATGGCATGCCCATATATGCATGAGGGAATACGATCACAAATCCGTGAAATCTTGAACAATCTAGAAAGAAGTCACCCGGGAATAAAATACTCTTTATTTCATTCAGCTATGGGCATATCTAAGTCAATAACACTTCCAAAAAAAGAAAGAAAAAAATGCAAAATCTGTGGTGCACCAACTTTCTCTGAAAAATGCTCTTTATGCACAATATTATCAGAATTAAATGGAACTAAAAATAATCAAGTTAAAATATAACTTCCCTATAATATATTATGGCGGTAGGTAGGGCCGGGAGAATAGCCGCCTCCCATTAACCTGCAGTCGGCTATAGCAGGGGCCAGTAACCATTAGGTAAAACACCTAAACAAGGAAACCGTTAACTCGATCCCAAGATGAATTCGCGCCGTGATGGGTGGACGTAAGAGGCGCCTCCTTCGAAGGAAGGAAGGTGACCTTCAGCTACCGAACCGGGTGAGGTCCGGGAGGAAGCAACCCTAAGGTAGGGCGTCCACGCTATCACGTCTACGTGAAGGATTGGGTAGAGTTAATAGGCCCTGTTTAGGCGTGAACACTAATGGGGCTACCGCCACTTTTGCAAAAAGATTTTAAGTCAATTATTTTTTTAATTTTGCGTCAGAAAGCCGGGATCGCCCAGCCAGGCAGGGCACAGGGTTGCTAACCCTGCGTCTCTCACGAGACTCGGGGGTTCAAATCCCCCTCCCGGCGTCCCTTTTAACGCAATATATGATGCTGAGGAAAAGATTTTAAATTTAATCAAGTGATAATATTGTGTGGGCCAGTGGTCTAGTCCGGTTAAGACAACGCCCTTACACGGCGTAAAGCCCAGGTTCAAATCCTGGCTGGCCCATTTTCTCATGTTTTTGGTTTTTTGCTGTTTTTGTCTATTGGCAATAGTTTTTTGTATTTCATGGCATGTTTGCTGGTTTATGCTTTTTGAGGTATATTCAGTAAGGCTTTTTGATGCTATAAAGGTTTGTTTTTGTTGGTAGCGATTTTGTATTAGATATATAGTGGTCTGAAGTTAGATAAGCATTTTTACAAAAATTTTTATATCTGTCAATTTTTTACTCTTTTTAGGGGTCCATAGCTCAGCTTGGTTAGAGCGTTCGGCTGATAACCGAAAGATCGCCGGTTCAAATCCGGCTGGACCCATATTCTTTTGACTTTACATTAAAGGTTTATCCTAAAAGATTGGTTTTCAAAAATTATATGATATATTTATATATGTAGCATGCTTTAATAGTTATTATTGTATAAGGGAGAGCTTTTAGTTTGCTTATATTATCTAGTCTTTAATTTTCTATGCATATTCATACTTGTTGTCACAAATTTTTTTCCGTTCATTAAGGAGATTATGTCTTTATCTTGGAGAACACCATGGGGTGTTATAACATCGATTCTAATTCATCGTGACATAGAACACTTTCTATTAAACTTTCAAGCTATGTTAACTTTTCTTCTTTTCTATATTTTACTAAACATTTTGAATGAGGATGTTAAAAGTAATCATCTACCTTTTTATTTTAGTCCTTTTATCTCCGCTATTTTAGCAAATTCATACTCTTTATTGATATTTCCGGAATACGCTTCTTTGGGAGCGTCTGGTGTTTCATCTGCAATGGAAAGCTACGATTTTGTGCTAGCACTAACATATTCGATTGCAGATTTTAAAGGTAGAGGAAATCCAAGATATGTTAATAATAAGTATGTGAGCCTATTTAATGCGTTTGTAATATTCTATATATTTTTAGATACAATTTTTTCACCTTCCTATTCAAGAAATCCAAATTATAATGCTTTTGTTCATTGGATAAGCTTTTTCGCAAATTTCATAATAGTTGTAATTATTTTTAGTGAAGAGTTGTTGATTCATTTTCTCTTTTTTTGCACATACATTGTTATCTTTTTACTTAGATATGTTACTACATTTTTCCATTCTTTTAATCCATTTGGCAATACTAAAATTAAAGAACCTTATTATAATATACACCCAGATAGAGACTGCGCGCTATTATTCCATAATCTAAAATAGGAATAGATAATGATGAAATTAAATAGTAAAATTTATATATAGATTCTTATATTAAGGATTTTCAGGTGACCTGCTTGGCTAAGAAGAAGGCCAAGAAGGAAACCGAAACCACTCAGACTACTCAAAGTACTGAACAGAAAAAAGCTTAAGCAACTGATTTCATTTTTTAGACAAGATTAATAAACCTCTACAATTTTTTTATATTCTTATAACTTTTGTATAAAGTTATCAAAATAAAGAGGGATTTTTGTTAAATATATTTTTCAAATCAAATAAGACTACAGAAGACCGTTAAACAATCTCAGGAAATAAGTAAGGCACTATAATATTACAATATCTAGAGATATCGTAAATTGTTGTGTAGTTTGCTACAAAATTTCTTCTACATGTTAACGAGAATAGTATAAATCTTTGTTTTGCTTATTTTTTGCTTTGTTCAGTTTACCAGTATGATAAAAATATCTGAGCGATGTTGGAATTTTATAACTAAACCTAACACTGTTATTTGAGTGAGGGTAATCCTGCTGCAGGACGACATATAAAAGAAATTTTGGACAGTTAGAACATGTTCGCTGGATATATATGACCCATACGTATTAGTCCTATTTTTTGTCAAATCTAATAATTCAACTTTTGAAAATTTACATAGGAAACATAATTTCCAATTATCTAAAGGTTCGCCTTAAAAATTTAAGTGGACCTGGCGGTATGCAATTAAATAATTAAGTGAATCCTTTTAGAGTTTTCTTATTTTTCCTGGTTGTGGTTGGTATATTTGGCCTTGTTGTGTTAGGCGCCATATGGCTGTTTCCACTGCCGCCTTTTCCAGGCCTTCCTCTTCATATGCGCGTTGGACAACTTCTTCTATTGTTATTGTTTGGTTTGGGAGGTTTTCCACCAGCCATTTCATGGCTTGGCTTAAGCCTTTAGTCTGTATTGTTTGGGGTTTCCAAAGCTCTTTTCTTGGTGGGGTGGCTAACTCTGCTTGAAGCGTTTGAGCTTTTACTGTTGTGGCCTGCGTTGTTTTCGGCTGGTAGTCCATTAGGGTTACGGCAGGCTTGATCGTTCCTTTTAAGAGTTCCGGCAGCTTCCTGTTTAGTTGGCTTATTATGCACTTAATTTTTCTGGCTCTTGAAATGCTTGACCAGTAGAAGGCCTCGTCAAACCATGTTTTATCCAGGAAGGTTTGGTGGTGCTGCTGGACAAGCGGCCTTGTGGGCGCTAAAAAGAATATTTTGCCCTCCTCAGCCTTTTCTATGGCTAATAGTAGGACTATGACTGTTTTTCCGAGGGCTGTTGACAAAACAACCAGCGTGTTATACTGGCGGGTCCTTCCCAGAATCCTATTTTGGTAGAGCCTATCCTCCACCGGTGCCAGACATAGCGTTTTTCAGCCAGCATAGCCCTAAAGCTCCGCTGCAAGGCTTTCAATGGCCTTTTTGGCTTTCTCCCACTCTTCCTTGGATCTGAAAACAAACTTTTGCCTTCTCCTCCAAGAATCTCCACGCTTAAACCATAAGTATAGGGCTACGTGTTTTCTTCCAAAAGCCTCGAACAGGTCTGCTGCAGCCAATCAACGCCCACCCTTAAAAAGCGTTTGAAAACGCAAAACCTTAACTTTTTCTGAAACCGGAAGCTTTTCTTCCTCAACTTTTTCAGTCAATAAAGCCCACATTAAAGTTTAAAGCGTATCAGATTTAAGATTAACACACTTTATGCTCCATAGTTTCACTTTAACTCATCTCTCTCAACTGTTCAAAAGAGTCGATTCGTCGCTGCCTTTTTATACCCTTTTCCATGAACCGCTAAATTTGTGGTTGGAGGCTGAGCTCTTATGCTCTTTGAGGCTTTGGGCTTGAAGCTTGAGGGCTTAACGGTTCTCCAGCGTAGGGTTCTCCTGGAGCTCGTGCACAGGCATCCGCATTATTGGAGCAAATTTACAAGCCATGAGTATGACTGGCAAAGCCGGAAAGAAACTCTTGAAGAGTTTCTGCAAACTCACCAACAACAGACTTTGAGCAGGTTGTTGAGTCCATGCAAATCGAGCATAAAAATGTGCAAAGAGCCGAAGCTGGACAAAGCATAGGCTTAAAAGTTGTGCAGCGAGTAAGAGAAAAAGACGTAGTATACAAAAAACTTTAGTTTCAACATTTTTATTCTCTAAAGTGGTTCTTTCCAATCAGTCTGACAACAGTCTTTATTGCATTAACTTAACCGCTTTGTTAAAGTTTTTTCATGCAATTTTATCGCTGCCAGAGAGAATATCACAGCAAAAATCACTATCATTACAAGGTCTAATGCCAATGGATAATAGCCCTTTTCCAAAATTAGCTGTCTTGTCAAGTCTGTAAAATATGTTAATGGCGAAAAAGACGCTATTATTCTCCCCCACTCTGGCAACTGCTCAACTGATATGAAAACTCCGCTAATGAAAACCAATGGGAATTTGACCAGGGAAGATAGCATCTGGGATGTGGCTGGAATATCGGTTGGCGGATAAGCTGACAAAAGAACGCTTAAAGCTGAGAAACAAAAGTTTGCGATAATTAAGCTGAAAAGCAAAACTATGAAGTTTAACAGTTCAATGTTTAAAGTCAAAACATAAAGAAGCGGAATTACAGATATGACAAGCCCAAAAAGGAAGGAGGAGACCATATCTCCAAAAATAATTGTCCAAAGAGCAATTGGGCAACATAAGAGTCTTTCAAGGGTTTTTGAGCGGGTTTCCCAAGGAACAATTGACGGCCCTACTGATGTGGCTGTGAAAAATGTTGTCATTCCAATTAACCCCGGCAACACCTCTTCTAATGGTATGTTTCTTCCTATAATATAAGCCAGAGCCAAAAAAAGCGGGAATACCAATCCGAAAATAATTACTGGTCCTTTTAAATAGTAAATTTTTATATTCTTTTTGGCTATAACTAAAGAGCGCCTAAATTGTTCTGCAGGGTTACTCAAACTGGCATAACCTCCTTTTCTTTTATGAGTTTTATGAAAACATCTTCCAACGAGGGCATCATCGTGTTTAAACTTAAAATGTGTAGGCGTTTCTGTTTGGCAAATTCCACCAAAAATTCTATTACGGCTGATGGATTAGCTGTATAAACTCGTATCCTATTTCCTGCAAAGGAAGCTTTGCTGATGTTTGGGTTTTTTGAAATTTCTTGGATGTTCACTTGTTTATCAAAGAGGACTTCTATGTATTGGAGTTCCATGCTCTGAGCTCTTAGGTTTTCAGGCGTGTCTATGGCGGCTATTTTCCCATGGTTTATTATTGCTATTCTGTGGCATAGCTGGTTTGCCTCTTCCATGTTGTGGGTTGAAAGGAAAACAGTCTTTCCATCCCTATTATATTGGGTTATTTTTTCTCGCAGAAGTCTGGTGCTTTCAACATCAAGCCCAGAAGTTGGCTCGTCAAGAAAGAGCACTTCTGGATCGTTTACCAAAGCCATGCATAATAGAAGTTTTTGCTTCATTCCTTTCGAGAAGCCTCTAACAAGCTTGTCCTTAACCTCGTATAATCCAAAATCTTTTAGAAGTTTGGTGGTGTTTTCCTTAAGCTTATGGCTTGAAACTCCATAAAGTCTTCCTATTAGAATTAGGTTTTCCCAAGCGGATAAGTCTATGTAAGCGTTTGAAACTTCTGGGACAACTCCAATGCATTGTTTAGCCTCTATCGGATTCCTCAAAACATCATAGCCAATTATAGAAGCTGTTCCCCCGTCGGGCTTTAAGAGTCCGGTTAAAATGCGGATGGTTGTGGTTTTCCCAGCCCCGTTTGGACCCAAAAAACCGAAGATTTCGCCCTTTTTAACGCTGAAGTTTATGTGATCTACAGCTGTTACATCCCCAAAATGTTTTGTTAAATTTTGAACAGTTATTGCTGATTCCATGGTTCCAACCTCTAATGCGGTTCTTGGATTCCCAACAAGATTAGGCGCCCTTGGCTTTTTATTCCTCTTGGCAAGTTTGCTGGAGTTAAAAGCATTTCGCCAACGGATAAATTTGCTTTTTCTTTGCCCACTGTAAATTCACCCTTTCCCTCAATAACGTAAAAGCAAACTTCGTATGGTTCTGATCGCGAGGGAATTTCTTGGCCATCATTAAGGCATATTAGCACAAGATTGTAGTTTTTTGTTTTCAGCAAGTCTTTCTTTGCACGCTTGCGCTCTTCCATAGTATCCAATAAGCCTTTCTTTTGGGAGAACTCCACAAGCTGATTCAAATTTATTACTCCCATGATGTTTTCATCCTCCAGAAAATTTGGTGGAGGTGGTGAGGGAAGTCTTAGCCTTTAAGGTTTCTAAGCGTTCGTTCACTTTTTCTAGCCTTTTTGTGAGGGCTTCCTTATATTCTTCGAGCATTTTTATTTCTTCTTCAACGTCGATTAACGGAAATGGTAAGCCCATATAGTGCATACGCTTGTGTTCATGATGTGTGTGGTGCCTTTCCATTCCGCCACAGCCGCAGCAACATCTGCACATTTACCTCTCACCTCCTTTCTGTTTTTTCGAAATTTTCACGATAAAATTTAGCTAAATCCTCGAAGAGCATCTTCCTTTTAATAATTGATTCCAATCCCATTTTTAGGGCCTCAATTCCCTTATCTGTTAGGTGGTAAATTCTTCTGTCCGGCCCGCCTTCGACTTTTTCCCATTTAGACTCTAGAAAGCCTCTTTCTTCCATTCTTCTTAGAAGCGTATATATCGAACCCGGCTCTAGTTTGTGGTATCCACCGCTTCGCTGTTCTATTTCTTCTAGGAGCTGGTAGCCATGCATGGGTTTTTCGTAAAGTATCCTCATTAGTAGAAATTGTATCCATCCTCTTTCTGGATAGTTGTGCCAGCAACCGCAATTTTTTGGACCACACATAGTCATTAGGTAACAATGTTACATATATAAGTGTTATGCTTTGAAAACAATAAATTTAAATCCTTAAATATGAAAAATAATGTTGAGGACAAAACATGAACCAACCAGAAGAAAGTAAAGCTCAATGCGAGCATGAATGGAGGGGGTGAAGGACTAACAGAAAACAAGTCTCACGTTAAGCTTGTCTGTGTTAAATGCGGCGCCAAAAAGGAGATTGAACTCTTCCCATAAAAGGGCTTGCAACGCCCCTTAAATATAAATATGAAACTATTAGATGAGGACATTTATGTAGCCAAAAGAGGGTTCAGGCGAAGGTGTGGTCAAAATTAGGAGTTGGGCCAAGTTCAAGCGTTTAGCCGAAAGCCTAAATCCAAAAGCCGTAGTCTACAGTATAGAACAGAACGGCCTATCGCCGAATAGAGAGCTAACATAATGTCGAAGGAAACGGTGCAAAAATACGGTGTTCTGGTCTCCCCAGCACTGGCAATAAACAACACTGTCAAAATCGTGGAAAGAGTCCCAAACCTAGACGAAGTTAAGAAACTGCTTGGAGAGGCACTCACTAAAGGCGAAAAGAATGGAAGAAAAAACCTTAAGGACCATCTGAGCTAGCATAATCCTAGTCTTCATAGCTGTTGTTATAGGGCTTCTGATCTACAGCCGTATACAACGTATTCACTTGCGCCCACCTCCACGCCAATTGAACTGCGCGGTCATCCATTATGGCAAATTCCGCTTGTCTATCTATATGACTACTTCAGCCACGGAACAATATGCCTACTCTTCGCCTTCACGGTTGCAGGCTTAATCTATATGAGTTTGTGCCAAAAGAAGCTATTACAAAGTATATGGGAAGCAGCAAAGCAGTTGGTTATGGACTTGCCCTTGGAATGGCTCCATTCTTGACGGTTTGCTCGTGCACAATGGTTCCCCCTCTTCGGCGGAGTCCTATACGCAGGGCCTGGAATAGGCCCAGCCATAACTTTCCTTCTAATGGCTCCAGCATCTAACATTTTGGCAATTTTGCTTACAGGCGAGCTAATTTCATGGGAGCTTGCAGGCATAAGAATTATAGCATCCATAACGGTGGCCGTCAAATAAGACTTGCCGCAAGATTATCAAACCAGCGCCGGAAATCCCCATCCTCAAGGAGATACGAATACTTAGCCCTCAACCCTCATCAATTAAAGGAAAGGATGTTCCTTTATTTAAGGATCCGCTTAAAAAATTAAGTGGACCGGGCGGGATTTGAACCCGCGACCTCCCGAGTGCAAGTCGGGTATTCTACCGCTGAACTACCGGCCCCTTCTTTATAGGTTTGTTAAAAACATATTTATAGATAAAATTTTTTGGCTTCGTTGTTGAAAAATAACATTCTTGCAAGTTGGCTTTCCACTTTACTTTCTTCACCTATCGTTAGTACCATTTTTTGTATAATTGCACCATATTATTTAGGTTATCAGATAAACTTCGGTTATTTTATTCTAGTTTTAGTGAGTATATTCTTTTATGCTTTTTTGCCTTTTTCTTCAACTTTTATAAGAATTATAAAACGTCATGATGATATCTATATTTCAGAGTTAAAGGAGAGGCCTAAACATTTTATTGCAGGAATTCTAGGATACATTATTAGTGCAATTATATTTTTTAGCTTAAACTTAAAATATTATACCATTTTTTCTCTGACATCATTAATTATTGCATGTATAACCTTGATTATAACATTAAGATGGAAGATTAGTATCCATGTAATAGGATTTTGTACACCTTTAACTCTTCTCTCAATAATTTCTAATGGCCTTTTTTCCCCACTCCTAATTCTTACACCATTACTTATGTGGGCTAGAGTAAAAGTTAGAGCACATAATTGGTTACAAGTTTTTGCTGGTGCTGGTTTAGGCACTTTTGGAACACTATTTTCCGCATTTTTACTAGAGGAATTTTTAATCTAGATCAATTATTTTAAATGTGTTGTTCTCTATTAAATAAATTTTTGAAGGCTTTTTCGTGAATAAACCAACTTCAATAACACCAGCTTGAATTTTTATTTCTTTTTCTAGAGAGGGGGGATCCATTAGTTCTTTGAAAGTTGTGTCTAATATTATGTTCCCATTTTCTGTAAAAACAGGGAAACCTCTTAGATCTTTTCTAACCTCTGGTATGCCATTAATCTTTTTTAAATAATTTGAAACAAAGTTTACAGCAAATGGAGAAATTTCCACAGGCACTGGACAGTTAATTCCAAGTTTACTTACAAATTTTTTATTTTGAACCAGAAAAATTATCTTTTTTGAGTTATACATTAAAATTTTTTCTTTTAAAAGAGCACCACCTCCACCTTTAATTGAAAAGAAAGTTCTGTCTTCAATTTGATCAACACTATCAATGTATAAGTCGATTTCATTCGAAGTTATTGAGTCTGCAACTTCAAACCCATTTTCTTTTAACTTGAATAATATTTGATATGAAGTTGGAATATACTTATTTCCAAGTTTGCAAATTTTTGACATACTATCTAGAAAATCAGACATAGTCCTTCCGCTGCCTATACCTATAATTTTTGACCTCTTTATCTCATCAATAAGGGATTTAGTAATTTCGAGAAAAATTGATGAAGCAGTCAACTTTGGGTCTCCTCAACATCAATTTGTTCTAATTTTTCAAGAGCTTTAAGTATTTCTTCTCTATAACGTTTAAGTTCTCTTTCTATAGAGGATTCAAGTGGTCTAGAAGACCTTTTCTCGACCTTAGCCGGTTGTGTTGTTGCAGACGATATTACCTTTTCTGATGTAGGTAATTGTTGTAGGGGTTTTGGTTTTTGTATATCAAGTCTGCTGATAGCTTTCTCAAGTTTTTTGTCAACCTCATCTATTTTTTTAGAAAGTAGACTTACAAGTTCACTTCTTAAATTTTCAAGTTCACTTACTTCTATAATTAGTTCTAAATTTTCAAGTTTCTTATCAACTTCTTCTAATTGCGTCTTATATTTTTTAACTAATAGATCTCTTTCATCTTTTGAAATCTGTCCTTGTGCTTCTAATTCGAATACGCGTGTTATTGCACTACTTAATAGGTCTTTCTCAAGTAACAATGTTTTTACTTCTTGTTTAGCACTTTTGACTTCTTCTTCAGGAATTGTTGGTGGCTTAATTGGAGAAGTAGGAGAAACTGATTTAGATTGTTTTTTATGTTTAACTCTATAAATGAATAGACTTATAATACCAGTGGCTATCGAGCCAGTGACGATGCCTATTAACAGGTCATTTAAAGACATTTACAATCAATCTTTTGTTGGAACATATAATTAAATGTATTGGTTAGGTTTAGGTTATGTATTATGCTAATTTCTTAGAAAAACTTTTATTTTTTAAGCTTTTTGGAGGCGCCGAATCCACAGCTTGCACATCTTTTTTTGCGAATATGAAAAGAAGGTTTACCGCATCTTCTGCAAATTATGTGAGTTCGAGCGCGTTTTCCTTTCACGCCAAATGAAGATGTGCCTTTCATTTTATTTCACCTTATTTATGGTGATGGAGATATTAGTATAACATTATCGCCACGTACAACTATTGTACCTAAGGATGAAGTCCTACCATCGTCTAGTATTTCCTCTGACTGTTCAAGTAGGAAGTTCATGTGCTGATCATAGCCTTTTAAAACTCCTCTTATAGCACGACCACTTTTTAGTTTTATTAACACTATTTTTCCTAAACTTTTTTCTAACATTTTAACAGCAAGATCAAGTGACAATGTAGATCGCCTAGTGATATCAACTCTAAAAAATCTGCTTTATTTACTTTTTCTATTTTATGATAGTTAATAATGTTGGCCAGTGATGTAGGATAAGTTTAAGAATAGAAAATTTTTTAACATAGATGTGCACCAATTTTATCTTTCTAAGAAAGATACAAAAAAGATAGAGGAAGAAATAAAGAATAGCTTTGGAATTGAAATTGAAAAAATAGAGTATGTGGGTAATCGTGTGATTGAAATAGATAAAGATAATAAAATTTTTATTTTAGGAAAAATAGTTTTGATTAAAGAGAGGAATACAATTTTTCCTTCCCTTGTCTCCAATAAGGATTTTCTTGAAAAATTTCCTTCTTTAAAGGTTGATTCAGGAGCCATACCACATATATGTAGAGGAGCGAAGATTATGCGACCAGGTATAGTTTCTTTTGAAGCCGATTTTAATTTAAACAGTATAGTATGCGTAAAAGATGTAATGTATAATAAGTTTATCGCTATAGGGAAAGCATTAATGAATAAGAATGACGCCGAAAAAATGGACAAGGGGCCAATATTGGATAATTTGCATTACATTGGAGATAAGTATTGGACTATTCTTAAAAACATTAAGTTATAGTAACCTAATAATTATGGTTACAATTTTTTTATCAAAAGCTTAAAATAGACTAACATTTAAAAAGAAGTTTATCCTAAGGCAAATATGAAGGAGTTAGAGCCTTGTCAAGTGAACTAATTAATAAAGGAAAACAAGAAGGAGCTAAAATGATTTTAAAGGCATATCCATTAAAGTCAATTAGTGAAATTGAAAAGGTTAAAGAAGATTTAGAAAATAACACTATCGTAATTTTGAGGATTACACCTTTGGCACAAAAGAATATTGATGAATTAAAAGAGGCAGTTAGTAGACTTTATGAAATAGCAACATCAAGTGGAGGAGATATTGCAAGATTAGGTGAGGATAGAATAATCATTACACCACCTTCAGTCTGTATATGGAGAGGCTAAACAAGTCTCATTGCATCAAGACATGATGGAGCTTCCGAAGGTATATGGAATAATTTTTTAATACTATTGCTTACGTTAATGGTTTTATTTCTTTCACCATGATTTACTATGACATTTTTAAGCTTTGGCCTAAGTTTTGATATAAATCTCATAATTTGGTTATAATCGCTATGGCCGCTGAACCCAACAACCTGGTCAACCTCACATTTTAAATCAATAATTTTTATTTTTCCTTCATCATCTATGATACTTATTTGTTTAGCACCATCCAGAACACGTCTACCTAACGTTCCACTTATTTGATAAGCTACAAAAAGTACTTTATTTCTTTCATCTCCAGCTAATGCTTCAAGATATTTGATTGATGCACCACCTTCAAGCATGCCAGAGGTAGCCATTATTATAGCCGGACCCTGTTGCAAAACTTCTTCTCTCTCATCAGGCTTATTTATTATAGTAAAATATTCTGATTCAAATGGATTAACACCTTGTTCAATAATCGATGACCTTAGTTCGGAAGAGAGATAGTCTGGAAAAGTGAAATGAATTGCTGTAGCGTCTGTTATCATACCCTCAATAAATACGGGGCATTCAACTATTTCTTTAGCTCTTAGGCAATGATCCAATACAAGCATTATTTCTTGGGCACGGCCTACAGCTGGAACTGGAATTAGGACTTTACCACCCTTTGATAGTGTATGATTTATAGCGTTAACAAAATATTTTTCAACCTCCTCTCTTGGAGGCATTATATCCTCTTTGGAACCATAAGTACTTTCGACTATTAATGTTTCAACTCGTGGGAAACCATACTGAGCTGCTTCTAACAGTTGTGTTTTTTCAAATTTAAAATCGCCTGTATAAACTAGATTATATACACCTTCACCAAAGTGTAAATGAACAGAGGCAGAACCTAATATATGCCCTGCATTATTTAGTATTAATTTCGTATCAGGTGAAATATCCGTTACAGATCCATAGGGTAATGGAATACAATGTTGTATCATTTCTCTCAAATCCTTTAAATCAAATAATTGAGTGGAACTTTCTGATGACGAAACTTTAATAAAATCTGAAAGAAGAAGACTCATGAGATACAACGTAGGCTCTGAACAATAAACGGGACCATCGTATCCATATTTAAATAAAACAGGTAAAAAGCCGCAATGGTCCAGATGCGCATGACTAATTATTACAGCATCAAGTTCCTCTAAATTTTTTAGGTACATGTCAAGGCGAGGATAGGCTTCAATAGGATTTTTTGCGCCAGGATTTATTCCACAGTCAATCAGTATGTTACTTTCATTAGTTTTTACATAAACACATGAACGTCCTACTTCTTGGAATCCACCGAGAAATGAGACAAATACTTCTATTTTATCGTAAATTTTTGGCCTAAAAATGTATTCTCCAACTTCTTTAAGTATACGTTCTCTATTAGACCAGTCAAATTGTAGTGCATAATACACTTGTTCCAGACCCTCAGATTTTATAGACGAGGTTTTTCTAAATTTTGGACGCCAACCAGTAAGTGAAAAAATTTCCTGATTTTGCTCGCCTATTGTTGAATAAATTTTATGTATGTCTCTTAACTCAATAAATACTTCACCTAAAACTTTGTCGAAAATGAAACGATCAACAGAAACGTCTTTAGGGAGCTTTTGCAATATTATTTCTTTAGTTTCTTCTTCGCTTTTTCTTATTGATTTATCGGCTCTTATTACAATTCTTTTTTTGAGAGAGGATACGATATCCGATATTATGAAACTATTTTCTATAAAAAATCTTGGATTTTTTGTATATATTGCAAATCTTGGACCCTCATACTCAATAGTTGTAACTTGTGCTTCAGGTGGTATATTCTGTAAAAAGATTGTTGCCGATGCTTTTTCGGAATTTTTGTACTGCATCCTTTCCTACCGTAAGACTTCTATTAATTTGCTTTTTTCATTCTCGGATAATTCACGGTACCCATTAACATCTATAACGCCAACATCAAAACTCTCGCCTGTTGCAGTATCCCTTTTCATAGCCGCTAAAACAGCCTTTACAGCTAATTTAATACCATCTTCTACCCTTATTGATGGAAAATATCCTGACTCTAATATAGAGTAAGCAATCGGGGAGCCACTTCCGGTAGATACAATTTTTTCTTCAGTTAAGGATCCAAAAAAGTCAATTTGATACAAGGAAGGGGAAGAACCATCTACACCTCCTATTATTACTTGTGTAATGTAAGGGAAGAGCCTACTTGACATAAATATGTTTGAAGCTAATGTTGCTGCTGCTTTCACAGGGATTTTTGTTTGTCGCTCCAATTCATATTTTCTTATATAGAATAGTAATATATCTATTACGTTTTGTGCATCAGCTACTGTACCAGCTATAGTCATAGCTAGATGATCGGATAGCTTGTAAAGCTTTTTCCCTTTTTTATGCGCAATATATCCATTTGCTGTAACCCTTGTATCAGTAGCAAACACAATTCCATCTGAGCAGACTATCCCAACTGTAGTTGTTCCATGATATATCTTGGCCATTTCCTTATTAAAATTCATATTCAATTTTTATCAACACACCCTTTTTATGATATTGTACTTTATCGAAGGGTTTTAATTAGGGTTTAAATAAATGTTTCCAAAACACCTTATAATATGAGTTTCCATTATATGGAATTACCGAGAGCAATTTTGGTAGGCAAAAACGCTTTAGAGAAATTGGGAGAGTTTATAGAAAAAGTTTATGAATCAAAAAGAATACTTATTGTTACAGATAAAAAATTAATGGAATTATATGGAAAAAGAGTTGAAGAAGTTTTAAAGATGGATACCATACTTTTTTGGGAAATTGTTTTAAACGCTGATTTTGAGAATGTTAAAAAAGTTGAAATAAAAATTAAGGAAGAAAAAATCGATTTGATTATTGGAATGGGAGGAGGGACGTGCATAGATGTAGCTAAGTTAAGTGCACATGAAAGCAAGACGCCGTTTATAAGTGTACCAACTAATGCTGCACATGATGGGATAGCTAGCCCATTTGCATCAATAAAGGACAGTGGAAGACCTTATTCAATTATCTCTTCTTCACCCCTCGGAGTTTTAGCGGACATAGAGATAATTTCTTCAGCACCTATGAGATATTTCCGTAGTGGATGTGGTGATTTGATAGCAAAAGTTACGGCAGTAAGAGATTGGCAACTTGCAAGAGATGAAAAAGGAGAATATTATGGAGAATATGCTGCAAATTTAGCTCTTTTAAGTGCAGATGTTATAATCAGGAATTCTGAGAAAATAAAATTTTCACCAAAAGAAAAAGTTAGAGATGTTGTTGAAGCATTAATTAGTGCTGGTGTTGCAGCAGGTATAGCTGGGAGTAGTAGGCCTTGTAGTGGATCTGAACACCTATTCAGTCATGCATTAGACGTGATTGCGCCAGGTAAAGGATTACATGGTGAAAAATGCGGTATAGGAACAATTTTAATGGCAAAGTTACATAATTTGGATTATGAATATATAAAGTCTGCATTGGAAAATATAGGTGCGCCTACAAGGATACATGAGATAGGGGTAAGTAGGGAGGAGGCAATAAGAGCATTGTTGTTAGCGCCAAAATTAAGGGAAAGATACACCATTCTACATAAAGTGAATTTATCGCGTGATGAAGCTGAAAAATTAATAGTAGAAACTGGTACAGATTAATTAAAGCAAGGAAAATTATTCTCTATTTATAAGTGTAGAATTAAGCGTACATTCTCCACGTGTATCCACACTTTGTACACCTATAAAATTGTGTGGGTGGTTCATCTCCACTTCTAGTCTGTAATAGCCACCAATATGCCTTATTATTTCCACATTTTGGGCATTCGATTTCTATTGTCGGCATAGTATCTATCTTTGATTCTTTTTCACTTAATACCTTAATTGGTTTATTTTCTTCTTTCTTACTTTCCATGGAAGTTAGAACGATAGGTTCATAAACTTTGTTGCATCTTGGGCAATAGTATCTTAATACTGTTTTACCTCCTTCTTTAAACTGTTTTATCTTTAAACGCGAATTGCAAACTTCGCAAAATTTCATGCTACTCTCACATCCTCTGGACTCTTTGATAAGGAGGAAATAATGTCATCATATAAAGAAGAAAGTTCCTTCTTGAAAGCTGTTGCAGCTTCAATTAAACATTTTTCAGGGATAATATCCTTTGACATTATTTTTATTGATACTTTCCCAAAAAGGGGATGTGGTGGGGTCACACCTGCAAAAGATACATTAGGATGTTTTATTAAAATTGATTGCAACGCTAAAGCAATACTCATATCAATGGAGCCTAATTCAATTTCTCTTACTAAAGTCTTATAACTGGAATTCATTCCCAATTTTGCCCTTTATTTAGTGCTTTTTAAACCTTCCGAAATCATTAGCCAATTTCCTTTCATCAACCATTCTACATTGTAGACATTGTATGCGTTTTCCAACAGCTTGCACATCACCACCACAAAAACTGCATTTTGTGTATATAACACCGTATTTATCATCATTTATGGAAAGATGTATTAGATTATTGGTTAAACTTATAACTTTTGCTCTTATTAAGTCGCCAGACTTTAGGATCATCTTTGCATGAACTTTTTCTAAAGGAGGTGATCGTAAGATTAGTAAACCGATAAAATGTGAATGAACAGGTTTATTATTTATTTCTATAATCTTTACAGATATTATACCTCCTTGTACTTGTTCAACAATACCGATTACCTCATCATTAATCTTTGGATAACCTAAGTTTAAAGAGGGAGATATAATATCTACAATCTTTGATTCAGGGTCAAAGAATATTTTTCCGACAACCTTTGATCTCAGATTATAATTTTCTTGGTATACATTTTTTGATGGCATAAATTCTTCTATGACTCCTATAATTTCACCTGGTACACATAATCTTTTCTTTTTATACATCAATTCATTTAAGCACCCGTTTATCAATCCTTTGATTAAAATTTTTGCCCTTTTAAATATTCTATGAGTTTAAAACCGTACTGCATGGAAAGTACAGGTTTATCAAAGAAGTCTTCACTTATTCGAGGACAAGCAGTTTCAATAAATGCATCTATATTTAAAAAAGCATTTAACTTGTCATTTGAAATATCTTCCATAGCAATAAGGTAGACCTTTCGACCAAGAGATTTTAATTCTTTATATAATTTTAGAGCTGCATTCATATTAAATTGACCTTCCTTTAGTCCTATAACTATGCCTATACTTTTTGCATCTACCGCTTTATAAAAATTAAAAATTAAACGTCTTTTTATTCTTAGTGCATCCTGTTCAATTGAAATAACCTCTAAAGTATATGGGTCTAGCATGAAAACTGGCTTTTCAAAAAAGTTATAAAGACCTATAGCATGAAAGCGACTAGAGCCCATAAACAAGAAAACTTCAACATGAGGAATAATTGTTTCGCATGTGGAATAGTTGCAGCCAAAGACTTGACCTTTTTTTAATGGAGGAACAGAGTCACCAATATATACAAAAAAACCTAATGTTTGAAGATAATCTTTTGCCTCATCAAGCTTTTTTAAATGAGGACCAATGGTACACAATCCTATTTTTTTATATATTTTTATATAAGGGAATGCCTTTTCTATCACAGGAATGAAGGAAATGTCATCGTAGGCGTCTATAAAATATGTAATTTTTCCCGCTTTTTCAAGAGCAGAATTATGGCCTATATGCAATAATAGGTCAGCTTGCAAAAAGGAAGCTTCACTTTCAGCCAAATCACAAATACCATAACATGATTCACCTAAAAAAATTGCATCAAAGTTATAAGTATTTGAAAGATCGCTTATTACTTCAATACACTTTAATCTAATACCTGGAGGACATGTGACTAATACACGTTTAGGCTTCTTTTCTTCAACCAATCTTATTAACGAGGCAGTATCAATTTCTATCATTTAATTTCACCCCAAACTGTTTATTAATAGCAAAATTTAATATCTATGTTTATAGCGGGAATAGTGTATGTATAAACAAATAGCGCAGACTTGGAGAAAAATATATAGAGAAAATTTAGAAATACTTAGATTAAGAGCGGAAAAATGGAGAAAAGAGAAGGCGATAGTTAGAATAGATAAACCAACTAGAATAGATAGAGCTAGGAGACTTGGATATAAGGCAAAGAAAGGATATATAGTTGTTAGAGTCCGTTTAAGCCGTAAAGGAAAAAGAGTAAAGAGGCCAAGATCAGGTAGAAGACCAAAGCATATGGGTGTCGTTAAAATAAAACCACATGTAAATTACAGAGAAACAGCTATAAATAGAGTAAAAGAAAAATATCCGAATATGGAAATTTTAAATGCTTACTATTTGTATAAGGATGGAAAACATATTTGGTATGAGGTTATATTAAAGGATAAAAATGTTAAAGATTAAACCTTAGTTGAAGCTACAGCTTCAAATTCACTTACATTTTTTGATTCTTTAAATATAGATTCTATTTCGTCAATATTAATATTATCATCTACACGAATGTCTAAAATTAAGGCACTTAAGCCGAAAGCTATAGGTTCAGTTTTAAATTGGCCTACTTCTGCCTTATTTCCTAGCTTCTGTTTTATTTCATCATAAATTGTTTTCAAGTTAACATCTATGTCGGTTGGAAAGATTTTATAGCGTATAACCATTTTTCCCATAACTATCACCTAAGGTCCTTCGAATCCACAATTTATACATTTATAAACTCTAGCAAACATTCTACATTTTTCACAACGCCAGATTTGTACTAGACCGCAGTTGGGACAATAAAATTTTACAGCTTTCTCTCCAACAGAAATAGGTCTATTGCATGATGAACATTTTGGTAGTTTGACTTGTGACATACCAACGCACTTATTTAAATGATAAATAAAGTTTTCTTTATTTAGTTATTAAACTTTTTAAAATTGTTGTAATTGTATTTCCAAAAACATTGCCACTAATTTTTAGTATATTTTTGACACCAATGTATTTAATTATAGATGAAATATGCAGATCATAATCAATGTTTAATGATGTATTATTAGAAAGAACATCTTTAGCTATAGAAAAAAGCCTTTCAATTACATTATTATCCATATTTTCAAGCATATTTCTTGCGAATTTCATTAATTTTATTTCTTTATAAAAATTTAAAATCCATTTTTTCTCATATTCTTCCACCAATGAAATAGAGGGGTTGAGTATTTTATTGTAGATAGCTTTGGCTAGAAGGATTGAACCCATACCACCAAAATATATACCGCCACCAGTAGTTGGTTTGGTTTGGCCCGCGGAATCACCCACAAACAAAATTTTATCCCTTACTAGATTTCCTTTCACACCTCCAACTACAATCGGTGAAAAATTAATTTTTATGTAATTTTTTATACCAAGCCTCTTAAAAAATGTTTTAATAAATTCAAATGAATTTAATTTTGATGCGAGACCGACCTTTGCCAAATTTTCATTAATTGGAATCAACCATGCAAAAAAACCTGGAGCTATTGTTTTATCAAAAAATACGTGTATGGCTTCAGAGTCAAAATCCTTATAGAAGGCATATGCTTGGACACCATTATATAAACCCATTTTATCACCATAATAGTTTGCACCTCTGGCGTCAACTAAATAACTTGATGTAAGGGTTTGATTGTCATTAACTTTTATCTTAACATTAATATCATTTTGCAAAAAAGAAGTTGCTTTTGAAAGTATAGAAACTTCTGCACCATTTTTGATAGCTTCTTCTGCTAAATAGTTGTCTAAATTATATCTATTCAAAACAAAAATTTCATTTCCTTTAAAATCCAGTGAAAAATTGATGCCACTTGGAGAATAAAAGACAATTTTAGAAAATCGATTTTCTACAAGATTTTTAGAAATAGGAATATTAAGGGATTGCATTGTCTTTAATGAGATAACCCCGCTACATTTGTTTGGATAACCTATTTCGTTATGTTCTTCTATAACTTTAACGGACAGATTCCTTGCTGATAATTCTTTTGCGCATAGAAGACCGGAGAAACCGCCACCAATAATAGTTACATCAAATTTATCCATTAGTATAATTTGGACAATTTGTCCTTTATTAAAACTTTTTAAGATAATAGGAAAGTCCTATATAAGGAGTAAACAGGAATTGTTTAGAAAAATTATAAATAAAAAAAGGAATAAAAATGAAAGGAGTGTGAGGAGGATTTAATGAGAACAAGTCTAAAACATTTGATAATGAGCAAATTAAATGAGAAAAATGTTCTTACAGATAAAGAATTAATAAATATTCTGAAGAAAGAGAATTATGACTTTTCGTTAAGTGAACTAAATTTTGCCTTACTCGAATTAGAAATAAGTGGATTAATTTTAACAAGATGGAGCGGAAAAGATAAAAGGAGGATAGAAAAAATAGAAAGGGAAAAAAAGGAAGAGGTATAGAATGGGTGTAGATATAAAAGAGATAATTAATGTAAAAAAGATAACTTTAGAAGATTTAGCTGGAAAAATACTGGCAATTGATGCACATAATGCACTTTACCAATTTTTATCCACAATACGTGGAAGAACAGGTGAACCATTAAAGGATTCACAAGGAAATATTACAAGTCATTTAAGCGGTCTTTACTATAGAACTATGAATTTGCTTACAATTGGAATTAAACCACTTTATATCTTTGATGGTGAACCGCCAATGCTAAAAAGCATGGAGTTGACTAGGAGAAAAACACTAAAAGAAGAAGCAAAAATCAAATATTCAGTAGCGCTGGAGAAAGGAGACATTGATGAAGCAATAAAATATGCAAAACGTACATCTTACTTGACAGATAAAATGATAAATGATTCTAAAAAGCTTTTAGATCTTATGGGAGTTCCTTGGATACAAGCACCATCAGAGGGAGAGGCTACAGCAGCATATCTGACAATAAATGGACAGGCATACGCTGTTGCTTCACAAGATTTTGATACACTCTTATTTGGTGGAAAAAGATTATGTAGGAATATTACAATTTCAGGCAAAAGAAAGCTTCCAGGTAAGAATGTATACCAGGAGATAGAGCCAGAGGAAATACTGTTAGATGAAACTTTAAAAAATCTTGGAATAACAAGAGAGCAATTAATTGATATTGGAATTTTGGTGGGAACTGATTTTAATCCTGAAGGTTTTAAGGGTTACGGACCGATTAAAGCCTTGAAGGTGATAAAGCAATATGGCAAATTAGAAAATATACCGGACATACAAGAAGAATTAAAGTTGATAGATTATAATGCAGTCCGTGAAATCTTTTTGAAACCAAAGGTTGCAGAAAATGTAAGTGTGGTCTTTAAAGAAATTGATGAAAAAGGAATATTAGATTTTTTATGTACTAAATATGAATTTTCTGAAGAACGTGTGCTTAATACAATAAAAAAATATAAGGAAGAAAGAGCAAAAAAGGAATCAGCTTTGGACAGATGGTTTTGATGAAAATAGATTATGAAGAACAGAGGAAAAGACTTGTTAAAAGGTTAAAGGAGCAGGGGATAATTAAGAGTAAGAGTGTGGAATTAAGTTTTTTAAATGTACCAAGAGAAGAATTTGTTTGGCCGGACACTAAAAGCCAAGCATATTTGGATATGCCACTTCCGTTAGGAAATACAGGACAGACAATTTCAGCGCCGCATATGATTGCAATTATGCTAGAGGAACTTGACTTGAGGAAGGGAGAAACCGTTCTTGAAATAGGAGCAGGAAGTGGTTATAATGCAGCATTAATGGCGTACATCATAAGTGATGGAAAAAAAGAAAAATACGGGAAAGTTAATACTATAGAACGAATAAAGGAGCTAGTTACTTTTGCAGAGAATAATATAAAACGTACAAGTTATTCAGAATATGTAAAAGTTATATATGGAGATGGAACTGTTGGATATCCACCTTATGAAGAGAGAGAAATATATGACAAGATTATAATAACAGCTGCTGCACCTCACTTCCCTAAAATTCTCATAAAACAATTAAAGGTAGGAGGAATTATACTTGCACCTATAGGAGATCTTTTTTCACAAACCTTAACCAAAGGAAGGAAAAGGTCAGACGGTACACTTAAAATAGAAGAAAATATTGAATGCATATTTGTTCCATTAATTGGCGAAAATGGCTATAACTTTAATGAAAGGTTACTTTAAAAAATTATAAGAAGAGAAGACTTCGATTGTCATTATTCCTTCGCTATCCCTTTTTTGTAAAAGTTTAATCAAATTTCTGGGAAAATCTTTGGCTGAAGCCGTTGACTTTATAGCAAGCGTCCTGGGACAGATATAATCACTTTTTCTTACCACTATACTTCTTTTATCAATTAAAGGTAACTTGGAGGAACCTCTTGCAAAAACTTTGAAAATTTCCTTACCTACTTTTATTGTAAGAACCACTTTTGCATTATCTATTCTGAGACTATCCTTTACTTCTGGAAGAAGATCATCACATGACTTCGATGAACGGATACCTATAATACAGTCACCCCGTGGAGTTAGGCGATCCTCTTTTGTAATTTCAAAGGTTGTTGGATGCGTTGCACTGATATATTCATGTCCATGAAAAAAGACTATATCCCTAATAGCTTGTTTAAGCATTTGGTCAACAGTTTAGTTTTTGGAAAAAATAAATTTAAATTTTTTTATATTGTTAATGTTTAATTTAACATAACGGGCCTGCGGGGATTTGAACCCCGGACCTACTGGTCTCTCCAGGAGCCAATTTTAAGAGCCAGCCGCTCTTCCTGGCTGAGCCACAGGCCCTGTCATTTTGGTAAATCTTAAGGTATTTTTAACTTTTTATAAATGCAAAATTCTTTATCATAGTACTTTAGAACCTATTAGATAGATAAGTGGATGTTGGCTTTAGTAGGATTAGGAGTGCAGGGAATAAAATCAATAACTTTAGAAGGATTTGAAGTGCTAAAGGAAAGTGATGTAATTTTTCTTGATGGCTACACTACTTACATTCCAGAAAATTTTGAAGAAGAATTAAAGGAGACTATTAAGAAAGATGTGATTGTTATATTTGAAAGGAAAAAAGTAGAGGAACAAATGGATAAAATTTTAGAGGAAGCTAAGATTAAAAATGTTGGCTTTGCCGTGTTAGGTGATCCCCTTTTTGCAACTACACATTTAGCACTTATCTTAGAGTGCAAAAAAAGGAATATACCATATAAAGTAATACATAATACTTCAATAGCATCTATTCTGATGAATTCCTTTGGGCTTCATTCTTACAAGTTTGGAAAAATAGCTACAATTGTTCGACATAGTGGCACACCTGCAACAACAGTATATTTCACATTATACGAAAATTTGATCAAGAGACTGCATACAATTTTCCTGCTTGAATATGATGTTGAAAGCAAGGAAGGAATAACGCCTAATAATGCTTTTAAGATACTTAAAGAGGCTGAAGATATTTACAAATTAGGAGCTTTTTCTGATGAAACCTTTATAATTGTTGCTTGCAGAATCCATAGAAAAAATGAGAAAGTGTACATTGGTAGAGTTCAAGAACTATTAAACATAGATTTTGGAACACCACCACATTCGCTTATTATACCATCAGACTTACATTTTATAGAAAAGGAGGCGTTAAAAGTGTTATTTAACCTACAGGGAGAAGTTGAAGTAAATAATTCTAAATTTGTAAAAAGAAGAGTTGGATATCTTATAGAAAAATATGTAAAAAACACACAAGCAGCTTTAAAGTATGCAAAAGAAAAAATAACTGAAAAAAAATTTGAAACCCTTTTCGAAAACATAGAATGTTATTTAGATGATGCTGTTAGATTTTATAATTTAGGCGAGGAAAATTTGGCCATGCTCAGTGTGGGATACGCAGAAGGACTTTTAGATGCACTTAGGTTTCAAGGAGTTTTAGAAATAAAATGGTGAAAACCTTGAAACATAATATTGAGAAAGAATTTCTTTTAAAAATTTTCCTAGAAAATTTAAAGGGAAATAAAATCAATTTCAGAAACACTACAACTTTTTTAACACCATTTAAGCAAAAAAATAAGGAGATTATAAATAGATTAATTAAAAAAGGATTGTTAAAAAGATCCCGTGAAGGAATAAAGCCTACTTGTAAAGGAAGAAAAAAGATAAAAGTTGTTTTATGCGGAGGAACTTTCGATATTCTACACCCTGGACATATTTTAACTTTAAAGAAGGCAAAAGATTTTGGTGATATTTTGATTGTAATTGTTTCTAGAGACAAAATAGCTGAGAAAATTAGAGGGAAAAAACCATATAATGATGAAAACAAGAGACTTGAACTTGTTAATTCATTAAGGATTGTGGATTATGCTTTACTAGGAGGGGAAGAAGAGGAAAACATATATAATGTACTTTTAAAGATTAAGCCAGATATTATTGCATTAGGATATGATCAAGTTCATAGTGAAGAAGAAATTAGAAACTATATAATTAAGCATAAGTTGGATAGTACCGTAATAAGAATTTCTGAAAAACTTGAGGGAGTGAAAAGCTCTCTGCTTTTAAAAGACCCCAATATTATTAACCAGATTTAGAATTTATACTTTTTTCTGATATATAGACTTTTAATCTAACTTTATCGCCATCTTTAAGATTTAATTTCGCTCTAAGATTTACTGGAGCAATTATTTCTAATACAGATTCGTCATAGAGAGAGCGCTTTGTCAAAACTATCGCACCTTCTACTGTATCATTAATTATTACAGGAAAACATTTAGCACCACCATAGGTTCTATACTCGTCATTGAAACCTTCTATGGAAATACCATTATAATATTCTAAATCTTTTCTTTGCTTTTTTTCCATTATTGATGTTAGCCTAACATTTAATGTTCCAGGATAGGGGTCAAATCCAAGTTTTCTAATAAATTGCTTTCTATACCCTTCTATTGTGACATAATATGAGCCTTCGCCTAATCCTGAGAACACGATGCCAGTTAATTCAATTATATTTGGTGCTTCTTCAAATACCTCTCTAAGAGTTGAATAAAGACTTAATAAAATTGAGACACCTTTTTCTGTTAATTTAATGACCGATCTCCTTTTTCTGTAAGTGACCTCTATTAGCCCAAGTTTTTCCAATTCTATAATATGCTTCGACATGCTTTGCTGCGACTTTCCTAAGCGTTTCCCCAACTCAGAAGTAGATATTTCTACAGGTTTACTTTTAGCGCCTAAACATAATAACTCTAATAATGTTGATAGGATGGAAGGTTTTATTTCTCTAAATGATACTGTCATTTTGACTCAAAGTGATTTGTTGACTAAAGAAATAAGTATTTTTTGCTCATATTTTAGTATAATTAAGCGTGACGTTTTTAACATTTTAATGCATTTATTTTTGTTAGATCAATATATGTTTCTTCAATTAACTTTCGAGCCAAATCTACTTTATGCCTTAAACTAGGAATAACGTTGTCAAAATATGATAATGGAAAAATTTTTTCTAGAATAGATTTCATATAATTAAAACAGAGAGACGCTTTAACATAATTTTTCTTATTTATATTATCATAGACGGCGCGCCTAAGTTCACCTATACAATCAAGCAAACCTAAAAGGTAAGCATCTACTTCAACGCACATATCTTTCTGTGAGGGTATACGACCTTTCTGTAGTAGTGATAAATAAGCGTAGGCTTCGACATATTCGATTTCTGCTTGTAAAAGATATTTTTGCCATCGAGGGATAATTTCAGATCTAAGCTTTTTTATTCTTATCTCGAGTTGGCTTAGCAAATCTTGTGCTTCAACATATTTTTCTTCATGCAACAACACAAAAAGTTTTGGAAAAGAAATTAATATTTGCCTGCTTTCTTTATATGTGTGTTCCCTTTGCAAATCCAAGTCTTCTAAAATTTTTAGTAAACCATCAAAATCTATTTCATTTGCTATTTCATTATTCATAGTTTAGTCTTAACCAAAGTTTATAGCGACCTAATTAAACTTTTTTGGCGTATTTAATTTTTTAGAAAGCAGGACCACTCTACTATCCTTTGATTCACCGATTATTTTATAACCAGTATTCTCTGATAATTGTTTAGCAAACAATCTTATATCATCATGTGATGGCATATTTTCTCTTTTTAGTCTATAAATCGAGTAACCAATGTGCATATATGCTTTTACTTCGGTATATAATGGTTCATATTTATTTATTATTTTTGCAAAGGCTTCAGGTTTTTCCATGTTTAAGCCTTTTATTGAAGTTATTCTCAAAACAGTTGGACAATTTAATGAATTCATTAATTCCAATGATTTAGAAATTGAATACCAGAGAGTTTTTGATACTGGCCTATTTAGCTTGATAAAAGATTCGTAATCATATGCAGTTAAAGAAATATAAAGTTGAGTGGGTAGGCTTGAAAGCGAAGAAAGTGCATTTGGCAAGGTGCCATTTGTTACTAAAAATACTGTACACCTTGCTCTTTTGTACAACTCTATTAATTCACCCAAATATGGATAGAGGGTTGGTTCGCCTGTAAGGGAGATTGCTACTTGTGTTGGAGTAAGCGCTTCAACATATTTTGATTGTTCAATCATTCCCTTTAAAACAAGAGATTTATAGCCTGAAAGTATTTTTCTTTGTGCCTCGAAAGATTCTTCAAAAACTTTTTCAGGGGTGTCCCATCCTTGCCTTGGAGGGGCAAGTTCGTTCCATTCAATGCCAATATCCTCTGGCATTATTCTCCAACAATGCAAACAATGAAAATTGCAGTGAAAAAGTGACGGGGACATTTGGAGACATCTATGTGATTTTATTCCAAAAAATTGTTCTTTATAACAAACTCTATTATAAAGTAGACTTTGATGGAGCCAGTTGCATTTTTTTACAGCAGAATGTACACCTACAAGCTGGTATTTTTGTCTTTTTAGCTTTAATATAAGCTGTTGTGGATAAAATGCCATAAATTTCATCATTTAAGAGAATATATTGATTGTAATTTTATTTCTTGTTCTTTGGTTTCATTGGATTTTATTATAAGTAAGTCTATACCATCGCCACTTGCAATATCTCTTTGCATTGCAGCTTTGAGAGCTTTGATCGCAAGTTCTGTTGCTTCTTTTTCGTTCATATCTTTTTTGTATTCACTTTCTATAACACCAATTGCAATCTCAGTTCCAGAACCAACAGTTGCATATTCATCTGGTATTATAGAACCTAAAGGATCTAGAACGTAAACAGAAGGTCTTTCACCAATGCCGCCTACTATAACCTGGGTTAGTAAAGGATAAAGACGTTCACTAAACATTATAACAGACATCAGCTTTGCTACTGAATTAGGGGGAACAGGTCGTCTTATTTCGAGTTCCCGAAGTTTTATTTCAACTGTAACTCGTTTTATAAGATTTTGCATATCTGAAATCATTCCCGCACAAGCGGCACCTACATTATTTGTTATTAAGAACACCTTTTTTGAACTCCTACTTAGCAAAAAATTGCCGTACGCGAATCTTTTATCTGCGCCTAACACTACACCATCTTTAAACACAATTCCTAAGGCAGTTGCGCCTGGAATATACAATTTCTAATCACCTTTTTTAGCCACTTTATATCCACATTGGTGGTTAATTTAGATTTTGATTTAAACGTTGCCACATTTTATTAAAAGGGGGGGTCAAGTAAATTATGGAGTAAAGCACATAAAACTTTAATTATTGATAGAAGAAGCTCAAAAGATATGAATAAATATAAAACAGCACTCTTCATTGGAAGATTTCAACCTTTCCACTATGGCCATCTATTTGCTATTAAATATGCTTTAGAATATACTGATTTCTTATACATAGGTTTAGGTAGTGCTAATAGAAGCCATGAAAGGAGAAATCCGTTTACAGCAGCAGAGAGGATACTAATGATTAAATCTGTTTTAGAAAAAGAAAATATTGACCAGAGAAAATGGATGATAATACCCATTCCTGATGTTAAGGTACATTATTTGTGGACAAAAATAGTGAGGATGCTTGTTCCAAAATTTGAGATTGTATTTTCAAACGATCCACTAACATTAAGACTCTTTTCTGAAGAAAATTTTCCTGTAATAGAAGTTCCTTTGACAGAAAGGGAGAAATTTATTGCAACAGAAATAAGGAATAGGATTTTAGAAGGACAACCTTGGGAGCATTTAGTCCCAGAACCAGTAATTAAAATAATAAAAGAAATTGATGGTGAAGAAAGGATAAGGAAATTGAGGAAGTAAAAAAATAAATAGAAGACCGAGCGGGGGGTTTTATATGCCATTTGAACCAGGTACGTTAATATACGCTAACTTAACAGGAATTGTTAAAGAGACAAATGAACTTATTGAAACAACTTTAGAGGAAAAAGCCAAAGAATATAATGTCTTTGATCCGACAAGAAAGTATAATCCTAGATTAATTGCTATTGGGGAAAGGTGGGTTCTGGAACCAGTAGACGAAAAATTAAAAGAAATGAATGTAGGAGAAAAAATTTTACTAGAAATCCCTCCTGAAAAAGCATTTGGTATATGGGATCCGTCAAAAGTAAAAATCATCCCATTACGTAGACTAGGAGAACGTGCAAATCAATTGAAAATCGGAGATGAAATTGAAATAGATAACAGGATAGGGCGAGTTAAACTTTTAGCTTCAGGAAGAGTGCATATAGATTTTAACCACAAATATTCTGGAAAAACTATTCTTTATGAAGTTGAGGTAGTGAGAGAATTAAAGGAAGATGCAGAAAAGATAGAGGCACTTTTCCTGAGAAGAATACCTATAGAAAAGGAAAAACTAAAGTTTTCTATACAAGAAAACGTACTAACATTTGAATTACCAGTAGAACTTTATCTTGAAGAGGGATTACAAATTGTCAAAAGAGCTTTAGCAAACGATATTTTCAAATACTTACCTAACATTTCAAAGATTGCTTTCCTTGAAATTTATGAAAGGAAAGCAACATAAAAAAATTAGAAAAGAGGAAATTTAAAAATATTTTTTCTTGTTTTAGAAGTCTATATAATAACTTTATGTTATATTAATAATTCTGTCGTGCATAGGTTTTGTGACCAGACAGTATCAATCCGACCTTGGACTATTAGTGACAGCGGGCTTAACAAGTCGACCCGAAGGTCTCCTTGCTTACACCCCTGTCCTATCAACGGGATCTTTTATCCCCGTCCTCGTCCATAGTATTCCCCAAATGGAGAATACTATGGAAGGGTGTCTTTTCTCGAGAGGGGCTTCGAGCTTAGATGCCTTCAGCTCTTATCCCCAGCAGCTTAGCTGCCCGGCTTGCCCTGTCGGACAACCGGTACACCAGAGGCTGCGTTGCCCCGTTCCTCTCGTACTAGGGACAACTTCCTCTCAGACACCCTCCGCTCCCATCAGGTAGAGACCGACCTGTCTCACGACGGTCTAAACCCAGCTCACGTTCCCCTTTAATGGGCGAGCAGCCCCACCCTTGGCCCCTGCTGCAGGACCAGGATGGGAAGAGCCGACATCGAGGTACCAAACCGCGGGGTCGATGGGGACTCTCGCCCGCGACGAGCCTGTTATCCCTGGGGTAACTTTTCTGTCACATCCGGCCCCCAATGGTGGGGACACGAATGATCGCTAGGCCCGGCTTTCGCCCCTGGATTCTCCTCTATGAAGAATCCAGTCAGGCTGGCTTTTGGCCTTGCCCTCTACAGCGGAGTTCTGACCCGCTTGAGCCAACCTTTGGGCCCCCTCGATATCTTTTCAAGGGGGTGCCGCCCCAGCCGAACTGCCCACCTGCCGGTGTCCTACGGTTGCCCGTAGTTAGTGCTGTAGCCGGAGTTGGCTGGTGTTACATTGGCGCCTCCAGTGTTCCCGGAGGAACACCTTCTAAGGCTCCCAGCTACGCTCTGCAACCCCGACCACGGCACAACGACAGGCTGCAGTAAAGCTCCACAGGGACTTCTCTCCCCGATGGGAGTTCGTGGACTGTTCGTCCACGTTATGTGGGTTCGCCGGGTAGTAGGCGGGGACAGCGGGGCCCTCGTTGATCCATTCATGCACGTCGGAACTTACCCGACAAGGCATTTGGCTACCTTAAGAGAGTCAGAGTTACTCCCGGCGTTTAGCGGCCCTTAGCCCGGTTGTACCCAGGTTTTAGGTACCGCCACTGGCCAGGATTCAGAGACTGTACACACCCTTTCGGGCTTGCAGTCTCCTATGTTTTTATTAAACAGTCGGGACCCCCTTGTCACTGCGACCTGCGACCCTGGTTTTGCCAAGGTCACAGGCACCCCTTATACCGAAGGTACGGGGCTAATTTGCCGAGTTCCCTCGCCTACGGTATACCCGATACACCTTGGGCTTCTCACCCAGGGCACCTGTGTCGGTTCTCGGTACGGTCTTGGATAGCACTCCTATTCTTAGCTTTCATGGCGTCCAAGAATCGCTGGAACCGACCTTAAGGTCGGCTATTCCTCACTCGGTAGGATTCTCGTCATTACGACACTCCTCCTACCTCGTAGAGTTAAATGGAGCGACAGCTCCACTCCAGCTATCTTGAACGTAACCTAAGAATAGTGTGTTACCAGACTTGAGTCTGGTAACGCGTGCTATCCAAGGCACCGGAATATTAACCGGTTTCCCTTTCGTCCACGCAAGTTGAACGTGGACTTAGGACCGGCTTACTCCTGGTCGACGACGCGTTGCCAGGAAACCCTTGTCCTTTCGGTGGTCAGGATTCTCACCTGACTATGCTGCTACTACCACCGGGATCTGCACTAGAGGTCGGTCCACTGAACCTCACGGCTCAGCTTCTACCCAACCTCTACGCCTCCCTACCACCACGACCTCATAGAGGTCGTGGTCTAGAGTATCGGCAGTCGGCTTAAGCCCCGTCCATTTTCGGGGCCACCGAGCTCGGCAGGTGAGCTGTTACGCACTCTTTAAAGGATGGCTGCTTCTAAGCCTACCTCCCTGCTGTCTAAGCTCGGTGACACCCTTCGGTTTGACACTTAGCCGACATTTGGGGGCCTTAACTCTAGTCTGGGTTGTCCCCCTCTCGGTTATGGGGCTTACCCCACATAAACCCGCTTCCTGGCTTCTTCTAGGATAAAGCCTTCGGAGTTTGAAAAGCGAGTGGACCCTTTCGGATCCTTGCTCGCTTATCCTCACTCTACAGCTTTATCCCTATCCGCCAGGACTAGACTGGGATCTATTTCGGGAGGAACTAGCGATCACCGAGCTAGATGGGCTTTTGGCCCCTTGCCCCAGGTCAGGGGAGCGATTTGCACGTCAGCACCCTTTCGGACCTCCAGCGGGCTTTCGCCCGCCTTCGTCCTGCCCAGGGCACGATCGCTCGGTTTCTAGTCTTACTGCCACGACTAAAGGCCCTTTCAGACCCTCTCCCTCTGGAACAATAAGTTCCATGCGGAGATTCGGTTTCCCTTTGCCTTCGGGCTTTTAACCCTTAAGCTCGCCGTGACAGTAAACTCCCCGGCCCGTGTTTCTAGACGGAGCGTGTGACTCTGGAATGCTTAATACCAGAATAACATTACATGTTGGAGACTATTGCCCCCAACAGATAATGTTATCCTGGTATTTACATTCCTTTTGAGCCACACTCGTCTGTAACCTTTTGGTTTCAGGCTCTTTTCACCCCCCTCTCGGGGTACTTTTCAGCTTTCCCTCACGGTACTAGTACGCTATCGGTCTTGGAAGGTATTTAGCCTTGGAGGCCACTTTCCCCCATATTCCTTAGCCATTGTCAAGGCCAAGTACTCTGGCTGACAGCAATAACTTTTCTCACTTTTACCTACGGGGATTTCACCCTCTATGTCGGGTCATTCCAGACCACTTCGGTTAGTGAGAAAAGTTACCATAATGCTGTCAGCAACCTCCACATCCTACATTGGTCACCCAATGTAGTTCGGTTTGGGCTTTTCCCTTTTCGCTCGCCGCTACTCAGGGAATCTCAATTGATTTCTTTTCCTCACCCTACTAGGATGTTTCCGTTCGGGTGGTTCGCGATCCTTTCGGATCGTTATCTAGACCTTGCGGCCTAGATAACAGGAATTCCCATTAGGGGATGCCGGAATCGACGGCTGCATGCGCCTACTCCGGCCTTTTCGCAGCTTGCCACGCCCTTCTTCGCCCTCCAAGCCGAGCCATCCACCAAAAGGCGTCGTTGTCGGAGAGATACCGTCTGGCTGTCACACCTATGCACGACATTCATCGGAGACTTTTGGTCTCCTATGTCCTTCATCCATGATCTTAACGGATCATGGATTGCATTAACAAGGATGTGATGCTTAGTCAATTAAGTCATTTCGAAGGAGGTGATCCGGCCGCACGTTCCCGTACGGCCACCTTGTTACGACTTCTCCCCCCTTGTCGGGTTTTGGTTCGATGACCCCAACATGGAGCCACCTCACCAAAACCCAACTCGGGTGAAGCGACGGGCGGTGTGTGCAAGGAGCAGGGACGTATTCACCGCGCGATGATGACACGCGGTTACTAGGGATTCCATATTCATGAGGGTGGGTTGCAACCCTCAATCACAACTGGGGTAGGGTTTAGGGTTTACCTCCTCCTTTCGGAGTTGGACACCCACTGTCCCTACCATTGCAGCCCGCGTGTGGCCCAGGGGTTTCGGGGCATACTGACCTGCCGTAGCCCTCTCCTTCCTCCGCCTTGAACGGCGGCAGTCCCGCTAACTACCTTCCTCTCCCGCAAGGGAGAGGACAGCAACTAGCGGTGAGGGTCTCGCTCGTTGCCTGACTTAACAGGACACCTCACGGCACGAGCTGGCGACGGCCATGCACCTCCTCTCAGCTCGTCGGGTAAAGTCTTTAGCTTGACCTTCATTCTGCTGTCGCCCCTGGTAAGGTTCCCGGCGTTGACTCCAATTGAACCGCAGGCTTCACCCCTTGTGGTGCTCCCCCGCCAATTCCTTTAAGTTTCAGACTTGCGTCCGTACTCCCCAGGCGGCGAGCTTAACGGCTTCCCTGCGGCAGCAGAATGGCTCTTAGGCCATTCTGTCACCTAGCTCGCATCGTTTACGGCTGGGACTACCCGGGTATCTAATCCGGTTCGCTCCCCCAGCTTTCATCCCTCACCGTCGGGCGCGTTCTGGTGGACCGCCTTCGCCACCGGTGGTCTTCCAAGGATCAGAGGATTTTACCCCTACCCTTGGAGTACCGTCCACCTCTCCCGCCCCCTAGCCCTGTGGTATCTTCCGCAGCCTAACGGTTGGGCCGTTAGATTTAACGGAAGACGGACAGGGCCGGCTACGGATGCTTTAGGCCAAATAACCGTCCCGACCACTCGGGGAGCTGGTATTACCGCGGCGGCTGACACCAGACTTGCCCTCCCCTTATTCCCCAAGCGGTTTAGACTTGGGAAAAGCCATCCTTAGCGGATGGCACTCGGAATGACCCCATCAGGCTTTCGCCCATTGTGGAGGTTTCGCGCCTGCTGCGCCCCATAGGGCCTGGACCCTTGTCTCAGTGTCCATCTCCGGGCTCCTTCTCTCAAAGCCCGTACCGGTCAAAGGTTTGGTGGGCCGTTACCCCACCAACAGCCTGATCGGCCGTAGCCCCATCCTCAAGCGGTAACATGAAACATGCTCATGTTACCCTTTCGGTCCAGATTCAATTCCAGAAATCTGGACCTATTGCGGATTAGTCCCAGTTTCCCGGGGTTATCCGCATCTTGAGGGTAGGTTGGCCACGTGTTACTGAGCCGTTCGCCATGCCCCTGGCAGTCCAGGGACATACGACTCGCATGGCTTAGTCCCATTCCGATAGCAGTCGGGTCCGGCAGGATCAACCGGAGTCGGACGCTATTACCTTAATTGACTAAGCATCACACCCTTCTCGGATTCGAAGTTTTGCTTCGAATCCTCATTTTGTACGCGCAACTGGAGGCTTGTTATTCATTGCAAAAGGGGAACTTTGTCCCCATGCTCTAACAAAGCGCCGCCATTGCGCAAACATTAACCGCAAAAAAGGGATATAAAAATTTTGCTGATGACATGTGAGTTGTTTAATTTTAATTTTTATAAGTAAATTATGTTTATTTGTTTGATGCGGGGGTTCCCGAGCCAGGTCAAAGGGGACAGACTCAAGATCTGTTCGCGTAGGCGTTCGTGGGTTCAAATCCCACCCCCCGCATTATACCATTTACTTTATAACCAAATACTAGATGATAAATTTACAAATTTTAGTAAATTTTGTTTACTAAACGTTTTCCCTCTTACATGTATTAAATGCACTTTATTGTGAAGGTCTAATATAAATGAATATTAAGGTGAAGAGCATGAGGATTAAGAAAATGATAAAGTAAATAAGTTGTGTTCGTTTCATTCTTTTATCCATTTCTATAGATTTTTGTTTGCATGCATTTGAACAAAAAACTTTCCCTAAAGGTATGGCAGCACCACAAATTTTGCAATGGGTATGTGGAGGAATAGTTCTTGTCTTATCTTGTTTTTCTGACATTTAGGTCACTTTATAACAATCTCAGTGCCTACTTTAACACCTTTTATTGAATTTAATATATTTTGTGGTGTACATAAAATTATCCTTGTCTTGATTTTAGAACGTTCAATTATTTTAATAGCTAAAGGATCAAAGAGATCATAGGAGCCGGCAATAATTGGGGAGGCTGTTACTAAGTTAAACAGAGTATGGGTATCAATTTGGTCATATCTTTTTGCATTTTTATCAACTTTGGGATCAGCTGTATAGACACCGTCAACATCTGTCGCATTAATAAGAACAAAGGCATTAGATTTCTCTGCGACTAAAGCTGCTGTCGCATTAGTAGAATGTCCAGGATAGAGACCACCCAGAACCACTATTTTCCCTGAATTTAAAGCCAAGGAGATTTCATCCATGGACGTAGGAACTACAGGATAAGCATAACAGCCAAGGGCACTTATAATTATTTTTGCATTTAACCGAGAAACGTGGATTCCAATCTCATCTAAAGTTGTCTCATCAGCACCAAGCACCCGCATAATGTTTATATAAGATCTTGCAATTTCACCTCCACCAGATACTATAATCGGCTGTATTCCATCATTTAATATAGAAATAAATGATTCACATAAAGTTTTAATATAGTTTGCATCAAAAGGTAGCTTAAACACCGAACCACTTAATTTAATTACCACACGTTCCAAGGGTATCTCGCATATAGTATCATAAATAGTAAAATAAAAACATAATGTGAGAGGAAAATGAGTAAAGTAGAAGAGAAGAGTTCAGTTGAAAAATATAGATTAAAACAATTAGTGGCAGAACTTTCAAAGAAAAAAGGAAGAGGCACCGAACTAATTTCACTATACATACCTCCAGGAAAACCAATTCATGAAGTAATAAATGCCTTAAGAGAAGAGTGGGGAACCGCATCTAACATAAAGTCAGATACTACAAGAAACCATGTACAAGATGCGCTAGTAAAAACCATGCAACGTCTAAAACTTTATAAGAAAACACCAGAAAATGGATTAGTAATATTTTGTGGCGCTTTACCAACAAATGGATTAGGAAGCGAAACAATCTTTCTTTATGAGATAGTGCCAATCAAACCTGTACAAACATACCTTTATAGATGTGATGATCATTTCCATACAGAATTTTTAAAGGAAATGTTGAAAGAAGAAACATATATTGGGATAATTTCTATAGATACATCTGAAGCGGGTTTAGGACTACTTTATGGAGATAGAGTTGAGGTTGCCGAGGTTTTAACATCTGGAGTTTCAGGAAAGCATAGGGCAGGAGGACAGTCCGCACGAAGATTTGAGCGACTTAGGGAAATGGAAATAAATGAATTTTTTCATCGTGTTGGAAAACATGCAACAAAACTATTTTTAGAGGAAAATAATATAACCAAACTAATTATCAGCGGTCCAGGTCCAACAAAAGATGATTTTTTAAAAGGTGAGTATTTACATTATCAGCTTAGAGATAAGATCGTTGCTGTTATAGACACATCCTATGCTGGTGAAGAAGGTATTCGCGAAACGGTCATGAAAGCAGAAAAAGTTTTAGAAGATTTAAGACTTGTTGAAGAAATGAAGTTAGTTCAAAACTTTTTGCGTGAAGTTTCTAAGGAAAATGGTCTTGCACTCTATGGGATCCAAGCAATAGAGAATAGCTTAAATCAAGGAAATGTGGATATAATAATCATTGTTGAAGATCTTAACATGATAATACTTAAAGTGAAATGCAAATACTGTGGAAAAGAAAAGGTTGAACATATTACCCGTGAAGAGTACATAAAACGAAAACAAGAAATTATCACCGAAACATGTACAGGATGTCAAAGAGCAGATTATGAAATAGAGGAAGAGGACTACATAGAATATATTGCTAGAAAAGCAGATATGGTCGGGGCAAAAGTTGAGGTTATCTCTTCAAAAACAGAAGCAGGTACTATGCTTAAAAATTTTGGAGGAATTGGTGCAATATTAAAATATAAATATCATAACTAGAGCTTAACAAAAACGCTCTCATCAAGCATTTCGAAGTTATTAGATGGTGGAGAGCCGAAAAATATGTTCTCAACTTTATGCATTGATACTATTTCTTTTTCGAATATTTTTAAATCATCAGGCAAACACAATCCTGAAATAGGAGAAGCAAGGGATAAAGATCGCTTCTTTTTGTAATTCCATATAAGTGAATTTAAGTACATAAATTTATCAAAGTATGGTGAAAAGATTTTGCTCATTCCTTTAGGCATAGGATAGGTTTCAAGATGAACACTCTTTTTGAAATGGAAGATTTTTTGATAAATTGCTTCGGAAACGAATGGTGTTATAGGTGCAAGTAGACAGACTACTGAATAAAGGACATGATAAAGTGTGGAAATAGCACTTTTTGAAGAAACTTCTGAGAATTCGTTGTTTTTGTTATAAGCTCTAGACTTTACAGCCTCAATATAATGGTCGGCAAATATGTTCCAAGTAAAGTATCTAATAGCTTTTGCCGCTTCAAAGGAATCAAGTTCATCAAACGATTTTCTACATACTTGTATTAATTCATCAAGCTTTTCTAATATAGCTTTATCTATTGGTTCCACTGGTGTGATATCATAATATGGAAATTGCGATATAAAGCGGGATATGTTCCAAAGTTTTGTAATAAACTTTTTTGCACCAGCAACTCTTTTTTCTGAAAATAGATAATTCGAGCCTAACTTTGCTTCACATGCAGCCCAAAATCTAAAAGCGTCAGCACCATATTTTTTCACTACTGGTTCAGGATAGATAACATTTCCCAAATGTCTATGCATAGCACGACCATGCTCATCAAGGCCCATACCTGAAAGTCTAACGTACTTGAAAGCTGGCTTTTGAGTTAATTGGTAAATTCTTAGAAGAGAATAGAAGAGCCATGTTCTAACAATGTCAATCCCTTGGGGGCGCATCCCAACTGGAACATCTGGTAAAGAATAGCCTAGTTTTCTACCCAATTTCAACACATACAAAGCTGACACACTAGAATCAACCCAAGTGTCAAATGTTCTAACCTCACCTTCAAAAGTGGTACCACCACAATTGCTACAAGTTTTAAGTGGAAAAGATTGTTTCCATGGCTGATAATAGCTGCCTGGTTTAGGTAGGTTTGGGGAACCGCATTTTTTACAATACCAGATCGGGATTTCTGTTCCATAAAATCGTCTCCTGGAGATAGGCCAATCGGATGTAATGGATTTTATCCAATTAATTAGTATATTAATAGATTCTGGTGGAAAAAATTTTATCTGTTCCTTTGATATCTTTAAAATTTCATCTAAGAAATCAATTTGTTTTAGATAGTATTCTTTTACATTTATGTATTCAACTGGTGTTGAACACCGCCAACATACGGGAACGTTTTGAACAATTGTTTCTTTCTTTAGTAATAGAGATTTTTCTTCCAACATGGAGACTATTTTTTTTCTAGCTTCTTCTACACTAAGCCCACAAAGTGGGCCTGAATTTTCATTCATTATTGCAGATTCATTTATTAAAACTTTTGGTTTTAGCCTTAATTCTTTAAAGAGTCTTATGTCTGATTGGTCACCATAAGAGCAAATCATTACTAGTCCACTGCCAAATTCCGGTTTTGCATATGGATGCGATATTATTGGAACGTTATAGTCGTATATTGGAACCGTAACATGCGAACCTTCTAAATTAGAATATCTCTTATCATTGGGATTAAATATTATTGCTTGACAGGCACCTAATAGTTCGGGTCTAGTTGTGGCAACAATTATTTCACTTAAAGGATTAGATAATGAACTTAACTTAAATTTTATATAATATAGCGTGGCATTTCTTTCTTCCTTCTCTAATTCCGCATCAGCAATCGTAGTTCTACAACTTGGGCACCAGTTAACCGGTCGTTCCTCCTCATAAACTAGACCTTTATTCCAAACTTCAATGAACGTTTCCTGTGTAAAGGCACGATACTCGGGTGAATCAGTTCTATAACAATTTTCAAAATCACAACTTAGACCCAGTCTATATAATGTTTCAACTATTTTACTTTCTGTTTCATCAAGTATATTCTTACACTGTTGTAGAAACTCTTCCCTAGGAATTTCGGTTGCTTTTTTATTCAATCTTTTTTCTGCCATTAATTCAACTGGCAAACCATTTCTATCAACACCCCAAGGAAAGAAGACATTTTTTTGATTCATCCGGAAATACCTTGCAATTATATCAATTTGTACATAATGTGCTGAACCGCCAACATGCATTGAGCCCGTAGCATATGGAGGGGGGATATCTATCACAAACCATTCATAAGAAGGGTCGAAAGAACGGTAAACATTTGACTTTTTCCAATACTCTAAAATAGATAGTTCATCTTCAGGATCGAAGGTTTTTTTGTCTAATATATTGCCAAGCATAGTGCTCAATTGGTATAAAACCGGTAAACTCTTTCGTATAAAAATATTTAGGTAAACAGTTATTTATAAATAGAAAGCTTTGCTAACCTTGTTTGAGCCCTGGTAGCTCAGCCTGGTTAGAGCGCCGCCTTGGTAAGGCGGAGGTTCGCGGGTTCAACCCCCGCCCAGGGCTTGTTAAATTTTCCAATCAAGTTTATATTTTTTGTATACAAAAGGAGTGATTATTCCTATAATTAAGACAAAAAATGCAAAGGGTTGATAAAAATAATAATATATTGTAAATTCTAAAATGTTAAAATGAAAATTCAATTTTTTAGCAAATAAAAAGAAAAGTGTCAAAAATAATATAAAGCTTATTACAAAATTCATAAAACTTGTTAGAAGTAAAAGTGATATAGAGAAAATAAAGGGAAAAGCAATAAGTAGAGGGAACTTTGTAGCAAAAAATATTATAATAAAATTTAGAAGCTTATAACCTAAAAAATTTGATAAAAAATAGGATAAAAGGATAGGAATGAACGTAGGAAAAAGTATAACAAAACTTAATAATGCAAGAGAAGGATATTGCCTAACATACTTTAATAGTTCACGCCAATGATCTTTAAGCCATAAGCCAACACCGATGCTCCATCTTTTCCTTTGAGCAAACCAATCCTTCCAAGTTCCAGGAGATTTTGTTTTAACTTCTATTTTCTCATAAAATTTAAAGTATTTATCTCTTAATGCGACTTTAATAGCTAAATCAAAATCTTCTGAAACCACTTTTGAGAAACCTCCAACTTCTTTAAAGACATCTTTTTTTATAGCAAAAGCGGCACCATTAATACCTACACATTTTTTTGCAAATCTGGAATAAAGATAACTTACAAAGTTTGAACTAATATATTCATAATTAACCATTTTTGAAATAAATGAATCCCTTATTATATCCTTTTTTATATCAAGAATGTCTGTTTCAGTCATTTCACTTACTATTTTGCTTAGAAAAGAGCCGTCATTATTGTTCAGTTTTATATCAGAGTCAAGGAAAAGAAGAATGTCACCCTTAGAATAATTTACGGCCTTATTTAACGCATTTACTTTACCTATTCTTTGATTATTTAAAATAAAAAATACCTTATTTTTATATTTTTCAACAAGATTTAATGAATCTTGGTTAGGATTATCAATAATAACAAAAATTTCCTTATTTTCATAGTTATCTCTCACTAATTCTTCTAGCAGAGAATCTAATAGGTCAGAGTTTACATAAACAGGTACAAATACACTAATTTCTTTCTCTTGCAGCGGCAAAGTGGATCACAATTACACCAATACATTGTGAACCCTATTTATTTTGAATGTTTTAAGCATTTTTATAAAAATTTTATTTATGCCGAGAGCGGGCTTTTCGCCTGAGGTTTCGAACCCGCGACCTCTGGATTATGAGTCCAGCGCTCTAACCAGGCTGAGCTTTCGAGCGATGTGTATCTCGGCACGCTCCCGGCATCAACTTTAGATTTAATAAGGGGTATATATGGTTATCTCTTTGATGGTATTGGGGTCGTCAGCTAGTCTGGTCCAGGCTACACGGTTCGGGCCCGTGAAATCATGGGTTCAAATCCCATCGACCCCACTATATTTGCAAAATTTAGAATAAATCTTCAACTTCTCTATACCAAGGCTTTTTGGTCCCAATCTGACTTCTTTTCAGCCAATCCTTTGATTTCGGCTCCTTCTCTATCATTGATAAAAGAGAATCTACTTTTTGGATAATTTTTGAGTATTCTTCTTGGAGCTCTTTTAATTCAAATAGTTCTTTTACTATGGACTTTAATTTATTTAAATTGTTCGTTGCATCATACCAAAAACCCCAGTCTTGGGAGAGAATTTTAGCAATATAGGAGCCATTAATGGATAGAGGGTCAGAGTTTACATCCTTTACAAGAAAAATAGCAGCTAAATCTATTAAGTCCTTTCTATTTATTTTATGAATTTGAAGCTTTTCAAGAACTATATCAGTAGGAGTTATTGCTGGATATGAGAGTTCTAGACGACCTTTACCAGGTTTTTCTCCAAAATAAATATCATGGCTAAACTCTAATTTGTTTAAAAATATGTCAACCATAAAATAACCTTTTGGATGATAGAATATTAGTCTACGGTCTCCAAATATACGATTAACAATTCTATCAGGCTGATACTGAAGATCATTAAAAAATTTTTCTATAGAACCTCTTTGCTTGCCATAGCCAATAAGATCCAAATCTGTAAAAACTTGTTCTGGAGCGTTGAGTCTTCTTCTATGCAACAAAAGAGCTTGTTGATTACCAGAGATATATAAACGAACGGCTAATGAGCCTAATATTCTTAGTATAATTCCCTTTTCTTCCGCTTTTGAGACAATATTTAGTGCCTCATTAATAAATTCGTCTTCACCTAATGTAATGAAATGGGAATTAGTCACTTTTACCCCTCAATTTTCCAATAGTTTTTAATACCTTCGGAATCATATTCTATGAAAAAGCCTCTTAGTATGCCTTCAGTGTATTCGCTTCCTGGGTTGAGCACAATAGTATTTCCTATTTTATCACTCGCATAACTTTCATGAATATGTCCATGTAGGCCAAGTATTGGTTGATACTTTTCAATTAACTTCCTTATTGACGTACTGCCTACATGAATCATTGTTGGCTTACCACCTACATATACAATTTTCATGTTTTTATCTAACTTTGGAGCAAGGTCTAGGTTAGTATTAAATGGAGGACAGTGAAAATTAAAGATCGCTTTTGAATAATCTTTAATGTTAGATCTTTTTATTTTATCCTCAACAATTTTATATAATTTATCCTCTTCAGCTTCTCTAGGAGTTCTCCAAGGTGTTGGATTCACATACTCATGGGAGACGAGTTCATAGTTATGAGGCAGTAATAGAGTTTTGTCTAAGGGATAAAGTATGTTACGATCTTCATAACTTTTGATGGTTTCATCAATATACTGTTCATCATCATTTCCCGGCATGACAACTGTTGTTACATTATTAGTATCAACTTTTTCCAGTAGTAGGTCAAGCCATTTTCTTAAACGATCCACCATAGCGTTTTTGAACAACAGATCTAGTTTTTTGGGATCCTTTGCTACTTCATTTGCTTCTTCTTTGGTCATAATCGCATAGTAATAAGCCATACTTTCGATCATGGCCTCAATTTTTTTAAGTTCTTCTTCATTTTTTGCAGTATACCTTTTATTAAGGATTATTGTCTCATATTCTCCATTTTTTCTAAAAATTGGTACAACAGCTTTACCTGTTAGGTCACCGGCTAGAATTAGTACATCAACCTTATACATACTTACTACATTTACCCATTTTCGCCATACAGGTGTACTTCCATGAACGTCAACAGCAAAGAATATTTTAGCCAAGACCGCCACCTTATATTTGCATGAACCATATATAAAAATAAAATAGTGGGGGCTAGGCTGGTGGAATCTCAGTATATATTGTTTTTACGTCAATACCACGTTTAACGTTCTTAATAAGGTAGCCAGTAAATATTGCAACACCAAGAGCCATCCAGAAGGTTTGCATGACCAAGTCTCTTTCTGGATTCAACCATGTTCCAGCTACAATTAGGAAATAAAAGTTTGATCCAAAGGCAATTATTCCAAAAAGACTAAGTAGAGGTATACCAGCTATTGAATATTTTGCTGGTGATTTTTCATATATGTCTGATCTTATAAAGGGTAAAACTGCTGCGGATAAACCTGCAATCATTACAGCAAATTGATATAACATGGTTGTGTCTACTGAGGCAAGCCATTCACCACTTATTATATTTAGTATAACACCAAGTAGGCCGCCAATCATTGTTAGAATTATAGCCCAATGGGGACTGTTAAATTTGCTGTTAACATTAGAGAAAATCTCAGGAAAGAATCTGTCAAATGACCATGCAAAAATCATTCTACTGCTTACTAGGAAGAATGCAGGAATGTCCTTTAGCAATACGATTCCAACTAGTACACCATTTAATACTTGGAGCCAAGCCAATTCAGAGGGCAAAAGTGTAACAGTATACGTGGTTACTACACCAGCTGGAAGTAGGCTAGTTTCAGGCACACCTAAGAGAGCTGCAACATTTTTTGAACCCCAATTATTTATTAGGAATTGGTAAAGTGCAATAAAGTAAACTCTATCTTGCGGTACATTCATTTGTGCGAGAATTTTACTTGCTCCTGTTTCTTCTAAAATATTAGAAGGAACGCGCCATGTATTATATACTAATGCAGGTAATCCGATATAGTAGAGCATAATAACAATTGTTCCTAGTACCTGTGAAATGAATAAAGTTTTTGATGGGGATTTTATTTCACCACCTACATATACGGCAGATGTGATACCTATGTAAGCCCATATTGCACCAATTCCAGCACGCATTGTATCAGTCCAACTAAATACAGAAACTGGGAAGACAGCCCCATATTGAGAAGAGAGCTCAAAAGACTTTTGTACTATTTTTTGATAGGCACCCTCACCAAACACTCGATTCCATCCAGTTACAGCTGCGCCAGTTGCAAGCCCAAAACCACCTAAGATAATAAGATTACTAATAACACCTATGATAGCAAGGGTGCCCAGTATATTTACTATCCAACTGTATACCCGCATACCAAAAAGTGCAAGTAGAGCAAAACCGAAAACAAATAGTGAGCCAACAATCCAGTGGCCTTCTATTGTAGAAAGCCATTGTGCAAACCCAGTTAATCCAGGATTATTAAGCACAACACCAGATATGGTTAACGCACCTGCAAAAAAGTCTATAGAATACCAGGAGATAATACCATAACTTAATACTTCAGTAAACCAGAAACCCCCAGGAAGAAACGAAACCTAGTATTGGGCTTAAACCTCTCGTTATAAATATATAGTCACCTCCAGTTCGTGGCATCATTGAGCCAAGCATTGTGTATATTATGGCAGTAGGTAATCCTGCTAACAAACCTGTAACAAGGAAGGAGTATGGAATGTAGGCGCCAGGACTTGTGTACGCAGCTTGCACTGCAAGTTTATGGATGCCTCCACCTACTGTATGGCTGAAGACAATCATAAAGGCAGTAAACGGACCTATTGTTCTAACTAAGCCAGAAGCCCTCCTAACAAACAGAGTGGGCGCTTCTTGTGACATGAACAAATGGTTATCATTACTTTATATTTAAGCATTATTCTTTTTAATTTTTTAAATATTAAATTTTTTTTAAAAATTATTAATAATTATAAACTTTTTATCTAAAATATACAATCCAGATAATGTTACAAACATTTATTAAGCCTTAATAATAAATGAAAGTAAAATTATGCCAAAAACTGGAATAGATAAGAGTAAGATAAACAGTTTACTTTTTTTAGCTGAAGCTTTTGATGGATACACCACAGGAAGAAATGTTGATTTAAAAAAAAAGTTAAAATTAAAGTAGAAGAGGTTAAGGATATAATTAAACATAAAATTGATAGAAATGAACAGAGAAAAATATTTGAGATAGCAGATTACATAATAAATCTGCCATCAAAAGATTCAAGTGCACACTTTTATGCAAAAATTTTTTTAATAACAAAATTTTTGATTAGAATATTTATTTTTATATTTATGTTTTCTATTGTCTATATTTTTTCATTTGGATATCTGGATTTTAATCTTTTAATATTGTTGGGATGGAGTGTTGTGGCTATAATTTTCTTTAGATGGCTTGCGCTAACTAAAGTATTAGAATTTTATGAAAAAGAGCTTAAATTTCAAGAAACAAAAATAAAATTTTTGAAGGAAATGACACAACGTATTATATATTTTATTTCTGAAAATAAAGAAAAGTGGGGTATTAAGGAGAAGAATATTAGATTGCATCTTTTTAATCATGATTATAAAAAGGTTAAAGTGATTAAAAAACCAAGTTTTCTAAGGGAATATTACTTAGTTGAAGTGAATTAGATGATAAAAGATGTATTTATTGAGAAAAGTACTTTGTTTGTTGGAGAAAGTTTAAGGATAAAAAATTATAGTGGTAGAGTTTTGAAACTCAAATTATATATAATTACAATTTCTGACCTACTAAATGGAAAAGAGAAAAAAGGTTTCCCTGAATATAGAGTTATTTTTTCTTTTATTATTGAAAAAGATCTAGTTGAAGGAGAAACAGAAATTAAATACCCTGAGACATTTCCACCAACTGTTTCCAGTAAGCATTTCAAAACAAGGTGTTCATTAATTATTGGTTGTCCAAGATTTGGTGGTAGGATACTTTTTCCTAGAACAGAAATAAGACTGAAAGTTTTACCAGTTTATAAAGTAGAAAACGAGAAAATGGAAGGCTCTAAAAGCGAATTATTACTTATTGATAAATTATATTGCGAACCAGATGAAGAGATAACTTGCAAACTAATGGAAAGTATGAAGAATGTGACAGGTGGTATAATAATAAGGGAATGGATTAAAGGAAAAGATGAAAAGTTTGACGAATATGTATTATGTGAGGGCACAATAAAAAATAGCAATGAGTTTATTATTAAGTTACCACATGATTTTACTAGAGTTGAAGATCCATTTTTATTTTATCCATATTCATTTTATTCGGTAACACCACAAAATAAATTTGGAATTAAGGCATATATTTTTGCCCAGGGTGAAGGGATATTAGTTAAAAAAGAAGTGGCTATAATACCAAGGAAACCAAAATTCAAAAGGGTAGTATCAGGGAATATTACTTCGAGCGTCAGCTAAAAGTACACCATTCGTAGATATGATTTTTGTAGACAATATATCTTGCTTACATTTATTCAACAATGGAGAGTTTCTACCAATAAAATTATAAGGAGAGATAAAATATGATGGCAAATAGAGCTCATAATTAAAGGTAGGCATAATTATTAGACGATATACTTTCTTTAGAGATGGGAAAATTTGTTTTATGTGTAACTTAATTATTACCCAAATTCTTTGGCCGTTTAATGGAGAATTTTCTTTAAAATATAGTGGATGGATATGGCCCATAATAATCGTGTTTACTTTTCTTACATCTGGAATTGGTAAAGAATGACCATGCATAAAATAGAAGTTGCTTAAAATTAATCCTTTTTTGATTAATTCAGTATTTGTTGGTAAAAGGTTTTGAATACCAGCATCATGATTTCCTTGAACTAAATATATTTTTTTAAAGCATGAGCTAATTTTATTAAAAAATAATTTAAGTGATCTTTGTTCATTTAAAGTAACACGTCCAATAGTATGTTTTAAGTCACCTAAAATTATTAGGTTATTAGATTTTGCTTTTTTACAAAGTTCTTCTATTTTCCTTGAAAGAATAAAAGCAATTCTTTTACTATCAACTTTTACTAGTGGAGAAGGCGAATAACCAATGTGCAAATCACTAATACATAAAAAGTTATCACTGCCTATTTCTATTTTTAAGGTGGCATCTGGATATAGGAAAGTTATTTTTGTATGCAACACTTGATAACAATTTATATTCTTTATTTAAGTATATTAGTATACAATGAAGAAAAAAAGAGAAAAAGAAAGAATAAAATTAATTTTAGATAGAGGCGGTGTTAAAAGACATATATTTTTACCAAGTAATATTGAAATTTGGTCCGTTGTAGGAGAGGAAGGAGACTATTTAGTAAACGACAAACCACTTTTTTGCACCTGTAAAGATTTTTATTATCTATGTCTTATCAAAAAAAGAAAAAAAATGTGTTATCATTTAAAGGCATTATTGCTTGCAAAAAAAAGAAAAGATTACATCACATACTATTTTACGGATGAAGAAATTGAAATTTTTTCTAAATTTGTTTTCAATAGTCTAAAGTAAAAGTTTTAAATACACTTTATTAAGATTTGACGAGCTCCGGTAGCTCAGCTGGCAGAGCGATAGCCTTGTAAGCTATAGGTCGCGGGTTCAAAGCCCGCCCGGAGCTCCTATTATACAACAAAAAAATTATATATGGTAGAGAAGGAAGTTTCTGATGTGGATATAACATCATTCTTTAATTATTGGAATATACTACTTTATCTACTGTTTGCATTAGGACTTTTGATACTCTTCTTTTATGAATACTCAAACTTTAAGAGAAAGGAATGATGGAAAAATTATTTTGCCAAATATCCAATCTTGGATTCAAGGAACTTACTAACATACAGAAAAAAGTGATACCTATTATTTTAAGGAGAAGAAATACGCTAATTATTTCACCTACTGGTACAGGAAAAACAGAGGCAGCAATACTACCTATACTTTTTTATGCGTCAGAAAATAAAATTAGAGGGAAACCTTATGTACTTTACATTACACCCTTAAGAGCACTTAATCGTGACTTATTACGTAGAATAAGAAATTATGCTGAATACTTTGATTTGAAAGTTGAGGTTAGACATGGGGATACTCCTACAAAGTTACGTAAACTAATCCAGCAGGATCCACCAGATATCTTAATCACTACACCTGAGACGTTAGGAGTTCTTATAACTTTGCAACCTTATATAAAATGGTTTAAAAACCTTGATTGGGTTATAGTAGATGAAGTTCATGAATTAATTAATAGTAAAAGAGGAGTACATCTTGCATTATCTTTAGAACGTTTAGAAAAAGTTAAAGAAAATTTTATTCGTGTTGGCTTGTCGGCTACTGTAGGAAATCCAGATAAAATTAAAAAATTTCTTTTTGGCCTAGAAAGGGATGGAGCAATTATAGTTGATAAATCATCTAGAGAATATTCTTTTGAAAATATTTTCGTTGATGGAGAAATCAATTATTTGGCGGAGAAGATTATAGAAATAATTGAAGGGCCTTTCTTGAACAAGAAATCTGTTATTATTTTTACTAACACTCGACAGATGGCTGAGTATTTAGCGGCAATAATAAAAGCCAAGAGACCAGAATTACCGGTAGAAGTACACCATGGATCCCTTTCTAGGGAAGTTCGTGAACAGACTGAAAAAAACTTGAAAGAAGGAGAAACGAAAATTGTTATTTCAACATCCTCATTGGAATTAGGAATAGATATTGGCACAATATCTTTAGTTATTCAAATTGAATCCCCTCGTCAAGCTATAAAACTATTGCAGCGTGTAGGACGTAGTGAACATAGGATCGGAGGGAGAGCAAAAGGAATTATTCTTAGTAATTCTATTGATGATTATCTGGAAACAGAAGCAATATGTGAACTGATAAAAGATGGTAAATTGGAGGAACCAACAGTCCACTATAAGGCATTAGATGTTTTAGCACACCATATAGTGGGATTAACAATTGTGTATAAGTCAATTGGAATAGATGAAATCTTAAAATTTTCTAGGAAAACACTTTTTTACAAAGACATAACCATCGAAGAAATTTTATCAATTTTAGAAATTTTATCTGAAATTGGTGCAATTCGTTTAGTGGATAACCAAATTTTTAGAGGAAGAAAAAGTTATGAATATTATTTTAATAATATTTCAATGATACCTGATAATGTACAGTATTCTGTAATAAATGCACTTAATAATAGTAAAATAGGAAGTATTGATCATTTATTTGTTAATGAAGCATTGGAGGCAGAGAAACCTTTTATTTTGAAGGGCAACGGATGGAGTATAATTTCAATTGATGAAACAAAACAGATTGTTAAAGTGGAGCCTAAAAGCCTATCAGAAAGTGAAGTGCCATTCTGGTTTGGTGAGACAATTCCTGTCGATTTTTTTACTGCACAGCGAGCAGGTAGATTAAGAAAAGAAATTTTAAATTCAATAACGCATAGTGGTACAGGTGCTATAATAAAACAAGAATTAGAAAATACTAGGAATTTGTTGGAACAAATTCCAGATGATAGGCAAATAATTATTGAAAAAGAGAAGGGTAGAGGTATATTTGTACTACATGCGTGCTTTGGAACTAAGGTGAATAATACTTTAGGAATTCTATTAAGTACACTCTTATCTTCGAAATTAGGATACAATATTGAATACAATTTTGATCCTTACAGAATAATTCTTAATGGTGGATACATTCTTACATTTAGTGACATTAAAGGGGTTTTATCTAAAGAAGTCAATTTAAAAGAAGTATTAGAAGTCGCATTAAAAGATACTAATCTTATCCGTACACGTGGTTGGAATATTGCAAAAAGATTTGGTATTGTTCCTCGCCATCTTTCTTATGATAGTAAGCTCAGTTCATTTTTGTTGAGAAGATATTATGGTACTGCTTTTTATAATGAAACTCTAAATGAAATTTTTATAGATAAGTTTGATTTAGAAATAACTAGTGAAATATTAAGAAAGATACGCGAAAGAAAATTACAAATCTTTTATAGGGAAGTAGAAAATTTTTCTCCTTTAGCAAAAATAGGTTTTAAGCATGCTATAAAAAATGTTGCAAGTGTATACGATATTGATGAAACAATGCTAAATATTGTTAAAGAAAGATTAGAAAACAAAAAGCATCTATTATTATGCCTAACATGTGGCAAACTGGAGAAAATCATACAAACTAAAGACATAGAGGAAACCATATACTGCACTATATGTAGATCCAGATTAGTTACGATCACATCCATTTGGGATAAAAAAGCAAAAGAGATAATTATGAAGAAGATAAGAGGAAAAGAACTTTCAAAAGAGGAGGAAAAACAATACAAAAAACTCTGGTGCGTATCTTCATTAATCCAGAATTTTGGCAAAAGAGCGATCTTTGTACTTTCTGGTTACGGAATTGGACCCCAAAATGCAAGTAAAATACTAGATAAAAAGGCAGACATAACAGAATTATTAAATGAAATTTATAGAGCTGAAAAAAACTTTATTAGAACTAGACCTTTTTGGGATTAAAAATTTATTCTCTGAGCTTATAAATAGAGGTATATGGTTTTACTTCTAAACAAAGGAAAGGTTTTGTTTTAAGTTTAACTCCATTTATGAGCAATCTTTCACCAGGGAATATATTTTCAATTAGTTGTGTATAATCTCTCCATGCAACTAAGCTTATTTCATCTGTCTCATCTCCGATTAGTATTTCTGAAAAACTTATCTTTTCACCATTTTTTAATTGGATCTCTTTTGATGTAGCTTGCGAAATAGCAACAGCCTTGATAAAATAAATTTTATTTTCATTAACAGTAGCTTTTATATTTGAAATTTTTTCATAAAAAGGAGACATGTCCAATACGGGAGCACCAAATTTTTTACCAATATCAGATGCTTTAACACAAATTAACTTATCACTATCTATAACCTTGAACACCCCTTCTATTGCCTCACCTGGTTTTATTGATAGTAAAAAGGAGGTCACATCCTCTAAACCAATTAATGTATAATATTTACTATCATTTGTATATACAAGAACATTTACCAATGGAGCGCCTTTTTTTGTTTTCTTTAAAGGTCCTATTGAAAGAACATTAACAGCCATACGAAAAGGTGACGCTGAACCTTCAGATAGTTGCTTTTGTGAGAGCGGGAGTATAATTGTTTTTTCATCGCCATGGAATTCAATTTCGCCTGTTGCCAACGATTTAGATCTTAGGGGCCCAATTACTACTATTGAACCGGTTGGTGGAAAATGGTTGGTTATATCTTCATTTAGCCATAGGACAACTCTATTCTTTTGATCAAATGACTTTAATCCACGTATTAGAAATGAACATATTATAACATTTGAGCCGTTCTTTCTTGTATAAGTGGAAAGTGAAGGAGGAGTATGTATAATGCCCTTTAAACAGAATAATGTAGTTTTAGGCGCAAAATTATCTAATGGAAGGGAGATGTCTTCTAATGTTGGCAAACTCGCAGTAGATTCAGGAATGCTTATCCTTTCTACTGAACCTTTTTGACCAATATGTAATGAAGGGGTATTATCAAAATCTAATTTCACATAAGCCTTTTTAATTTGGATTGCATCATTAGGTTTTAAATTCATGGCCATAATTTCTTCTGCTTTGGAATCCCAAGCATAACATTTAACTAATCCAGTCTTGTCAAAAACTGTAAAAAGAAGCAAATAACCTTCTGCCGAATCTTTTTTCACATATTTTTTCAATTTAGACACAGAACAAACTCTACAATTAACGTTTACAGAATTTGCACCTATATAGAGATCTTTAATTTCAACCGTAGAGGGAAGATTGAATTCTAAACTCACACCCAGGTCGGCTGCTACCAAATAAGCAGCACCTGTGTCAGTTAGGTAACCACTTCCAATTTTTTTCTTCTTTTCTTGAATTAAAGAAATAATATCATCTCTAGTTAAACCTGAAGTCTTTTTTAATATTTCTTCTATTATACTATTTAGGTTACGCATCAGTTTAACACATAATCTAAGGAAAATGGGGTATATATTTGAATTGGGGTAAAATATTTTCAACAAATAAACATAACAAAAAACGCAAAAAATAATAATACAAGTATAAACAATATAATTGCACCCTTTTTTACATATGATAGAGTAGCATTTAAGAAAATTGAGTAAGTATTAATTTGATTTCGACCTAAAATTTTCAGATTAGATAATATGTAATAGGTTTTAAAAAAACAGTCTTGGAAATCGGTTGTAAGTTCATTTGCTATACTTGCAAGCCTTGATACAATATAGTTGCAATCAGATAATTCGCCTAACGCATAATAGCCCTTTTCTGATAGCATTTTGCCTGAGGAAAAATGCGAATCTGTTGTACACATTTCTATTAAAGATAGCCCTTTTTTCTGTAATTCTTTTTCTAAAATTAGTCTTAAATTTGGTACAGAATTGTTAGAGTCTATTGAATAAATTATGTAAGGGAATTTATCAATTAGAAGTGCAAGACAGGAAATTCCACCAGGTCCAACTTCTTTAAATTCAGACAAATATTTTTGAGTAAAATTATATTTAAAAGGATGTAATGGCGATTTTTTTAACTTTTCAATTAGCTCATCTAGACAAGATTTTAAATCTTCTATATCTTCTTTGTTTGGGATAGGCCCTAAAGCATTGTGCGCATCAACTAATATAATCTTCTTTATACCATTAACTTCTAGCCTTTTGACATATTCACAGATTTCCGTTGGAAGATCCTCCATTCCATAGGGTGCAAAGGTTATGAAAACCAAAATTATATCAGCAAACTTTAATCCAGTTACAGTAACTTTATTCTTACTTATCTTAATTGGTTTACTGCAAAGTGAACCTTGAGAAATAAGGTAAAGATCATTTAATGAATTAAGATAACGTTCTGTTTGAATTTTTGAGGGCAAATTAACTTCATGTGATGAAGGGCTATGGAAAACCATTGAGCTAATGTTCTGTAACTTGTAGAAGTTTATTATTTCATAAGGTAAATTATAACTGCCAATTGGAGAGAAGGGGCCAGGATGAATGCCAGGTACAACTAATGATACCTTTTTGTTATAATTTATCAAATTAATTTTATATGTTTCAATTTTTGATTCAACACTATTTTTTTCCAATAAATTTTCTAGGGGAGTAGGATCAGAACCAACCCATGCATATAAGTATGAAGATAAGATTTTAAATGAACCAAATCTGAGCAAGGATAAACCCACAGCCTCAATAGACTTGATATAAATTGAGAAGAATATGGATAAAATTAAATTTATTGCCAAAACAATTATAATAGAGTTGGGGCTTATAGTTCTAAAATATAACAATAAAAATGTAGTAATAGAAAGAGGTAAAATCAGTGAATGCGCAAAGGAATAAAAATATTTTTGATAAAACACAGCATATAATATAAAATAACGCAAATTAAACGTGAAAAACACCCAAAACATAAACATTTTTAAAAAAGTGTCAAAATCAAACCATTTTAAGAAGATAATAATTAGTGATAAAAGGGAGAATAATAGCAAAGGAGAGAGTTGAAAAAGAATTGCAAAAAGTATACGTCTCAATGAAGAAATAGGAGAAAAAGATGTTAAAAGTGTATCAATATAAGAAACGATTAAAATTGTAGCCAAAAAGCTTAGAAAAACAAATAGCCACAACTTCAGATCAATGTAATAATAGAATGGTAGAGATAAAATTGTACTTGAGATGATCAATAAGAGTAATCCTGATTTTAATGAAGGAAACCTAAAGAGTTTTTTATAATGATTTGCAATTTGTGTAGTAGAATCATCGACCATTTAATGCACCAAAATAAAATAGAAATATTATGGAGGAACAAATATTAGGAGCATTATTGAAAAAACAACAAGAGATAAAGCTAACGCAAGAACAAGGGCGGGCTTAATTTTTATCCCATGGGTTTCATCTTCAAAGAATCTAAGCAACCCTGCACTTGAAGCAGGCATAGGTGCGGATGATTTCTTTTTCTTGGAACTCATACATAGGAGAGGTATATTTACAGCTTTAAAAATTTTTAATTAAAATTTTAATTACTACCCTTTCTTTTGTAGAATGGTATGAGCGCAAATAAAAAACTATATGATGAAATATTTAGATTACTTTACGAACATCATAAATGGTTCTCAGAAAGTTTACCTTTAATAGCAAGTGAAAATGTTCCAAGTCCTGGTGTTAGGGAGGCGTTAGCAAGTGATTTAGGTAATAGGTATGCAGAAGGATGGCCTGGAGAAAGGGTCTATGCAGGATGCACATATATTGATCAAATTGAGCTTTTAGCCATCGAGACTGCAAAGAGACTGTTCAGCTGTGAATTCGTTGATGTTAGACCAGTTTCAGGAGTTTGTGCAAATTTGGCAATTTATACGGCATTCACTTTACCAGGTGATTACATGATATGCCTTTCGATTCCTTGTGGTGGCCACATAAGTACTGGAAAAATGGAGTTAGGAGGAACAGCAGGAGCGGTTCATGGATTAAAAATAGAATATTTTCCATTTAATTACGAGGAAATGAATATAGACGTGGATTTAACAAAAAAGAAAGTTGAAGAGTTGGAGAAAAACGGAGTCAAAATTAAATTAGCAATGTTTGGAGGGTCAGTTCTTTTATTTCCTCAACCACTTAAGGAATTAGCTTCCTTTTTAAAAGAAAAAGGGATGTTTGTATGTTATGATGCAGCACATGTTATAGGACTGGTTGCAGGCAAACAGTTCCAAGACCCACTTAGGGAAGGAGCGGATGCTGTAACATGCAGTACACATAAAACATTATTTGGGCCACAAGGCGGAATGATCATGTCCTATGAAAAGTTTGCTGAAAAAATTAAAAAGGCGGTTTTTCCAGGAAATGTTAGCAATCATCATTTGCATTCTGTAGCAGCAAAGGCAATTGCATTAACTGAAATGTTAGAATTTGGAGAAGAATATGCGGCACAAATTGTTAAAAATTCAAAAGCTTTCGCAGAAGCTTTAGCAGAGAAAGGTTTAAAGGTATTGGGTGAAAAGAACGGATTTACAAAATCACATGTTGTTCTAGTGGATATAACAAAGTATGGCCTAGGTGGAGATTTAGAAAGAAAGTTGGAGAAAGCGAACATAATATGCAATAGAAATTTGTTACCATGGGATATTAAAGAAGGTAGACATTTCGCAAACCCTGGTGGATTAAGATTTGGAGTATCAGAGGTAACAAGATTAGGTATGAAAGAAAATGAAATGAAAGAGATTGCCGGTTTTATTACAGATATAATAGTTAGGAATAAAGATGTTGAAGAAGTTAAAAAGAAAGTTATTGAATTTAGAAAAGGGTACCAAAAAGTTCATTTTTGCTTTGAGCCAACTAGAGGTGCACACGAATACATAAGAATTAGATAAAGTCAGTTAAAGTGGCTTGCTTTTGATCTTTACCGAAAAGACTTTCAAAATCTTCTTTTGCCAATTCAACTCTCATTCTAACATAAGAAGGGACGCCTTCGTTTGAGGCAAGCCTTTCAGCTAATTCTAAAAACTTTCCTACACTTTTTTTAGTTACAGAAAGTTGAAGTTCACCCCCGCATTTTATGCAAACACCTTTTAATGGAATACGTCGATATTTTTCTCCACACTTTTTGCATCTTACCTTCTGTGAACCAAATGCTTTTAGATTCCCCAGTATATCAGGTATAAGATGTGTTGTCAAAATGGCGACTATTGCTTCGTTAAAACTAACAGCCTTTATCATCAATTCATAATGGAATTGTCTTTCTATTTTTTCTAAGAAAGAGGGTGCTGTTGCAAGAGAATTTCTTTCTTTATTTAAAAACAATACCTTAGTATCATAATTATATTTCAAATCTAAATATTCCTCCTTTTTTGCAAGAAAGTTTTTTATCAGAGGTATTGAGGTCAACTCTCTAGCTGATGCAGATTTATAAGATTTCATATAAAAGTCTTTGGCATATCTTTCAGATGAATCAATAGAAAGGGATTGATCTTCGACTTCAGAAGGTATAATATAAGGTTGTAAGAGGAGTGGAGTATCCATTAAGCCACCAATTTGGGAAGGAACATAATAAAGTGAAAAGTTTAGTAGCACATCAAGTAACAATGTTATTGAATCGGCATCGCCATCGCAATCTCTCCTTTTTGCAGAATGCCAAAAAGGGTGTGCTAAACAAACTTGCGAGTTTGAGAAACCTATAATCCTTCCAACAATAGCAACAGATGTATGGGGGGCAATACCCACAATTATGTGGCCTATTAAATCCTTTTCTTCCTTTATTTTATAAAATGCAGGTAGATTATAAAATTTTTCTAACAATTCATCAATAAATTTAGCCACATTTATCAAATGTCTAGCAGCATTCTTAGGTAAAATAACATCCTGGACATATATTGGTACAGGTTTTCCTGACATAAGATCATTTAAATCATAACCCAAGTTAGTTAATTTACTATAATCAGTATTGATAAGATTCGGCAGAAAAGAAGTAAGAGGCATATTTGTAGCATCAAATCTTATGGTACCATCACGATAAATTTGTAGATTATATTTTTGTCTTAAAAGACCTTTTTCAATAGGTTCTGGTTGTTTTAAATCATTCATTAAGCCTTTAACACCTTTCAATGGAGATGCAGGTTTGTAATCAACCTTTTCAGAGGCTAATAATAGTTCCTTTTTGAGATCAAGGACTTTTTGCGAATAGGGCGACATAAATATTTTACATCTTGGACAAACTTCATCTTTATCAGAGGTATTACCGCAAGAGGGACAAGTGTAGACAATCATTGTTGGCCTATTACAATTTTTGCATATTGAAGAAAATTGGAGAGTAGAACATTTAAGACAATATCTGTTAATAATTGGAACACATACAGCCTTTTCTGATGCCTTCATGAGGTCACGTGAGGATCCACCAAATGAACCTACTGGGAAAAGAAGATGAACAGGAGGTTTCATCCTTCTTTCTTCTGCCTTTTCAGGTCTTCCAACTCGTACACCTATGAAAGTAGATACCTTATTTTTGATGAGTACACCACTTAAGAAAGATATAAGATCGAGAACACTATCATATTTTGAAAGGAAGACTGCTTCTCTATTAAGACCTAGACAAGAGTCCAATATTTTTGTAGTATCTGGATCAAAGAGTATATGATTGTTTTCAACTTTATGTGGCACACATAGTTTTTCCAAAATCTTTTTAACATTATCATCGTAAGTTATAACTAATTTATTATCTTTTTTAGAACCATTTCTTAAAGCATTCCTTAAGATAATAACTTCGTTAATTTTTAACAAATCCCAAAAAAATAGATAATGTGGGTGCAATGGAATATTCAAAATTTTAGAAATTTTGTATGCTAAATCGAATTCCGGATAATATCTATTTGGATTTTCCATCCACTTAAGAATATTTTCTAGAGGAACTTCTAGATATTGTGATGCAACAGTGATATTACCATAAGTTGCATTGCACGCATCAATAAAGTCATGTAACCAAAGTTCTTCTACATACGCTGTCTTATCAAGAATAGCATTATTTTCTACAAAATCACCAAACGATATTAGTATGTCACCTAAAAAGAGAATTTTATCTATATCATGCTTAACTTTTTCAGCTGTTTGATAATCCTCAATTTTTATTACCGACTCATCCTTCAATTTAACAATTGGACCTTCAATCGAATCGACAAAGGCAACAGTTGCACTTTTACCTGGCTTATCTATCTTTATTTGTGTTCCTACAACAAGAGCATAATCTAGAATGACTGAAGTTAAAGGATTAATGCCTACAGTCGCTAAACCTGTATTAAAACATCGACCGTATCTTAATCTAAATCCACCTTCTGCACCAGGATAAGAAAGTATTGGACGGCCAGCAATAACATCACCAAAATGTGATAAAGTAGCAGCTTCTTGTGAACCACCCTTCAAGTGCACAAGCCAATTCCAATCACTTATAGAAAGCTCTTTAACTAACTTTTCTAATTTTCTTGCACGGCCAATTAAACCATCATTCAGAACCCTAAGAGCACCCCCTCTAACCCTATTTGTTTCGATTCGTCTCATGTTTCTATGAATAATAACTTCTACCGGATTTGTTTCAACACCATTAATTTCAACTGGCACATACATTAGTGCTGTTTTTATATCCTCATCTGTTACCTTAAACTGGAAGTTGCCAACCTCTCTTTCATATATTCTTAATTCTTCAATAAATCGACCTATTTCATCATCAAAATCATTTATATGGTAGCGATCAAGACCCAAAACTTTCCTAACTTCATTAGCTATAACTAAAGTAAAAGCAGCATCTGTACCACCAGCGGATCTTATTGGACCAGCAAAGTATATACTTGCATATTGTGATCCATCCTTATTTTTTTTGATTGCAACTTTTGATATACCTTGCAACGGTGCAACAGTGACCCCATCTGTCACAACAGCTAATCCGGCCCTCACACCTTTATCCAATGCCTCCTCACGTGATAAAGAACCAAATAATCCAGATGCTACATCAATAGCCAGAATAAGAGCTGCGGCTTCTTTTTTGTTATACGTCAATAATGTTCTTAATCTTTTTGATATACCTTTAAGTCCAATTAATTCTTCAACTCTTGATGCTAAATCGAATACAATTTTTGTTTCTATATTTGGAGCAGGATCAAGACCCTTACTTCTTGCGATATTTGCAACTTCTATTGCTTTATTCAAATAATCAGTAATGTAAGAAAAATATTTTTCGTATTTTAAATCAAGTGATACACGTTCTTTAAGTAAAGAAAAACATTGTTGCATTTGTGACGCAACATTTTCCTGCAACGATGTGACACCATTATTTAATTAGATTTGGATTTCGCCACGATTAATTTTATCTACAAATTCATTATAAGTATCTATGTATTCTTTATCTTTTGATGCGGAATAAGGATAGAAAAGGTGACAGGTTCCACATTTTATGTTTACTAAATCATCAGAAACTCTATCAACAATAAGTGAAATATTACCACATCTTGGACAGGCTAATATTTTTGGTAGCCTCCTCTTAAATACCTTTATTACCTTCCTTTTTCTTCTACCCATTTAACATCAACAAACGTAACTATACCCGTATTTATATAGTTATTCAAAAAGACGAAAATAAGTTAAATACTTTATAAATAAATCAAAAAATTATTAATAAAGATAAAAAATACATATATTTTAAATAAAAATTACATAAAAAGAGTGTAAAATATAATAATTTAAATTCTTTCATGAGAAAAAAATAAACGAAAATCTTTAAATTGTTTTACATTAACGTAAAATAGATGCTGAAAGAATTAGTAAAAGAAGACAAATTATTAGATAAATTGATCACTAACTCAGGCTTTTCAAGGAAACAACTAGATTATATAATTGTGAGAAAAGAATTTGGAGGTAAAATTAATGACATTATGACAAAGATAGATGAAGGAAAAATTTCCAAAGGAGCATATGTCATTACTAAAGAAAGAGGTATCAAAAATATAAAAAAATCGTTCTATACTCTGATTTTAGCATATTATTTGGGAATAATTTCAAAGGAAAGTTTTATCGCCTTAGAAAAAATAATAACATTAATGGATAACGTCAAAGGAAGGATCCTAACTAAAGAACAAATTGACAATATTATGATAACTTTAGAAAATTTACTTGACCAATTAATAAATGCATAAAAGTATATAAACAATATGATGTGATATTATTTGTTGCATGATGGATATCATTGACTTTGTGATTGTTGCATCACTTATACTTGCAACTCTGATATGTTATCATATAATTATTACATTAAAATTAAAGAAAAAAGAAACAACTATATCTAAAGAAGAATATTCCCTTTTAAAAGCAATTTTAACAGAATTTAAACACCGGACAGATGAACAAAATAAGAGAATATCAGAAATAATGGTAAAGGTGGATTTACTAGAAAATAAAATAGAAAAATATCCTATAAAAAAGGATACAATTGAAAAAGAAAGACAGGAAACATTACAAAATGTAAAGGAGCGAAAAGGAGACTTAGGTTTAAGCGATATAGAAATGAGTATCCTCAGGTTTATTTCTACAGGCCCAAAAAGTTCAAGGGATGTTCAAAATTCAATTAAAAAATCAAGAGAACATACAGCAAGATTACTAAAAAGCTTGTATTCTAAAAATTTACTAAATAGGGAAAGCCAAGGAAAGTTCTTTGTTTATTCATTAAGTGAACAAGGTAAAAAGGTTATTGCTGAATCATAGGTGATTTTACAAGAGAGTATATCCATCCAGAGGAACTCCATTTCCTTGAAAGTAGACCTCTATCAACTAATCTCATAAGGTATGTTGATACAAGGGCCTGACTTAAACTTGTTCCAAATTCCTCTTGTGCTACTAAAAGTGCATCTGTTGAGTTAAAAACACCAACAGGAAAATGTTTAACTAAAATATCATAAAATTTTTGAAATTTTGTGTCTTTCTTTTCAATATCATAATTTATTGTATTATTATTTATATTATTGGATAAAAACTCATAAATCCTTCTAATTTCATCTCCTGTAGAAGGGCCGGTTACTTCAATTTTTATTTTTCTACCACTGAAATCCTCAAACTCTATTTTTATTCTTCTTTTTCCTCCGGAGGACATTCGATAACCTAATAAGTAGATAAAATGATAAATGGATAAACTGTTAACTTGTTAACAAGTTAGTAAAAGAAAATTAACAAGTGTACTACAAAGTAACATACTGTTAACATGCAATGGAAAACAAAAAAATCATAAAGGAGCATATTAACTGTCCAGTGGAAATAAAGGGGTCTAATTTTTAATCGTTAACTGTTAAAATTATAGAAAAAAGCTCCAGTGGAAATAAAGGGGTCTGTGCCTATAGGAAAAAAGGGGATAACTATTTAGATTATTGATAACAGGAAAAGACAGACCCCTATTTTTCCATTAGAAAAAATAAGTTATAATCTCATATTTAAAGCTAAAAAGAAAATGATAAAATAGTATAATTTATTTGATAAAGAATATAATATAAAATTTTTAAGAAATCAAATCGGTATTCTTTTCTTCTTAAAGAAGGAAGATAAAAAAATTTTGCTTATAATTCTTTTCTAATGGAAAAAATGGGGTCTAGCTAAAATAATATATAGTTGTCCAGTGGAAATGTTGGTATATGGCTTCCAATAATTTTTCTATTGATGATATTTTTAAACGAGCCTTAAATAAAACAAGTATTTTCAAAGATAGGAATGTTTTAAGGTCTGATTATATTCCTGATAAATTATATTTTAGAGATGAGCAGATTAGGATTGTAGCTGAAACTATTTCTCCTGTTCTTCATGGTGCAAGGCCTTCAAATATTTTCCTTTATGGCAAAACTGGGACAGGAAAAACAGCAGTTGCAAAGTATGTTTTTTCTAAATTAAGTCAAGTAGCATTTTCAAAATCTATAAGTGTACGTTTTGCGTATGTGAATACTCGTATGGCCGGTACAGAATATAGAGTATTATATGAGATTGCACGTGATTTTAATATTCCTGTTCCTCATACCGGTCTTGCTTTAAGTGAAATTTTTGATAGAATTTTTAAATCTCTTTCAAGGGATCGAGTCTCTGGTCTTATAATTCTAGATGAAATTGATTTCTTAGTAAAAAGTCATGGTGATGATCTTTTATATGAACTTACACGAGCAAACGAAAAACTTTCAGGAGTCTTTATTTCTCTTATTGGTATCTCAAATGATTTAACCTTTAAAGAATATTTGGATCCTAGAGTTTTAAGTAGCTTAAGTGAAGAAGAATTAGTCTTTCCTCCCTATACAGCAGAAGAATTGAAAGTTATTTTAGCCGATAGAATTAGACTCGGTTTTCAACCTAATGTTTTTACAGAAGCAGCTCTCAATTTAGCGGCGGCACTCGCTGCTGCGGAACATGGTGATGCTAGACGGGCTGTTGACCTTGTACGTGTTGCCGGTGAAATAGCAGAAAGAAAAAATCTGAGTATTGTTGATGAAGAGCATGTTCGTGAAGCTTTGTTAAAAATTGATCAGGATAGACTTGTAGATGCACTTAGATCCTTGCCACTTCACAGTAAGTTAGTTGTTCTTAGTGTAGCTGGATTAAAGGATAACGTCTCTACCGGAGCCGTTTATAATAATTACTTACAACTATGTAAAAAGTTAGGTATTCCTGAATTAACAACAAGGAGAGTTAGTGGTTTGTTGAATGAATTATCAATGTTAGGTATTGTTTCTGCTGAAACTGTTAGTTTAGGAAGACAGGGTCGGAGTAAAAGACCTAAATTACTTATTCCTTTAGCTACCGTTAAAGCAGTTTTTTCCAATGATCCAGTTCTATTTGATTTAGTTAAATATATTGAAGATTATGTTGAATAGTTATTTTATTAAAATCTTTTTCAAAAACCTCTAATGTGTTTAAGTTAACTATTGCACCTATTCCTGGTGTTGGATTTATTCCTATAGACTTTTGATGCATTGTTTGATTTTGGAAGGTACCTGAGTTTATAATTAAGGTATTCCTATATTTTGTGTAACCAAATATGTGTACATGGCCGGCATGGAATATATCAGGTGGTGTATCTATTACTAAGGAGTCTTCTTCAGCCGGAGCTATAATAGTTCTCGCCCCAAAGACCGGTGCTAAATGTCTTGCTTTTAACAAAATTTTCATAGCATTTTCTGGTTTACTCGTTTCTGATGATGGTGAAAATGCAAAAACATCGTCTAAGCTCCGGCCGTGATAAACAAGAAAGTTTATACCATGTAATTTTATTTCAAGAGGATCTCCATACATTTTCACGTTATCCATCCTATATAATTCTTCACAATATTTTTTTGGTATAGAAGGTTGAGGCAGGGCTTGTCTTGTTGCATCATGATTTCCGGGGATAATGATAACCTGGATATGTTTAGGAATCTGTTCAATATATTGTGCCACTAAAATGTATTGTTTTCTTATGTCAGTTTCTTCTAACTCTTTCTCCTGATTTGGATAAACACCTACACCATCAACAAGATCTCCTGCCACTATTACATATTTTAGTTTCTTTATGATTTCCCTATCACCATGGTATCCCTGTAACCAGTGTAGTAAATGTTCAAAAGTTTCTTTTTGGAAACTTTTACTTCCAACATGTAAGTCTGAAAGTAAAAGTGCATATATTTCAGGTGCCCTTGGTTGAAATCCTTTATCCGGTATCTCAGGAAACTCTATTCTTGTGGCATAGGCTATTCCCTCCCTTATCGATGTAATCTCTGCTATTACCAATTGGTCTGGCAAAATCTCTATTGGTGTCAAATTTTGATTATCTTGTTTACTTACTATTTTTAATACTCCAGTGGGATCTTCAACTTCTAAAATCACTTTATCTTTTACTACTTTTTTCTCTTTTACTAGTCCTGCTATCCTTATATCTTTGTCATTGTTTGTGATTTTATCTATTGTTGTAAAACTTTTTTGTGAGGGTCTTGAGTTGGCAATTTTCAGTAGCTTCATATATCTGTTTAAAAAATAATTCTTAAACCCTTCTATTCCCTCAAGAATTTTAACCTCATTTCCAGGATCTCTTATAATTTCAATATCGACCTTAATATCTTCATACTCTATTTTGTCTTCCAATTCTTCCTTTTTTGGAAGAATATCCTCCACATCTTTAATTGTAACAAAAGTTGATTGAATTGATTCAGCCATTTTCCTTTTTATTATTTTGTTTATAATTTCCCTTTTATTTATCTCACGACACTCAGTAAATATTTCTACTAATTTTCTAAATGCATCAGGCTCTATCTGAAAACCTTTTTTTGTAAATTCGTATACAATTTTTTCAATTTCTTCTATGGACAAATCGTCTAAGTATATTTATGATGGGATTAAAAACTATTATGTCTTCTAAATATGTAACCTTTTTGGATATAACTTGAACATAGTAGCATGGACATGATCTCTGTTGTAATGAAAAGAAATATTCGCACTTGATCCCATATACTGTAGGAAGTGCAAAACTAATCCTTATACCTGTAATCGTGGTTGATGTTTAAATTCTAGCTTTTTTAGTCTAAGCTACTTTGAATATCACGTTGGTTTTTTTATGTTCGAATGCTTTACAAAAATGATGATAAGGGTGAAAATGACAACTATCAGAAAATAAAAAGGGAAGACAGATTTGGCAATATTGGCTTTAACAAAGAGTATGGTGTTTGATGTGTTTGTTGCTGCATGGTATAGTGATACAGTGAATAAACTTCCTTTAGTTGAGTTGTAAAGCCACGTGTAAGAGATGGAGTATAAGAGAGTGAAAATAGTGAACCAGAGAAAATTATGATAGTTTATCATCATGATGCTATCTTTAACTGCAAAGTGTGGCCAATGCCATAATGCCCAAAATATTCCAACAATTAGGCTTGAAATAAGCGGATTGTGTTCCCTCTGTAGTGCCGGTAAAGCGTAGCCTCTCCATCCTATTTCCTCCCAGATGTTCATTAAGAGATTCGTAATTAGAATTGGCGGAAACTCAATTAACCCCAGTAAGCCCATAGAATACGTTCCTCCAGCTATGGTCCACAGCAAGACTGCACAGATTGCAAAAAGCAAAGGAACAAGAACAGCCACCAAAAACCATAATTTTGAAAATCTCCTACGACCAAATTGGCCAAACAAATATTCCACTCCACCCTTACCAATTTCAAGTTTGGTTACCATAAGTGCGGCAATAGTTGGAGAAACTCCGCCAACGACCACAAAAATAAAGATCAGATTAGACGGAAACATGCTATATGAAGCCAGAACCCATGGAGTATAGGCTAAACTGCCAATTAGTAGAGTCAAGCTAAAATAATAAACAATGAACCTATTCAAAATAACCACCTATTTTGTTTCTTATCTCGAACTATTCTTTTTGTTCCAAAGATCGCTAAAATAATTATTGCAAAGATGATTATTGAGAAGAAGTAGTAGGCTGGACCGGTTTCTGTTTCAAAAACTGGAAAGACAACATAAGTTGACAGGTTAAGCATTGTATGAAAGATTAGAGTGGCTAAGATACTGCCTCCAGTATTATTATATATCCAAGTGAAAAGTATTGACACAAAGACAAACAGAATAACTGTACTAGATGGCCACAGAATTCCAGCTTGATACTGGGGCTCCATCAAATACATTAGGTTTAAAGGTAGATGCCAAATAGCCCATATCATTCCTAACACAACACTGGAAACAAGAGCCGAATAACGTGCTTGGAGACGGGTAAGCGCATAACCTCTCCACCCAAATTCCTCTTGAAGAGGTCCTCCAAGAAAAAATATGTAGACAAAATTCCAAATAAGCAGCCACGGTTGGAATAGTATTGTAAGTTTAGGAGGAGTTCCCTCGCTAGATGATGCTCCTAAGAATGACAAGCCTGCAATAACAGGCCAAAGCAAAATGGTGGGAATATACCAAATTTTTCCAATTCTAGGATCAAACCCTTTTATCAGCAATTTCTTTACTCCTTCTGTGCTCTCATGGATATAGGTAAGTAAAAACGCTGCAACATATGGTCCAAAAGGAGCCACGTAAAGGTTAAAACCCAACATCTGAAGTAACCAAAAAAACCAAGACCATGCAAAGGCAATAAAGAAGAATAGCAGCAAATTTCTATTTCCAAACTTTCCTTGTTCCATTACACACAAACATTTCCCTTTATTTCCATCAATAAATGTGAATTTAAGAATTTTGCTTTCTTTAAGATGAAGTCTCTATCTTTGATGCTTTGTTCCTGAAGTTCAGGGGACTCAGGGATCTTACGGGAATGTTTATAGCACCCAAATAACTTTTCTGTGGAAAGCGGAAAACACAATGGGAAAATCTACTGCGTTATTTTTGTAAACCAAAAGATAAGTCTGAAGCAGGTTCAGTTAAGTAAGCCCACTGCCTCTAATCCTCAACCATCTCAAGCGAAGGCAAATAAATATAACAATCCGATCCTAATTGTTTTAGTTTTGTCTCTGTCCAGTCTCACTAAATAAGCTAATAATAAAATATGTTTCGCATATTTAAAATTTACCAGTAAATTAGTGCGGGGGGTGGGATTTGAACCCACGAACGCCTACGCGACAGGGTTCTGAGCCCTGCGCCTTTGACCTGGCTTGGCAACCCCCGCCGCTTGCATAGTATCATCTTCCTTTGTAATATATTTAGTTTTTAAGAAACAATTTAAATACTGTCTACTTTCTATCTTTTGGCTTTGAATGTTAAATAATATGGAAGTAGAAATGGAAGACAAGATTAATAGATAAAAACGATATTAGAGAAAATGAATGATCCTATTCTTAAAGAAAAGACATTAAATGTAATCGAAAAGTGTTTATTTCAATCGCCATATGTTTTTTTCTCCAGGCGTTAAAAAGGCTCATCATTTTTATCCTGGTGGTCTATTTGATCATATATTATCTACTACAAATATTGCAATATCTATTACATTTCAATTAGAAAAAATTTATGGTTATCATGTTGATTTTGATGCTGTGATTGCAGCTAGCTTCTTACATGATATCATGAAACCAGTAACATACAAGCTAGAAGAATTAGACAAAAACTCTTCTTTAGGGTATTATCTTGACCATTTAACATTAAGTGTAATGAAATTGTTTCAAGAAGGTTTTCCACTAAAAGTTATTCACGCTGTTGCAGCAAATCATGGGGAACCTGGTCCAACCCGTCCCGAAACAATCGAAGCAATGATAGTCCGCCTTTCTGATTATATTGATTCGAAATTAAATGGGAATATTTTACGAAAAGCTTGAAGTATCTACCAAGAAGAATTAAAAGAATCTCAAGAATTTGACAATTTTAATCAAATTATTAGTATTTTTGATAAATAAAGGAAGATATTAGATCAAGCACAGCATGAGTTCACAGAATCTTTCTTACCTTCAAAAGCTTAAATTTTTTAAACTCTTTTTATCGATTATCTTGCAGCCGGGGTGCCTGAGTGGTCAAAAGGGCCGGCCTCGAGATCTTACAAGAAAGCCGGTAACGGCCTGTCCGTTGCAAGGGTTCAAATCCCTTCCCCGGCGCTATTTTGTTAGTTATGGTGCCCTTTTTTGATGAGACAAAAAATGGTGTATTAAATATGATGAATAACATAGACGACGTCCACTTTTCTGGACATGATATTGTCCAGAAAAAATGTTATAGTTTCTGAACGGGATGTAGTTAAAAAATACACCAAACAAATAATTGCACCGTTCAACTTATTTTGACCCTTTTAACAGAGAGGTTGATCAAGGACAAGAAGACTACGTTCAATAGGTAGAATATGTTTAGGAGGCTATGCCCTAGATTCAAAATGTCGGAAAATGTTTATACAACTGAATGACGAAGTTTAAGGGTGTTAAAATGATTGAGGGCAAATACTCTAATGTTATGAGAGGGGCTTACTGGTATACTCAATGTAAGCCATATTTCAGATGGGGTCGTGATCCTTGTAAGGACAAGAGCTGCTACAATAATTGCGTTGTAATGTGTGAAAGGAGCTACGAATTTAAAGTGCCTGGCTTCGTGCTACATTATCATGGTTGCAACTTAAATTGTCGGTTTTGCTGGGCCTATCTTGTTCGCGAAAAAAAGTCTATAATTAAGACGCCTGAAGAGGTCGTGAAAAACTTACTGTGTAAACTAAACACTCTCTATAAGGATCAATTCATTATGAAAGCAAAAATTAATCCATTCAGTATCGGCACTATTCGTTTAACAGGGAATGAGCCGACTCTCCAGTGGCCCCATTTAATGGAATTCCTGAGGATCCTGGATGATCAAACTCAAATTTCTAATATTAGTAAGGATCTTGTTAATATACAGCCGCCCATTCCGCAATTTCTACCTAACGTCCTCCACAGGCTAAAGGTTCTTATTCAAACAAATGGTGTGGAAATTGGCAGGGACAATTCCCCAATAAATTTAGATGACTTAAAGGAGATACGTAACATACAAGTTTACTTCGAGGTCTCATTTAAGGGTGTAAACCAGGATCAATTTACTTGGCTAGCGGACAGTTCTCCTGAATTATTTGAATATCAATGTACCGGATTTGAGAAATTATGGAAAATTCGTAATGACCATATTCATGTGATTGCAGAGCTTGGAATCAATCATTGCGATAACGTTAAAAACTATCCGAAATTGGGGGTCAAGATCATAAGTGAAAACGGGGCCACTCTAGATTTTACAAAGTATTCTCAAAGCTTTAAACAAAAGGTTCTAAAGTACTGTAGTTTAAACTTGGAAGCAAATGAATTCCAAGAATTCAGAGGAATTAATAGGAAGCGGGCACGTTTAGTAATAGAGACGTATTCTAAAGAGACAGGAATAGTAAAGAAGAGGTGCTTACCTTCTGAGTTTTGACGCGGACAGAAAAGGCTGTGAGCTCATAGCCCGCTCAATCTACTTGATAAACTAACTAATACCCTAATTGACTGGACGATGGAGATCAATGGAAACCTCTAGCTAGGAGTTCACATTAAAAAAGCATGAAAAAGGGAAAAGGGGAAATTTGAAATATCTCCATATGTCCAGCATTCAAATCTCAGCAGCTCCTTTAATTGGCGAAGGACTACAATATTATATGTTGGATTACATAACTGGAGCGATTCAAGACTTCACTACAACCATGAAACCCCTGTCAAAATAGTCGAAGAAAGTATTGCGAAAATATTCACAATTTTTGCTCTCATGTAAATAGGGTGCCAAAACAAAAAGCTTTATTCCTTACACAGTGCTGAAATTGGAATTCTTGTTGTGTGAGTGAAGAGTAAAATATAATTGTTTCCTTACTAGCGATAAATCAATAATTTAATTAATCTCTTATGTTTTCTAGGCAACTTATTGCATCATATATCTTTACTCTTGCAAATATGGGTAAATTTGGGTCTTCACTTATTTCAGTTAATATTGCAACAGCATTTGCCGCTCGAACTCCAAGTTTTCCTGCTCCTTTTTGCAAATCTGTCATAATCTCCTTTATTGTTTTCCTTATATTTCTTGGGACTGTTACGGTTTCAGAAATATTTTGTAATACTGCCAACACTTTAGTGATTTTCTCTTGATTTTCCTTACCGATTGATGACAAAACTAATTCACCTCCATGCTAAAATTATGCCCCCTATTATATCCCCTATACTATTTAATTTAAATCTTCTATTCCATTTTCCCTATTATTTAAGTTTATTGTAATCTAAAGTTGCTATTTCCTTTATTCTTTTTGCAATAGTTTCACCAATACCTTTAACTTCCATTAATTCTTTTTTATCTGCGTTAAAGATCTTCTGCAATGTACCAAATTTTTCTAGTAACCTTTCAGCTAAAATTGCGCTTATCCCTGGTATTCCAGCAAGAATATATTTTTGAATCTCTTTCATATTAAGTGGTTTTGTTCCTTCACGAATTTTTATACCTTTTTTCTTCTCAAACTGCTCTCTTTTTGCAATACTATAAAGCAAAAAGGCTGTTTCAGAATTCGATTCAGTTATTATTACAGGTATGCTAAAGTCTGAAATCAGACTCGCCAGTGCTCCATAAAATGAATTTAATGTGACCCTTTCTATATCTCCGCTTTTTTCTATTATTATAATTGGTTTCATATATTGTTGTTTAAGGTTTAAAGCTTGGGAAAAAAGTCTTCCATCTATTATAGATTCTACAAAATCTTTAGTTGTTTTTCGTTCAACACAAACCTCTTCTGATAATAAAAAGTCTCCTATTTCTAATGTTTGTTCCTCAATCTTTATATTATATTTAGAAAGCTCATGTTTTATTTCATCACTCTCTCTACGATCTACTATTATTTTTAATGCACTTTCCTCATTACTTAAATTAATGAAATGCTCTAAAGGCATCATTTTTGCATCTTTTTTTATCTCCTTTATTATTTTTTCAGCTTTTTTCTTTCCAGCCCAAAAAAGTGCTTCTTCTTTTGTTCCTTCCATAATTAAAGCAATAACCTTTCCTCTCTTTTTTCTTCCAGTTCTCCCTCTTCTTTGGACAAATCTTATTGCATCAGAAACATTATCATAGAAAATGACGGTGTTGCATTCAGCTATGTCTAATCCCTCCTCACCTACTCTTGTTGCAAATAATACTCTATATACTCCATTTTTCATTTTCTCAAGAACATTTAATTGCTCTTTCTGCGACTGGTTGATGCACCCCCTTTTTCCAATCAGATACGCTCCTTGTATATTCCATTTTTTTGCTTTTTCAAAAAGCATTTTTGTGGCATATTTGTGGTTTGTAAAAACTATGGCATTATCAGTCTCCTTTATATCTGTTAAAATTTTTTTTAGTTGAATCACTTTTGGATGCTCCTCCCCTACCACTTGCATACTTTTTGCTACTTCATAGGCCATTCTGAAATCAAGGTCATTTTTTAATTGAGTAGCACTTTTTCCTTTCTTTAAAAATATTTTTTCACAGTAATCAATAAAGGGTTCAATACCATATGTCTCGACTAGAGTAAGGCAGTGATGTATTCTAATTAATGAGGTAATAGTTGTCTTGTTTTCTATATTTATTTCCTTTCCACGTAATTCTAAAAGTTCCTTAATAGATTTGATTTTAGAAAGGTTTACATTTTCGTTTTTCAATTGTTTACTTATATTTTCAATAGATCTAAGTAAACTTTGTCTTATTCTGTTTAAAGCTGCGGTAGATTTTACTTTAACTACTATAATTTTTGATCCAAAAATATACTTTTTAACTTCAGGTTCTTCTTCTGTAATTGTTTCTATGCTTAATAGGTTTAGTGAATCTAAGATATTTTGAATCTTTTCCTTTTCCAAAGGAGGTGATGCTGTGAATGCTATTACTCGTATATCTTTATTTTTTTGAAAAATTTCTTTTCCTAGTATTGCATATGGGTGATTGCCAATTGCATGATGCGCTTCATCAAAAATTACGGCATAAAATTGTCTTATGTCAAAGACATCTTTTTCCAAGTCACTTAAAGTAACTTCTGCTGTGGCAATTATTATTCTCTTACTCCATAATCTTTTCCTTTCCTCTATATTCTTTTCTCCGGTCACTTCTGTTATTTCCTCGCTATCTAAATCTAATATTTCTCTCAATGTAAGTGCATGCTGTCCTACCAAAACACGTGTTGGTGCAATTATTAAAAATCTCCTTGTTTCATCTTCATTTAATGCTTTTGCTATAAATAATGCTGCAATAACTGTTTTTCCCAAACCTGTAGGTGCAACAATTAAACAGTTTTTTTCAAGACAAATATTTGAAAATTTATCTTGATACTCTCTAAACTCAACCTTACCCTTTTTTATAAATTTTATTTCAACAAATTGCATATCAACACTTTTGTTTAAATATTAGTTTAATTAAATCTTTATTGAATACTAATTAAGTGGGTGTGAATAAAAATATGGTGGTGCATATCTTATATGCAAATTTTGGGTGAAGAAGACTTAATAAAATATCCTTTTTTAGAAGAAACTAAACAGTATATTGCAAAATTAGGTCTAACTTTGGATGATTTCACATCAAATGAATTTGAAAAAGTGATAAGACGATGTGAGTTAAGATTAATGTCTTCAAGGTATCCACCTGAACTTTATAATCTGGATAAAGATACTGACCTGCTTTCCTTTATGTTGGCTGTTATCATTATTAAGGCAAGTCAACGTGAAGATGTGATCACTAAATTCGCTTTTAACGAAGCACGTCGTGCAGAATTCTTCTTAAAAACTGAACGAAATAAAAATATTTTAACTTATATTTTAAAAAGATTACTGAATATAAACGTATATGAAGTTGATTACGCTATTGGTAATGAATATTACGAATATGCAATACATGTTAAAGATTATGTAAAACTTTCTTCTTCTTTGAAAAGCGTCCATTGGAAGATTGTTAACAAAATAATTAGTAATGGTCTTGTTTATCTTAAAAGGCAAGAGCTTATAAGACTTGCCCGTGATAAAATATTTCAAGAAATATTTAAAAGGATAAAAGATGCTCCAACCCCCATAGTTCCACAAAAACTTCAATACCTTGTTGACATAGTAAGAAATCGTCCAATCCCTAAAAAATTGTATGAAGGTTCTACACTAACAGAGGATCCCCCGTGTGCAAAACAAATATTAGATAAAATTAAGTCTGGAAAAAATTTGTCACATTATGAACGTTTTTTCATAACGACTTTTTTACTAAAAAAGGGAAAATCAATTGAAGAAATTGTAAACCTATTTTCCTCCTCTCCTGATTTTAATGAAAAAATCGCAAAATATCAAGTTGAGCATATTGCAGGCTTACGCGGCGGACGAAAAAAGTACAATGTTCCCGATTGTAAAACTCTCTTTTCTCAAGGCTTGTGTTATAAAGATGATTCATGCGATAATATATCACATCCTTTGAATTATAAGCTGAAAAAAAGTGACGGCTCTCATGATAGAAAAAAATAATTTTCTAAAAAAAGCATTTAGAAGATATTATTATGAAAATATAAATAAAATTTATGCTCCCCAAAGATTATCTGAAAGAGAAATAGGTTATTTAACATTTTATCCTGAAAAAATGATCCGCCATATTACATTAAAAAATGAAGGTGAGTTAAAGGCACTACTCATACATGAGGCTCCAAAATCGGTTTACTATTCGACCGCATACTATGATGACCCTTCCGCACCTATTAATGCACGTATATGGAAAGGTGCTGATCTTGTGTTTGATATAGATTTGGATCATTTGCCATTTAAAGAAACCAATATGATTTTTATCTACATATGCAATAATTGTAATTCAATCTTTACAAATCTAGATAATAAGAAATGTTCTTCGTGCGGCTCAGAAAAGATTTCTACAATAAGTATTCCGACAAAGGAAGGCTTAGAATATGCAAAAGATGAGATAATTAGGTTAATGAATATCCTTATAGAAGATTTTGGAATCAGTAAAGATAAAATAAAAATATATTTTTCCGGAAAAAGAGGTTATCATTTAACTGTAGAAAATTCATTTTATGAGGACTCTGACCAACATTTTCGTTTAGAACTTTCGGACTACTTAACTTTAAATGGGTTTAAACTATTAACAACTACCATACTTAATCGAAATATTCCTATTAATGAACTTTCACAAATTTTTCCTCTTCCTTATGAAAAAGGCTGGATTGGTCGTATATCTAAATCTTTTTTTGAAAATGTAATTGGCATCAAATTAGAAAGTCCAAATGATGCTTACCTTAGAACCTTATTACAAAAATATTTTTCAACAGTACCGTATAAAGAATTAAAATTATCATTGGAAAAGATAATTGATGAAATTAAAATAAGGATTGATGTAAATGTAACTACAGATATACACAGAATATTTAGAATGCCAGAGACCTTACATGGTGAAACCGGTCTTCTCAAAAAGAGGATTAGCAATATTGATCATTTTTACCCTCTAGTTGATGCGATTGCTTTCTCACAAGAACCAATCAAAGTTTATGTAAGTTATGCACCAAAGTTCGAATTGAATGAACAAATATTTGGCCCCTATAAAAAAGAGGAGGTTCTTCTCCCTGAAATGGCAGCAATCTTCCTGATATGTATGGGCTTAGCTAAGCCTTTAGAATTTCCTTAAAATTCAATATTACAATAAACATTTTAGTAGACAATATTTTTATACGAAAATGATGGGTGATGGCTGTAACATTAGATATTGGTAGATTATATGATTTGCTCATAAACGAGATATTAAACGATGATTTTACAAAGCTGGATGAAAATTTTTTTGAAAATATAGTGTTATATTTCAAACAAAATAAGAACAATAATTCCTCTTCCACTATAAACACAGCTTTAAGCTATGAAGAAAAAACAATTATACTGTCACTTATCAAAAAACTCTTAGAGGTAAGATCAAGAAAACTCTTTTTAGATTCCTCTAAGAAATTAACCCTTTCTAATCTCACTTTAGAAGAACGCTTTTTATATGATCAAATTATAAAATTCAAACGTAATATAGAAGTCTTCTTAAAGGATATAGAAATGGGCCATGCTAATAAATTAGAGGAAATAAAAAAGAAAGTTATTAAAAAAACTGTACTCGTTAGTATACATTCAGATATCCCCAAATTTGTTGGTGTTGATCTAAAAAATTATGGTCCACTTGAACCTGAAGATGTCACAATTTTGCCAAATGGTAATATCGAACCATTTTTAAATAAGCTATCTGTTAGCGGAGGATGGGCAGAGAGCATTGAAAATCCCTAAAGAAATTAGGACGTATTGTTCAAGATGCAAAACACATACTGTACACTCTGTTACAATATATAAAAAGGGAAAGGAAAGACGTTCATCAGCAGGTGCACGTCATCATGAGCGGGATAAAAAAGGATATGGTGGCCAAAAGTTCCCAGAGTTGGTACGTACTGCAAAAACAACAAAAAAGGTTACCTTAAAATTGAAATGTAAACAATGTAACTTCATACACCATCGTGAAGGTGTACGATTAAGAAAGGCTGAAATAGTTGAAAGGTGATATAAGTTTGGTTAAAAAAGAGAAAATACTGTTACCCAAGCCTAAGAGCGCTTTTTATTTAGTAGAATGTTCCAATTGTAGAACGCAAAAAATAATTTTCTCACACTCTACAATCAATGTTAAATGTCCATCATGTAGTACAATATTATGTGAAAGTACAGGTGGTAAGGCGATAATAAAAGGTAACGTGATAAAAAGATTGGACCAGGTTTAGGTAATTTTTATTAAATGATAGTGTTAAAGATAAAGGTGGTCGCCATGTTCCTTGCGAGAAGTGAAAGCCCAGAAGAATGGAAAGCAGTGTCTACAGCTATTTCCACATTAGTTGAAGAAGCTACTTTCGAAGCTACTCCTCAAGGAATAAATTTCCGAGGAATGGATCCCTCGCATATTGCTCTTATTGACCTAAACTGGCCTAGTACTGCCTTTGAAAAGTATGAATGCTCAGAACCAATAAAAATAGGAGTAAAAATCGAAGATCTAGTTAAGTTCATTAAAAGAGCCTCTTCAAAAGATAAGATTGAGCTTGAAATTAAAGAAAACGCTCTCCTCATTAAACTATTTAATTCATACAAGAGAGAGTACCTTCTTCATTTAATTGAACCTTATAGCACTTCAACACCATTACCAAAAGTGCCATTGAATTCAAAGATTGTAATAAAGACCAAGTCACTAGAAAAGCTATTGGATGATATCCAAGTGGTTTCAGAAACCGTTACCTTAACTACAACTAAAGACCAAGTTTTATTAGAAGGCCAAGGTGATGCTGGTGTTGCAAAGGTTATTGTAGATAAGACAAATGAAGATTTAATTTCTATCGATATAAAAGAGGAAAGCTCTTCCACTTACAGTTTATCACATTTAATCGATGTAATAAGCGCTCTTTCTTCAGTTTCAGAAAATGTTACATTAGAATATTCATCTAAAATGCCTATAAAATTAAATTTTAAAATCGGTCCTTATGGAATAGATTTTAACTACTATCTTGCACCTAGAATTGAATAAGATTTTATATTCATAAAATTTAGTAAAGATTGATTAGAAAAGTTATAACTCTCTATTATTTACCCTTTATGATTAATTATGCCAAAAAGGGAGTTCCAATTGCCAGAGGAGGGTGAAGTTGTCTTAGCTACAGTTACAGAAATAACTCCTTATGGTGCCTATGTTACATTAGATGAATATGGAGGCATGCATGGTTTCCTTCACATATCTGAAGTATCATCAGGATGGGTTAAGCATATTGATAAACATATTAAAGAAAATCAAAAAGTTGTTCTTAAAGTTATAAGAGTTGATAAAATTAGAAGGGAAGTCGATCTTTCTCTTCGTCAAGTAACGGAAGAAGAGAAAAGAAATAAATTAATTTTAATAAAAAAAGAAGAAAAAAGTAGAAGTGTTCTAAAAAAAGTTGCTCTCGATCTCCAAATTCCAGATACTGTGCTACAAAGTCATATTGAGAAAATATTAGAAGAATACACCTCTTTATACTCTATGATAGATTCCTTATTGCAAAAAGGTCCCTCTGTTTTAACAAAACTTTCCCTGCCCGAAGATTTTTCTCAAAAAATATATGAGGTTGCAAAAGAAAAGCTGTCCCCCCCTCCTGTAGTTATAAATGAAATATTACAAATAACTTCCCCCGCTCCAAACGGCTTAGAAGTGATTAAGCAAGTTTTGAGTTCAACTAGTAAATTAAATGACGAGAATATTAAAATATCTATTAAGTATATTGGCGCGCCAAATTATCGCCTCTCATTATCTGCGCCAAATTATAAAATTGCGGAACAATTACTAAAACAAGTCAACGAGATTCTTCAAAAAGAAGCTAAAAAAAATAAATGCGAACTTTCAATAAAAAGAATATAAAGTGATCAAAAAATGAAATCATTATTAAAAAAATGCCCTAAATGTTTATCATATACTTTAAAAGAAGTATGCCCAAATTGTGGTTCCCCAACACTTTCTCCTCATCCACCTAAATTTTCCCCTGATGACAAATACGCTTACTTAAAAAGTAGTGTAAAATAGCCATAAAAATAAGTGTATGTTAGAGCTTGGCTTTGTAAATTAGCACTTGTAGATAAGACGTGAAAGGCGATTGATATACTAATTCGAAGTAAGGATTATTTGTCCCTCCAATTTTCTGATAATAATAATAAACTGTAATAACCTGATTACCATATTGTGCTTGGGTTGGGCTCCATGGGAGCATTTTTCCTAAAAGAGTATTTTCCCAAAAGTATTCTGTGGGCTGATTCTTACTCTCATTATAGTATTTCTTTTCATCTAATCTAGCAATTTTCGCCATCCATGGAAATTTACTTTCATCCCCCCCGCCACCTATCCAGTATACTCCTTGCTGGATTTGTTGCCCAACAGTAAATACAACAATATACACATTCTTTTTTCCCGGTACAAGCTCCTTTATGATTTTTATTGCCTCCTCTTCATTTGATAAAAACATTTTACCTACTAATGCAATTTTTGTTGTATTTATTGTGGCATTATCAACTAATGTTGTTCTATTACCAATTACCCTTATCCAATACCCATAATCCCACCAAGAAATAATAACAGCATCTCCAGGTGTTTGTTCTCGAATATAAGATAATGCCTCAATCCAATCGTTACTAACAACTTTAAATGCTGTTGAACCATTAAGAATTGAAACAGGTTGATCCGCATAGCGTATCCAAATGCTGCAATTAAATAACATAATAATTAGAATAAATGTGATAAATATTAACTTGAAATTCGTGTTTGTAATCTCTAAACCTTTTCTTTTTAGAGTATATTTAGATGATTGAGCAAATAATGCTCTTATAATAACCAAGATTCCAATGCCACCCAAAATTGTCAAGCTAAACGTTAAGTAAATCATTAATCTACCAAAGGACGCCGCAAAATATAAAGCGGTGATAGTAAAAATTATAGCAGAAAATCTTTTAAAATCAACATTTTTAATTACATAATATATACTAAATCCTCCAAAAAATATCATAATAGAGAAAAAAGTGAAATATTCGACAGCTGTTGATGAAGCATGTTCTGCAACAGATTCAACAATTGGTTCTTGAGATATTTCAAAAGGAAAAATAACTGAAAGATACCTTTGTGTTAATCCCCCTACTGCACCAAAGCTAACTAAAGCTAAACCTATCATAACAGCAGTTAAAATAGAATAAACTTTGTCTTTAATTCCAATTGTCATATTTTTCTCCTTAAGCATTAGGAGAAAACAACTTGCAATACCAATATATATAACAAGATTTGCTGGGTTAACTATAACCATATATCCTGGTTTTTTAAACATCATGCTAATAAGTAAATTAAAGACAGTTAATACTAGAATATGCTCAAAAAATGGTTTATAAGACTTAGTAAAAAACAATGCTACTAATATCAATATGCCTATAGTTCCAACAAAATACATCGCTCCCCCCCAAATGGTCATTGAAAGACCTAGGAGGATACCCGCGACTGAGGCTGTGTTCAAACTTTTTATTGAAGTTCTTTCTTTTCCAACCACTTCTAAAAATAGTATAAAAGTTACTATTCCAAATAAGTATGCTAAGGGTTCTGTATCCCACCATCCAAAAGAATCTCTTGATATTAAAGGAGGTGACAATGTAGAAAGTAAGCCTGCGAAAATACCAACTCCATCTCCACCAATTTTCTTTCCTAATAAATAAATTGCTAATGATATAAAACCTCCAATTACTACTGGTAAAAGAACCAGAAAATCATATAAACTAATATTTATTTGGAGTATGTTTCTGAAAAATAAGTATAGAAAAGCACCCAAATAATGAAGCCCACTAAATGAAGTTGAAGCAATATCTCTTCCTTCAGGATACCATGCCATTTTATCTATCCAATTAAAGTAATCAAATATTCCTGCAAATCCTTTTTGGTCAAAGCTCTTTACAATATAGTTAGTAGAAATGTATTGAAAGTAGGGGTCGAATTCATTAATGTAGAATCCATATTGTGATGCTAATAGTCTAACACCAATAGCTAAAACAAAAATTGTGGTAAGCGCATAGATAAGTAAAATTTTTTCTCTCTTTACGTAGGGTCTCGATATTTTCTTTTTTGGTGCAAATAATCTTCTTATTATATTGCTCATGTACTCCACCCTATAACAAAAATTATTATAAAGTTAAAGTTTTTGCATTATGGTACAAAAATGTATTCTAGAAGTCTGCAGACATTTTTTCCCATAAGTTTTAAATCTATAATTTAGACCCTATATTAACTGGTCATATTGCTAATTACTATAGATGGAATCGACCAATCAGGTAAAAAAACACAAACTGATCTATTGCTAAAAAGGTTATTAGAATTGAACTATAAGGTAATAAAATTTTCATTTCCAAACTACAAGACACCTGTAGGCCAATTGATAGAAAAAATTCTTTTAAATAAAATAATAGTGCCTTTAGAGGTTAAGCATATTCTGCTTTCAGCAAATCGTTGGGAACTAAAACCCAAAATTGAAGAATATATTAAAAAGAATTATATCATTATATTTGATAGATATTACCAATCTAATCTTGCGTATGGTGTCGCAAATGGGCTGCCCCTTGATTGGCTAATGAATCTCGATAAAAATTTGCCTGAATGCGACTTAACTATTATTCTTGACATTCCTCCAGAAATCTCGTTTAAACGAAAAGAATTAAATCGAGATATTCATGAAAGGGATTTTAACTATCTAGTACGAGTACGTGAATGCTTCTTAGAGTTAGCAGATAAATATTCATGGATAGTTATAGATGGAAATAGACCTATTTCTGAAGTTCATAATTCTATATGGACCATTGTCTCAGAAAGATTAAAATAACATAAATTTAATTTATTTGATTTAAATTAATAAGTAGAGGTATGTCCCAATTGTTGGAAATAAAAGACCCTGTGCACGGGTACATAAAACTAACTGAATTAGAGCAAAAATTAATAGACACGCCTGAATTTCAAAGATTAAGAAGAATAAAGCAACTTTCGGGCGCTCACTATGCTTATCCAGGCGCTACTCACACACGTTTCTCGCATTCTTTAGGCGCTCTCTATTTAGCAGGTTATATTGGTGACATTTTTGTATCAAAAAATTTTCTATCTAAAGATGATTTGCAAAAATTAAGAGTAGCTGCTTTACTTCATGATGTAGGACATGGTCCATTTTCCCACCTTTTTGAAGAAGTAATTTTTTCAAAAAGGAATATCACACATGAGGACTTAACCTTGAGAGTGATTACAGAAACAAGCATAAAAGATATTTTAGATGACTATGGCTTTTCTTCTAAAAATATAGCGAATTTGGCTATTGGTCAATCAAAAGAAGACCCTCTTTATATGAATGAGATAATAGGTGGTGGATTAAGTGTTGATGTTATAGACTATGTTCTTCGGGATGCATATTTTACAGGAGTCGAATATGGTCAGGTCGATGTTCATCGTTTACTAAATTCTTTTGTAGTGTATGAAAAAGAAAATCGACTAGCACTTGATTATACAGCTATGTATTCACTTGAAGCTCTGTTTATTTCAAGGTACGAAATGTTTAAGGCTGTATATTTTCATAAAACAGTTCGTGCGGCGGAAATAATGCTTATACAAGCATTTATGTTAGCTGATGATGTACTTAATTTTTCAAATTTTGAAAACATAGAGTCCTTGATGGAATTGGATGATGAATCCATAATATCAAAAATAATGCATTCACAAGAAACCTCTCTAAAGGAGTCAAAATCATTAATAGAAGCTGTCTTAAATCGAAGACTAATCAAATGTGTATACGAAAAAATTGTTCACAGGAAAGATCCATTCCTCTATCAACTATTAACCCAGAAAGACGTACGTGCTACATTAAAAAAAGCAATAAGTGCTCATGCAAAAGTACCAGAAAATACAATTTTTGTGGACTTTTCAACAGCTCCTTCTCTACCTGTTAATTCAAAACGTGAAGCATTAAATGAATTATGTGTTTTTACAAAATCTTCAAAGGGTCCAATCTTCTGGTTCATGCCTCTTAATGAAAATGTAGTATTAAATGCAATTAGTGGATACGTGGATATGATAAGAATATACACTACTGTAGAAAATCGTGAAAAAGTAGAAAAAATAATAGGTTCAATTTTTAGTTCTTCACAAGATTTTGTATCAAAACTTTCAATTTAATCTTCTATAATAATTACTCTTCCTCTTTCTCCATCAACTTCACAATTTTTTATTATATCTAATTTTGGAAGCTCATTCATATTTATACGGTCTATCAATGGAATGTTTGAAATTGCACAACCGGTTACCAACATTGTATCCGCTTTTTCACATAAGATTGCTTTTGGGCCTAAATCGTCCTTATATAACTTATATATTACAAAAGCACCTACAGTACTTCCAATTGAGGTTGGTAAGTAAAATATTTTTCCAGTTAATTTCATGCCATACAAATTATTACTGGGATCCACAATTTTACCTGTTGCTATATCAATTCCACCCAGAAAAGACAATGGTTTTCTTGAAATTATCAATTCTCCACAAAAGTTTCCTCCAATTATGCTTCTTCCCTCTAAGATAATTCGATGCACTTTCATTCACTCTCTGTTTTAATTATATCTTTCAATTCCTTTAAATTAACTCTAATACCTCTATATTTATAATAATGCGCTGCCTTAACCGAGTTTGTAATAACCTTACTTACTCCTAATTCTTTTAGTAAAGGTGAAAAAATTGGGCATGCTCCCTTGAAAAAATATATTCTTTTTTTATCTAGTAATTTTCTGTCATAAATCTTAATTGTATTTTCATACGCTTTTTTACAACAAGCTATTATACAATCCTTTTTAAAGGATCTCCCATTCATTTCTTTCAGAAAATTAAATATCTCATTATGATTCCAATGTGGGCATCCTAAAACAATGATTTCTCCGTCTTCGCTAGTATTCAATTCCATGTATTCCTTTTCTAAATCCTTTTTTAAAACTTCATACACTTTTCTATCAACATTCCCCTCATCATTAATCTTAAAAACTGCAACATTACCTATACTCCCTAATGCTGCTGCCAAAGATTTTTTTTCAAGTGACGAAAGTTCTCTTCCTAACTTTATATTAAAGGGTTTTTCTGCCTTTTTCCCTACATGATAAGCAAGTAAACCTAAAATTAATTCGTTAATTTTTTCTTCATATTTATAAGATAAGCTGCATCTTCTGTTTTCTTCTATATGCATATCTGAATATATTGCTTCACCCAGGATTGCACTAGCCAAAGCACTAAGTGCACTTTCTTTGTTAGTATAAAGTTCAAGAAAGGAGTTACCGTACACTACTGCTGACGATTCTGCCCATGCTACATGGTTTCCTTTTTCTGGAACAAGAAAATAATCATAAGGAGTACACGTAAAAGATTCTATAGCCCCCATCCTTAGATAAGCTTTGGCTATCTCCTTCTGCTTCTTTATAAACTGTTCATTTAAATTAAAGGTGTTGTTATAAACGTCTGCTCCCATTGGATTAATAGTTGTATGTACTGAGAATTTCCCTTTTTCTGAAATGTCTCTTAAAAATATTAGACCACTGTCACCTATATTCTCATAAGATACGCCTGAAATATGGGCTGTCCTAATCTTTATCCTTTTATCACTTTCATAAAATTTACTTAATGCACTAAGTATCCTTTGAGCTATATCATTTGCTAAATCTAATCTATTCATTGATTTGTGCCCGCTTAAAATTGCTTTTTTTAGCATTTAAAGGTAAGGTGGCATCAATACCCATTTTTGAAGTTTTACCTGTTTTAAAAGTCGAGGGGTCCAAGCTTGATCCGCGACTGTCTTTTAGGACAATTAATCCTTTCTCAGCTTGGAAACGTGTTGCCAGCGCCCATTCTACTTCTTCTACTTTATATGGGTCTATATCCTCGTCCACAACTATTACCAACTTTATGGAATGCACATGTTCAAAGACACAATTAATAGTATCCTTTCCATCCTCCTCTTTTATCTTCTTTATACTTATTATACAATGGAAATAAGCACATCCGCCATTTGTTAAGTTTACTTTTTTGAAATTAATACCCTTACTTCTCAGTGCATTTATTACCTTTATTTTTTGGGGGAATCCCATAAAAAGTTTATGCTCATTACTGGCCGGTAAAAATGCATGAAAAATAATATCTTCTCTTCTAGGAATAAGCATTTTATTAAATTTTATCACAGGTTCCTCACGTATGATATCATATGTGCCTGTTATGTCTGTAAACGGTCCCTCTTTTTTTCTTTGGTTTAAATCTATTTCTCCCAAAAGAATAATCTCTGACCCAAGTGGAACTTTTATCCCACTTTCAGTTCTAATTAATTTTAGTTTTCCATTAAGAAGTGAATTAGCTAAATTATATTCAGAAACTCCATAATCTAAAGAAAGACTGGCTGCCAAGAATATTGCTGGATGCACCCCTATAATAACTGCCACTTCGCTTTTTCCACCTTTTTCATTTAATATTTTAAATAAATTTCTGGGTAAAATTCTAATAGCACCATAATCCTTCCCTAAAACCATTATCCTGTGCACAGATAAATTTTCTTCGTCAGAATTTGGAAATTGGCAAGCAACTATTGAAGAAGTAAGATAGCATCCTCCATCTTTTTTATAATATTTGGGAATTGGTAACCTGCTTAAATCCACCCTTTTTTCAACCCACTCTCCTTTATTAGAGATAATGGTTGGTTTTTTAAAATTTGAAAAAATTTTTATTATCTTGTTCATTAATCTACTTTCACTTGTATCTAATGCATCACTCAAATTTTTTAACGTTGGACAAAGATTTCCTACAATTTTTGTGTTTTCAAAATTTTTAATTTCAGTAAAAAGCATTGGGGTGTCTTGCTTAAGATAGAGCATTCTTGGAACATCTTTATCCTTGTCTACAGATTTCCCAATTATCTCAATTTTACCTTTTTCCATAAGGTCATAAATGTATTTTCTATAACTGTAACTATCTTCCATATTCTTAAAGATCAAACCAATTATTTAAAAACGTAACTTTGTGCTTGGTGAATAAATATTATCCTAAAGATATATAGTGATGTCCTATTTTCCATATCAATATTATCGCGAGGGTCAACTTGAATCAATAGAATTTATAAAATCATGTTTAGCGAACAAACAAAACCTTATTTTTGAGGCTACAAGTGGATTCGGAAAAACTGTTTCAGTTCTTTCAGCCTCCCTTGAAATAGCTGAGAAACTTAATCTTTCTATACTGTATTTGTGTAGAACAAAACGCGAAATCGAACACATTATATGCGAAGCAAAAAAGATTCAAAAAAGAAAATATTTTCCATTCTCATTTTTATTTCCAAAAAATGAACTTTGTCTTTTCTATCAGACAAATAATTTTGATAGTTTTTCATTAAACATTTTGTGCAAATATGCAAGTATAACAAATCTATGTTATTATAAATCCAATTGCTATTTTCTTGATCAGCAAACTTTATCCAAAGTTATATTTAATACAGAAAATTTTGAATCGCTTTTATCTCAGGCTAAAATTTATCGTATATGCCCATACGAGCTTTTAAAAAGATTATCTTTTTCCTCAAAACTATCCATTATGACATATAATAGCTTTTTACAAGATTTACCATTCCTCAACCTAAATTTACCTTTGCAGGATTATTCAAAGACAATAGTTATTCTAGATGAATCCCATAACTTACTAGATATTTTATCGGAAATCTATACATTTAAAATAAAGGAAAAGGATATTGAACAAAGCATAAGTGAAGCTCAAAGACTCGGTTTGCACAAATTAGTTGAATGGCTTTCCCTCCTTTATCCCCTATTTAATAGAATTTGTTTTATTGTTGATAAAATCTCTGCGCATGACAAATCTCTCATTAAAAATGAACTAAAATCCTTTAATCTTGATCAAATAAATGATTTACAAAGTATGCTTTCGAATTGTTTAGGTACTGTGTTTATCACTTCCCATAAAAATCTTCCTTATGTAGCAAAAAATCTTATAAAAATTTACACTTTCTTGAATTATCTCCTTCTTTATATCAATTATCCAAATATTTTATTATATGTTGACATTAATTATAAAGAAAAAATGCTTGTATTCACCAATGTTGATCCATCAATAGAATTTAGTTTTCTATTAAATAAATTCTGGTCATTTATAATGATGTCTGCAACCATAGGTTCACCTAAAATCTATTCTACAATCTTAAAACTTGACCCCACCAAAACAAAATATTATTCGATTGATTCTCAAAATTTAATTAAAAAAATACAGGTTATTATTGATACTGGATTAACAACAAAATATAAAGAACGGACAGTTGATTTGTTTAAAAAAATTGCTGGGCGTATTTATAATATATGTACTGTTTTGCCTGTTAATGTAGGCGTTTTCTTTTCATCATACAAGGTTCTTAAAGAGACAGAAAAAGCGTTCTTTACTGCATATGATTTTAAACGTCCTTTTTTTAAAGAATCATCTAATATGACACTACAAGAAGCAGATAAAATCTGTTCGAGTTTTAAAAGCTATAAAAGTGAAGGTGCATTACTTTTTGCAGTCCAAGGAGGTCGTTTTTCTGAAGGCGAAAATTTTCAAGAAGGGGAAATGCGTTCAGTAATAGTTGTGGGTCTTTCTCTACCTCCTCCCACAAAACAACTTTTTTTGAAAATGAGTTATATAAAAAGAACATTTTCTCAAAATGCTTTTTTAATTTCAATGCTCGAACCTGCTATTAAAAAAGCGGTGCAATCAATTGGTCGGGTTACGAGGAACACTTCTCCTTCTCTAGTTTTTTTATTAGATTCAAGATTCGCCTCAAAGTCTGTTTTTGAATTATTACCTGAATGGATCCAGAAAAATGCTACGTGCACAAATTTGAATGGCAACAATTTAGAAAAGCTATTAAATAACCTTTCTCCCATCTCTCTGCAAGATCTTTAAAGCTGAAACTTTATCTTTTTCCTTACTCTGTTTTCCTTTTAATTTTACATTTTTTGTTGTTCTCTTTTCGTCAATGAAATAAATTTCTATATTATCAAATCGTGCTTGTAATATTTTTTTCAATTCATCTGCACTCCTTAAATTACCACATCCTATTTTAACAATTTTTCTGTTATATTCGAATTCCTTTAATATTCCAACTATAAAATATATTGCATTTTCCCAAGATGAAATTACTTCATTTAAAATAAGTTTTTTCCCATAATAAAGTGCAACTCCAGTTCTTTCGCCTGGGTCAACACCAAGAAATATCGGTTCTTCTCTAAACATTTTCTGAACAATTTTCCTAAAATCTAAACTTGGTTCAAAAACAATTTCATTTATATTTAAAGCATTCTTTTTATATTTATCTTCATCACTCGTGATTATTACGTCTGCGTCTTTTGGGTGGTCAACTATGTTAAAATAAATTTTTTTGTTTCTAAAAAGGGTCTTTAAGTAATATATTACTTTAGTATTATTACCATCAAAGTATATATTTAATCCATTCGAGTATAAATATTTATTTATCATCTCCACATGCTCTACTGTACAAATGTCTACAGTAAATCACCTTATTAATGTTTTTTCAAACCACCACTTTTTTACAATCTTCTATAAATATAAAAATAATAGTGAAAAAGATGCAATTTTGAATAAAATATTTTCTTGCCCAAATCTTTATTCAGAAAGAATAATTTTTGCAAGCGTTTTTCAAAACCTATGGAAATTAAAAAATTTTTCAAAAAATGTAATTAGAATTTCCCCATTTGAGCTTAAAGTATCTGATTTTTTCTCAATTTTATTTAGTTTTTCCCTTAAATCTTTAGTCATTATTGATGCCTTTCCCCAAATTATTAATATATATCCTAATGACGATAAAGTAGAAAGAGCTTTTCTATACTTTTTAGCGAAATTAAAAGGACAAGCTCATATTTTAGTGTTTATAAATTTTAATTCTAAAAAATCTATTATATCATACCCTATCTTTAATAAAATTTTTTATCATAAGTTTTACAAGTAGTTATTAATGTGTAAAGTACTCGATTTTCCAATAATTTATCATAATTTTCATAATTTTAATATTTGTATAATTATATCATGTATTTAGTGTACATGATAATTACCCCTATTATTGTTGAAATTATTAAAAGCAACATTCCTATAATAAAATTAATACGTGCATCTTTAGAAGAAACACTGTTCGCCCCCCTCCAAATTAAGTAAACGCCAATGCTTCCTCCAGTAAAGTTAAAAACTGCTACAATAAATTCGATCCATGTTTGAAAATTTTTATAAGGTGTAAAAAGAGCTGTTGAAGGTAATCTTCCAGCTTCTAATATTGTATTTATTATTCCTGAACTGTAAAAAGCAAAGTAGGCAAAAATTATTAAAAGCAAAACATTGTCTCTAATTATGTTTAGTCTCAAAGATTTCCATATACTGGCTTTCAAATTTAAAATCTTCTTTTGCAAAATTTTTATTTTTTCCTTAATCATCATATACCACTCTTCCCATTTTTTTGCTTATTAAATATTTGGCTACCTCTTTTACCCATTTCCCATTTTCAGGATTTTCTATTAGCTTTGTTAAATACTCTTCCCAGGTTAGCTCTTCATATGCTTCTTTCCAATATTTGTATTGTTCAATTATATTGTAATATGCTTTAGCATGATATTCACAAAATATCCCCTTTCCCACTCTCTTACAAATCTCACAAACCTTTTCTTTCATTTTTTATTTTTCACCTTTGTAGGGCACTTAAAATTTATACAAAGATTCCATAAACTTTTACCGTTACGTACTTGTACAATTGGCCACCCACAGGTAGAGCATGTTCTTCCAGTATTTTGTATGATCCCCTTTTGAGGTAAAGGTGCAACAAAACTACATCCTTTCTTATAATTTGTACAGCCAACAAATCTTTTTTTCGTTTTCTTATTATTAATAATTACTAAAAGTCCTTCTTTGCACATTGGGCAAAGTCCCAAAGTTTTATTTTCTAATGTCGTTATTCGCATTGCATTTTTTAATTCAAAACCAATTTTTTCTAAATTATCTGATAAATCATTTATTGCTTGCCAGGCAAAGTAAAATGTTTTTTCTAGAACATCTTCTGGTTCTTCCTGTTCTAATTCAATTTTTTCTAAACTTTTTTCCATTTCTCTAGTCAAATCCACTGATATAATCCTTCCAGAATACTTTGAAAGAGTTTCTATTACTTGGAATCCCAGTTCTGTTGGCATAATGCTTTCACCGACCACATATTTTCTTTTGTATAAGGTGTCTATAATTTCTGCTCTTGTAGCCTTTGTTCCTAGATTTTCTTCTTCCATTTTCTCTAAAAGGCTTCCTTTATTGAACCTTGGTGGTCGTTTTTCAAATTTTTCTTCCACATTTATCGTTTTCAATAAAACTTTATCCCCTTCTTTGAATAAAGGTATTTCAACTTCCTCTGCTTCAAAATACTTTTTATAAAAGTTTATCCAACCTAAGTGAATGTATCGTCTTCCATTTATTTTCCAATAATGTTTTCCTTTTACATCAATCAAGATCTGATCTCTTTCCATTATTGCATTTTCAGCAAAGATTGCGAGGAATCTTCTTACAATCAAGTCAAAAAGTTTCTTTTGTCTTTCATTTAATTTCTCTATACCTTCTATCTCTCCGGTTGGGTAAATACAAGGATGTGCTGGATCATCCTTTTCTCCTTCATGAGGTACTAGTTTTTTAGATAATAATATTTCAGTTTCTTCTTTATATTCATTTATTTCGCTTAGCCTCCTCATTATTTTATAGTAATCGATAGTTTTGGGTAACTTTTGGCTATTTGTTCTTGGATAGGAAATAAGCGCTTGTAGGTAAAGTTGTTCTGCAATATTTAACGTTAAACTAGGTGAAAATTTAAATATTCTATAAGCTTCTTTTTGCAAGTCTCCTGTATTAAATGGTGTAGGTGGTTTTAACTCAACTTTTATCCTTCTAATTTCCTTTACTATCCCTGTTTCTCTTTCATTTTCTTCTTTAATTTTCAATGCCTCCCGTTTCTTCATTATTTTATCTTTAAAATAAGAAGCATAAATTTCAGTCTCATCGTATTCAACTAATGCATTTGCTACCCAATAAGGTTTAGTAACAAAAGATCTTATTTCGATTTCACGGTCAACAATAAACTTTAAAGTTGGTCCCTGTACTCGTCCTGTACTTAATACCCCTCCACCATATGGTATGTGCTGCAAAGAAGACATCAAAATCCTAGATAAATTAATGCCCCACAAATAGTCAACAACATGCCTTGTAATTCCTGCCTTCACTAATCCTTTATCAATTTGATTCCCCAAATTTTTGAATGCATATTTAAGCTCATCCTTTGTTAATGTCGAAAATTTTGCTCTTAATGTATTAGAATAATTAACCTTACATGCATATCTTAGTATATTAAAACCTATTGTACTTCCTTCAACATCATAATCGCATGCATTAACAAATTCATTTGCGTTTTTTGCCAGTTCTTCTATAATTTTTATTCTATCGTGCACATTACTCTTGTTTTTATCAATGTGATTTAATGGCAGCCACATAAGATCGAATACTGGATAAACTTTTCTATCTTTACGATAGTTTCCTAAGCCATATAAATGCCCAAGGGCAGAACAGATAACATATTTTTTATTGGCATTTGTTATAAAATAGATTTTTATTCCTTTTTTTTCTATTGTCTTAACATTATCTCCCAGTGCTTCCGCTATTCTTTTTGCTGCATCTGATTTTTCGCAGATTACCAATGTATAATTTTTAAAGTCCGGTTTTTCACTCAAATTGATACCCCTTATCTAAATATTTATTTAGGCTTTTACTATATTTCTACTGAGCTCAATTGATAGAATTCGTATGTAAAGTATGCAAATATAAAATTTATTCAGATGAAAATATAAAACCAATATACTATGTTCTTAAACTTTATAATTTTCAATGCCCATCTTGTGGTTCAAAATTTTCTAAGGACCAAAGCATTATAATTGTTGAAAATAGAATTTGAAAAGTTTATTTTCTAATTTTTAAACTACCTCTGTTGATGAACATGTCTAAATATAGTTTCCCAGAACATTTAAAATATACAAAACAACATGAATGGACATATCTGAAAGAAGGAGTGGCTATAGTTGGTATAACAGATTATGCTGTAAAATCGTTACATGATATTGTTTATGTTTCTTTGCCTGAAGTAAAGTTGCAAGTTAATCAATTCCAAGCTGTTGCAACTGTAGAATCAATAAAATCGGTTTCTGAAATATACTGCCCTCTAAGTGGAATTATAATTGAGGTAAATAAAACTCTTGAAACAAATCCTGAAAAAATTAACGAATCTCCTTATGATGAAGGTTGGTTATTTAAAATAAAACCAACAAATCTAAGCTCTGAAATTAAAAATCTTCTTTCTGCAGAAGAATACAGAAGGTACGTTGAATCTTTAAAAAAATAGGGGCATACACTGGCCGTAACCCTTCTTCTGTTTTGACAGCATTCGACTATGCGACCTACCCGGGCTTCGAGTGAGATCACATCGCCCTGTTTGGTCTTGCTCCGCGTGGGACGGCCGTTTCACCCAATTCCTAGGTATTCTCAATTTTTTATCATTGACATCTACCTAGGATTGGTTGCGTTTCTGTTCCGTTGCCAACGGTTTCCCGTTGCGCCTCTCGGCGCCACGCTCTCACATGGAGGAAGGAGTTTCCACAGAATTTTCTTCCGTAACTGTCCACCAGCGTATGCCCCCAATATTCTGTTTTAAATTACTTAGATTTAATCTTTTTTAAAATTTTATTCTGCAAGCAGATGATCTCTTCTGAAGTATTTGCACTATAATACATTTCTAATAACCCACTGTTGAGCTCAAACGCCTTTGTTCCCCAAGAAAATATTTTCAATAAGTCAAATGCTTTCTCCTTAAATCCAATAATATATAATCCAAAGGCTAATGCCTCCACTGTACTTAACATTGTTGGTATTCCATAATGCGTAGGATTCCCTGCAATGAGGTAAGGCAAAGCACGAAAAGCATATAATTTTTTATATTTTTCAAACTCTTTTTCTCTAATTTTATTCCAGCTTCCATCCAATGCAATAATTCCCTTTTTTTCTACAATATACTTATCTTCTTTTGATAAGACTTTCTCAGAAAAGGGGTTCAATAGAATTGCACCTCTGGCAATTCTACTTTTTCTATCAATAAATTCCACTAAACCAAATCTTTTTAATTTTCTTGCAGTACATTTTTTAGGATCGCATTCCTTAAGATTAATTACATATATTTTCATTATTTATGTTATGATGTTCATTGTGGCATTTATAAGGATTTTATATTTATATAAAAGAGAACATAAGGAGAAAAGTTTAATATTATCCGTTTCTTTATTAAACACGGGTAAGATATGCCATTAGCATTTGTTTTAATAAATGCGGACTTGGGGACAGAAGAAGAATTAGTTAAGGAATTGAAAAAAATCGAAGAAGTTAAAGAAGTATATGTCGTCTACGGTGTTTATGACATTATTGCAAAAATACAAGCAGATAGCATGGATAAGGTAAAAGATACAATAACGTGGAAAATAAGACGATTGGATAAGGTTCGTTCTACACTAACAATGATTGTAGTCGAAGAATAATATGCAACTAAAAACTGCCAACCAATATTAAACTATTACTGAATAGTATATGTTCCCAAAATTTTTTATTATTTTATAAAGTGGAGTTATAGGTTTATCCAGTAATGTTACACAAAAAAATCTTGCATTTAAGTTTAGACGATGTAGATACAGAGAATTATGGTTGTACAACATACACTTTATCAATTATAGTTAAAGAATTAATTGCAATTGGTGTGTCTTTCATAGATTACCCCCATCTGGTTCGTTTAAATCCAAATATTCCTTGGAAAACAAGAGGAAATGGCGCTGTTTCAATTATAATTGAATACGAAAATAAAGATAAAATATTTAGTATAGCAAATAAAATTGTTTATGAAAGCTATACAAGCGCTACTAAAAAATCAACGCCCGCTTTAATCTTATGCGAAAAAGAACATATTACAGATGATTTGATACATTTTTCAGAAGAAGCTTTGTATAAAGTTTTAAGTATAAAACAAGCTAAGTCTCTTATCAAAAAGCATAATATGTTATATACGACTTATGGTGGTGAAATAGGCCTCATTGGAGCCTTAGCAGCATTGGCGAACCCCCTAATCGAACATACATATGAACTGATATGTTATCGTCTTCCAAAAAATTTTGGTCTTCCAAGGAAGGTTGACAAAGAATCTGTAATTAGAATGTCAGAAAAAACTTTTCCATATACATTTAATAATTATGATCCTTTCAGTAGACGTATATTGATAACTCCACATAGCAATGACCCTGTCTTATTTGGCATAAGAGGTCTATCTCCAAATAAACTAATCGAAGCCTTTGATATGATAAAAATAGAAGAAGATGTATCACATTTCCTAATTTTTAAAACAAATCAAGGAACTAATGCGCATCTAAACTTTTATTTTAAGATAAATGAAGTAAAACCCTACTATTCAGTAAAAATTAGAGGTTATGTAAAAACTAATCCAATCATAACAAGAGGTGGACATGTTTTCTTTATATTAAAAGATGATTCCTCAGAAATAAACTGTGCCGCCTACGAGCCCACAAAAACTTTTAGAAACATTGTAAGCAAGCTAAGAGTAGGTGATTATATAGAAGTAGGAGGTGGTGTACGTCCTCCTAACAAAAAATATCCTTTAAAGGTACTTAATATTGAATATATAAATATTTTAAAGCTTGCCGAAGAATATGTTTATGAAAATCCAATTTGTCCCAGATGTAAAAGTAGAACTAAATCCTTAGGACAAAATAAAGGATTTAAATGTGAAAAATGTAAATCAAGATTTCCAAATCTTTCAAAAGAAAAAAGAATAAAACCAAGAACTATTGCCCCTGGACTATACATGCCTCCCCCATCAGCACACCGCCATTTAACTAAACCATTACAATATTATGGCATTGATCTTAAAATCAATGTCCCTTTTGATGAATCAATTTTCTTTAGACAATTTTCCTGAAAATAAAACAAAAAATTTAAATTCTTCCATTTTCTGCCAAAACTATAGCGAGGTGGGGAAGCTAGGTTATCCCGGCGGGCTCATAACCCGCAGACCGGTGGTTCAAATCCACCCCTCGCTATAAAGGTGAAAGTAAATGGAAATAGAAAGAATTTATACTGGTATTCCTGGATTTGATGAATTGGTAAATGGTGGTATACCTAAAAGGAATATAGTACTGATTGCCGGTGGTCCAGGAACTGGAAAAAGTATCTTTGCAATGCAATACGTTTATAATGGTCTTATTAGAGGTGAACCTGGTATTTATGTTGCATTGGAAGAGCATCCTGTACAAGTAAGAATAAATATGTCACAACTTGGATGGGATCCAAAAAAATTTGAGGAACAAGGAAAATTTGCGATTATAGATGCTTTTACAGGGGGAATTGGTGAAGCTGCTAAAAGGGAAAAGTATGTTGTTAAATCGGTTGACGATATACAAACTTTATTAGACGTATTAAGAACGGCCATAAAAGACTTGAATGCAAACAGGGTTGTGGTTGATTCTGTAACCACCCTATACATAACAAAACCAGTGATAGCAAGGACTGTTGTTTTACAATTAAAGAAACTTTTATCCGGTGTTGGATGCACATCTTTACTCGTATCACAAGTAAGTATTACTGAAAGAGGTTTTGGAGGACCTGGTGTAGAACATGCGGTTGACGGTATAATTAGATTAGATTTAGATGAACTTGATGGTAAATTATATAGGAGCATAATTGTTTGGAAAATGAGAGGCACTGCTCATTCAATGTATCGCCATCCTTTTGAAATAACTAATAAAGGTATTCAAATTTATCCTAAGCAAACTTTAAAAGTTTATAGGCAACAAGCTTATACATCAGAAATAAGAGGTAATGTTAATGAATGAAATTGAAATATCATTAAATCCTATTGGTAGAGATGAGATTCATAAACTTGAATATTGTTTATTAATAGGCGCGTTATCAAGACGAGATCTATTAGAAGGAGCATTAAAAAATCCTGAAGAAAGATTAACTTGGATTGATTCACTTGCAGTTGCAGCCGCAGCATTTGCTAGACAGAAAGCTGATTTAACAATTTCAAAGATTGCTGAAGAATTAGGTCGAACCGAAGCTACTATAAGAAATCATTTAACTGGCAAAACTAAAGCAGGTCAACTTATTAAAGAAACGTATGAAAAATTTGCTAAAGAAGGTGTAAAATTAGATTTATTATACGACAGAAGGTATGAGGAAGAAAAAAGAAGAAGAGAAGAAATAGAAAAAGAGGTCTTTTCTTTAAAGGAAAAATTGCGCTCTGTAAAAGAAGAATTAATTAAAATAAAGGAAAATTTAGAAAAGTTATCTAAGGATATAGCCGAATAACAATTATCAAATTACTTCATTTATTATTTCATCCATCTTTTTTTCCATCAAATTTTCAATTTCCATTTTTATACTCAATATTCTCTTATTTGCCATGTTTTCTTTACCCAGCTGTTGTTCAAGTTTATTAAGTGTTTTCTCAAGGGGACCTATATTGTTATCTTCAACATATTTGTCTGCTAAACATACTATTTTTTCTTCTAAAGTTAATGGCAAATAGTCCTTTGCAGGCAATCCTAGTTTAACACTCTCTTCCTTGCTAATTCCCCCTCCAACATGCTTTTCTACGATTTGGCATATTTTTTCATCATATCCTCTTTTACGTAAAATTTCCCCACCCAAGTATCCATGTCTTACAGAATGTTCTAGTGTTCTTCCTACATCATGAAGTATAGCACCTTTTAGTACTGCATTTTCATCTACTGAATAACCATTCTTTTTTAGATATTCTACAATTTTACACGCAATCTTCGCAACCAATAAGCTGTGTTTTATCAAATATTCATTACATCCAAACTCCTTTAGCTTCTTTGCTATATCATCGTTAATTATTGTTTCTTCTCCAATTCCTCTTCTATCTGATTTATTTTCCATCTTAATGCCTCTTTAAATTCTTCATCTTTAATAAGATTTAAAGTCTTCCCACAAACTGGGCATTTAAATAAATTCTCCATAGCTTCAATAAAAGTCATTTTCTGGCATGTAGGTGTCCCGCAATGATAAAATTCATTACTTTCCTCATATTCAAGTCTTTGCTTAAGTTTTTCCAATATTTTTCTTTTTTGACTCTCTATAAAACTTTCTGTTTGATCTCTACGCGCTTGCCACCTGTAAACAAACCATCCTTTTTTAGGGTCTCTTACTCTAACTCCAGAAATTAGCGAATGTCCAAAAAGGTCATATAAAACCCGTCTAACAATATTTATCTTTAATCCTGTAGCACTTGCTATTTCTTCATCAGTTGCATTTTCATTATTTAATAATGCTCTCGCTACTCTAATATATTCTTCTCCACCAAGCAAGCTAGCTGCTTTTACAAATGAGTCTTCATATTCTACTTTCAATTACCCTCTTCCCCCTTTCCATTGGTACTATTTTTAATTTTGCATTACTAAATTTTAAACTTAACTCTTTTCCCTCATAGAATCTATCTAAGAAAAGCGCAAGTGCTGCAACTTCAGAATGTGGTTGTGTAGTTATTGATATATTATAGTCACTTAAACTATAAAGTTCTCTTGGAACTTTTTCCGCTCCTACTACAACTAATTTTTTTCCTTTTCTTAACCTTATTTCATCTATCTTCTCTTCTATGGGGATACCATACATCGTCAAATGGACTATTATGCCCTTCTCTCTTTTCCAATCCAGAATAAACTTTTTCCAATTATCTTCAATTATTTCACATATAAAAGGTCCCCCCCAAACTCTTGTTACCTCATCAATTTTAGACTTTATTTCCTTTTCTGCATTAATAATATATATTCCTCTTGCACCAAATGCACGTGCAACTAATCCAACATGGGTGGTAATTCTTTTATCTCTTTCTATCCTATGCCCGATTCTTAACACAAAAATTTCCTCTCGCATATTCAAGCTGGTTTTCAAAACGTCTTAAAATTGTTTTTCCTCCCTTAACTTCTAGCTTTAATTGTTCTCCTAATTTTTCCACTTTGACTTCACAAACTTTTTTCAACAAATCGATTTCATTTGAAATTCGAGGCAATATCCGAAGATCTAAAAAGTATGTTTTTTCTTCCTCTAAAAGCTTGTTCTTGATTTTCTCTACTAGCATATTTATTCCAACACCTGTTTTTGCGGAAACAAAAGTATACTCTATCCCTTTATTATTAAATAATTTTTTTATTTTCTCTATTTTTTCTTCAGACATAAGATCTAATTTGTTAAAAACAATAACAATATTTAATGGGTCTATTTCTAGATCTAATAATATATTGTAAGATGTATTAAACTTCATCTGTATCTCTTCTATAGCCTCGCTTGAATCAATTACAAGTAGTATGAGGTCTGCGAACTTTAATTCTTCTAAAGTTGACTTAAATGCTTCTATCATATATGGTGGTATTTTTCTAATAAACCCTACGGTATCAGAAATAAGTATGCTTTTTTCATTTAAAATTTTTCTAGTTGTTGTTTTCAAAGTTGAGAATATCTGATCTGAAACATAAAATGATTCTCCTGTAAGATAATTAAATAGCGAAGTTTTTCCAGCTCCAGTATATCCTGCTAAAGAAATCATTAGTAATCCCTTTTCTTTCCTTCCTTTACGTTGGATTGCTCTTTGACGTTTTATATCTTCTAATTTTTTAGTTAGAAAATTTATTTCTCTTTTAATTTTGTTTACATAAACGTCCACCTCATACTCTCCTAATCCATAGAAACCAGGTTGTTCTCCCATTTTTTCTAATTTCACCTTTTCCCTTGCTCTCATAAGCTCATATCTTAATTCTGCTAACTTTATTTGTAATTTTGCCTCTAATGTTGATGCTCTCCTATTAAATATTTGTAAAATTAATTTTTCTCTATCTATAACTTCTTTCTTAAGCACTTTTGCAAGATTGTATGCTTGGGCTGTTTTTAAAGATTCATCAAAGATTATTTTATCTACTTTCTTATCCTTAATTATTTTCAACAATTCATTTAACTTACCTGCACCTAACCCATACTTTGACCTAAGAAGATATTTTTGTGTGATAATCTCTACTATCTCATATCCCGCGGTATTGGCTAATGCTACTGCCTCTTTAATACAATACGGTTCAGGGTATGTCACTAGAACTGCTTTTTCCATAGGAAGTTGGACCTTAATATTTTTCAGCTCTTGTAAATAAATTTATCTTTAAGGCTCTTTCTATCTTCTTTCCTAAAAGAATGCTAGGTTTTAACTTACCTGTTTCAATCAATTTAATAACCGATACTTTCTCGTTTATCTTTTTTGCTAACGCATCCTGTGAAAGTCCCATCTTTTCTCTAGCTTGTCTTATTAAGATAGCGAAATCTTGAACTATTTCTATCTCATCTTCTTCGTTTGATCGCCTACTTATAGTTGTAATTTTTATTTTCTTTTTATCAAATTTGGTTTTACTGTTAACCTCCTTTTCTCCTAGCAATGCACAAGATGAGCATACATTTAGAATTGAACCTTCGATCAGAACCTTTTTTCCACGCCCTTCTATCTTCTTTCCACAAATTTCACAGTTCATTAAGTATTCCCTTAAACTTCCATTACTTATATTTTTTTTTAAAAAAAATTGCACTAACAAACCATTATTAGAGAGAAAGAAAAAAGTTATTTTATATGTAAATCTACTCCTTAAAGATGCGTGAATTAAAAGATATTTCATATGTAATCGACTATATATTCGGTAAAGGTGTACATAACGCTCTAGAAATAGATAAATTTAAACCAGTCTTTTCAAAAAGAACAGGTAAAATCAAACAATTATTTTATGACAATTTTTTGTTTGGAAGTTTTCGACCAAATGGTACAATTGCTTTAACCCCCGCTGCATATAATATTCTTTCGAAAAGTAAAATATTCAAAAAGAATACTGCTATCATCAGAGAAGATCAAATTAGTCTAGTGAAAAACAGTTCTTCAATCTTTGTTAAAAATATAAAAAAATTAGAAAAAAATGTATTTGTTGGTTCTGATGTATTTATTGTCTCTCCTAAAGGTGAATTTATAGGAGTCGGCAAGGCTGTTACTTCACATTCACAAATTAAACGTTTTAAATCAGGTTTGTGTATAAAAAGTAGGTGATAAAGGTTGGGATTCAGAATAAATCAAAGGGAAGCAAAGAAGTTGATGGACCGTTTAGGCCTAAACATGAAGGAAATTCCTTCAGTAAAAGAAGTTATAATACGCACTGAGGAAAAAGAAATTTTAATAAAAAATCCAACAGTCTCTCAAGTAGTTGCACAGGGTTTGCATATTTATCAAGTTATGGGGGGTGTAATTGAGGAAAAGCAAATTAAGAAAAATTATAGTGAAGAAGATGTACTTTTAGTTGCTCAACAAGCGGGTGTATCTAAAGAAGTTGCACGTGCTGCATTAGAGGAGACCAATGGCGATCTTGCAATGGCAATTTTGAAGTTAACGACAAAATGACTATCTATTAAAATATTACCTTCTAACAAAAAGAAATATTCTTGTATTTCCTTGAAGTTCCTCAATTATTCTCTTGGTTAAAAGTTTTGCTATATCTTTTATACCTACTCGCTTATTTATGTCCTCAAAAGATACGAACGGCTTTTTTTCCCTTTCATCTAATATTATTTTAAGATAGGTTTTTCCAATTCCGGGAATGAGTTCCAAACTATGCAATCTAGGTGTAACTGGCAACGCTTCATTAAAATATTTTACAAATTTTTGTTCATTTGCTAAGATAATTTTTTCACATACATAAGGTAGTTCACTCTTGGCATTTGGTGTTAGATCTGCATAGGTTATTCTTCCCAAAACACTGACAATCTTTTTTCTTCCTTCTTTTCCTATGTAAATACGCTCGCCAATCTCAAATGAAACATTATTCATTGCAAGAATCTCTAAAAGTATTAAATTCTCTTCGCCGATTGCTTGCACCAGTGGCCCTTCTTTACCCTTTATAACAATAGATCTGCCATTAGGTATAAAATCTAACAAATATGCATATTCTTCAAACTTTTTTTCTTTAAAGGAGATATTTACTCACCTTTACTTTTTTCTTCATTTAAAATATTTAAAATTAAATTTTTCTTCTCAGTGGGGAAAATTTTTTTCCAACCTGCTATAATTGTATTTAATTCCATTATTGACGATGGAAGTATATTGATCACTTCTATAGCCTCCTCCTCTGTTAATTCAACTTCTTTTATTAGTCTCTCTTTAATTCTTTGGGCTATCTTTGAATCTACTTTAGTAAATTTTATTAGATAATCGATAGTTCTTTTTTGAATTTGGTCTGCCTCTTCAATATTTACCTTTTCTAGAATTTCTTTTGCTTCTGCCATTGTTATGGGTTTTTTTATCATTTTTTTCTCCATAAACTTTCTCCCCCTCTATATATTAACTTGTCATATTGTTCTTTATCTTGATTTAATTATAATTTAAAGGGTTTACATGTTCCATTCTAGCTATTATTTTTTTAGTTTTTCCACCATCTTTGATATTGACTAAGAGTGCTCTTCTAAATACTTTTTCAATAATGCCAATCTTACCATGATACCTACGATGAGGCATTCCTTTGGCAATTGAAGGGTTAATTTTTATGACTACCCTATCATTTACTTTATATTCTCTTATAATTGAAGAAAGGCCAGAACTCACTTTACTATCTTTAGTTAATAGACTTCTAGTCTTTCTTCTATATCCTTTTGATCTAGGCATTTTAATCTCTCTCTGATTTCCTTAGATGAATAACTTTATTTTAAAAATCTTTCCATTTGAACTACAAAATATATTGTGCACTTTCTCATCGCTCTACCTAATTATTCCCCGTAAAAATCTTCCTTTTGTCTTCTTCATAACTATTTTCATATTATTATATTGTTTCAACATTTCTTTGACCTCTTTTTCTTCAACTCCTGCTCCACGAGCTATTCTCCTTATTCTAGACGAATTTATAATTTCGGGATCACGTCTTTCTTCCTTTGTCATGGATTGAATGATGAACCTCCATTTTTCTATTTTATCCTCAACCTCGTCCAAATCAATTGTATCCATTTCAGGTATCCCGGGAATAAGCTCTAAGATTTTCCTTATAGACCCAAACTTTTTCAATTGAAGTAATTGTTCATATAAATCATCAATAGTCATCTTACCTGACATAATTCTTCTTGTCTTAACTTCATCTGCCTCTATTTCAGCCTGTTTCACCCTTTCTAATATTGCTTTTATATCTCCTAAACCTAATAATCTGCCAACGAAGCGTTGGGGACTAAATTTTTCTATATCATCTAATCCCTCACCTGTACTTATGAAAAGTATCTTTGCTTGAGTCGAAGCCGCCGCTGCGATCGCCCCCCCTCCCTTTGCTGCCCCATCTAATTTAGTTATAACAATCCCTCCAATAGGTGTTGCTTCATGAAATGCTTTTGCTTGAATATAGCTTTGTTGTCCTATTGTGCCATCAACAACTAAAAGAACTAGTTTAGGATTTAAATGTTCACTAATCATTTTCATCTCATTTATAAGCTCTTTTTCTTCCTTATGCCTTCCTGCTGTATCTACAATTATTACATTCACACCCTTTTTTTGGAAATATTCTTTTCCTTCAAGAGCAATTTTTATAGGATCAGTCTCATTAGTTTTGCCAAAAAATTCTATTTTTGCTTTCTCGCATAGGGTTTTTAATTGTTCATAGGCTCCTGGGCGAAAAGTATCTGCACAAATAACTCCCACTTTATATCCTTCTCTAGAAAAATATTTACCTAACTTGGCTGCGAAGGTTGTTTTTCCGGAACCTTGTATTCCAACTAAAAGTATTACATTAAATTCATTTCTGGGGAAACTGATTTCTACTCCTTCACCTAATACCTTAACTAATTCGTTGTACAATAAATTAACAATATAATCTCTCTTAGATAATCCTGCTGGTATATCGCTTTTTAACGCCTCTTTCTCTATTTTTGAGGTGATATCTAAAACTATTTTAACATTCACATCTGCTTGGAGTAATGTTCTTTGTATATCACGCACAAATTCTCTTACTGTTTTCTCGTCTACAACATCACTGTAGATTAATTTCCTTATAGCATTTCTTAGTCCTTCCCTTAACTGATCAAGCAAAAATCAAAAACCTCCTTTCTACATTCCTCCCATTATACTGATTAGGCATATCTTTATGTCCTTTATTGTTTAACCAAAGCAAATAATTATTATTAAAAATTTTTTGCTATCACACTACTTTTATATATTAATTTATTTCTTCCTATATGATGGGTGAATGAAACTTGAGTAGGCCTACAGACTTAGGTAGCTTAAAAGAAGGTTCGTACATAATTATCGATGGTGAACCTTGTCGTATTGTAGAATATGACAAAAGCAAGCCAGGAAAACATGGTTCTGCAAAAGCAAGAGTTGTTGCTATAGGTGTATTTGATAATGTTAAGCGCAGTATTGTTAGTCCCGTTGATGCTATGGTCGAAGTTCCTATTATTGATAAAAGAAATGGTCAAGTTATAGCTATTACTGGAGATGTAATTCAAATAATGGATTTGGAAACGTTCGAAACATTTGAAATACCGTTTCCTAAAGAGGAAGATATTAGTAAACAGATTAGTCAAGGTGTTGAAGTGGAATACTGGAGGGTTTTAGGAAGAGTTAAGATAATGCGTGTAAAAGGGAAAGGATAAAAAGGCCCTCATCTCTCATAATCATCTTCATTACAGGATAGCTCAGACGGCTCTTCCTTTATTTCATCGGGCATATTAAGAACTGAAAGAACTAAATAAAAATATTTTTTTAGTAATTCTTGTAACCATTATAAAAGAGCTGATACTAACTTGGAAATGAAAAATATTTCGATATGTGGCAATGTTAAAAAAACAAATAAAAAAGTAATAGAATTGGTTATCAATACATTATTATCAACTGGTAATTTTAATTTAAATACAGTTTTTCCACTTAAATATAATTCATTACCATCATTAAAAATAGATGAAATATCTCCATCAAATACTGATATCTTATGCGTGTTAGGCGGTGATGGTACAATTATTGGAATAGTTAGAAATTTAAAACAACAAGTTCCAATACTAGGAATAAATGTTGGCTCTAAGGGTGTTCTAACAGAGATCTTTCCAGATGAAATAAACTTAGCTATAGAGGCTATCAAAGAAAATAGGTATTTAATTCAAGAGCGTATGATGCTAAAACTGTCTCTTAGGCAAAAATCTATAGAGGAAAGTGCATTAAATGAGATATTAGTCTATAGAAGTTCTCTAACCCATCTTCCAACTTTTTCTATAATTCAAAATGATTTCTATATTAGGAAAAAAATGGATGGTGTTATTGTGTCTACTCCAACAGGCTCAACGGGTCACTCTTTCTCTCTAGGCGGTCCAATAGTTGATGAAACTCTTGAAGTTTTTCTACTAAACTTAATAGGTTCAATTCAAAGAGTACCACAATTTATTCTTCAACCTTTACCTATAACAATTACATGCTCAAATAAATTCTATGTAGTTGTTGACGGGCAAATAAAATATTTGTTAAATAAAAATGCAGAAGTAAAAATAATGAAAGATGAAAAAAAGGCTAAGATTATTAGATTATTTGGTGGCAGACTATCCCATATAGAAAAACTAGGCTTTGATAGGACTGGTATATTATGATTTATGTTCTTGACGCAACAGCCTTTATATTTGGATTTATCCCTTCAAAGGATTTCCAACTATATACTACTGAAGAAGTCATTAATGAAATTCGAAAAAACAAATTATCTAAATTGAAGATAGATGCACTAATTTCGCAAGGATTAATAAAGATAATTTCCCCTCCAAATTATTACAATATAAAAGTTGAAGAAAAGGTGAGTCTCCTTTCAGAATCAAAATTATCCAAAGCAGATAAGTCAATTATTGCATTATCTCTTTTCTTAAAAGATACTCAAAGAGAAAAGGTCACAATAATTACAGATGATTACTCACTACAGAATGTGGCCTCTTTTCTAGGAATAGAGTTTAAGTCATTAACAGTAAAGGGCATTACGCGAAGTATAGAATGGATAATATACTGTCCTGCATGTGGTCGAGTTGCTGAAAATGTTAAAGAAATTTTTTGCCCCATCTGTGGTCATAGAATGAAAAGGAAACCGAAAAAGGTTTCTCATCACATTAAAACTAAATAAAGAAAATTAAAAATTAAATGTTTAATTATAGAATAAAATTATGCTATATGTTGTCATGATAAAATCTGGTGTTTATTCTAAAAATTCTGTTGATTTGTTTAAGTTAGTAAACAAAATACAAGAGGATATAAAAGATAGTGAAGTTGGTGCAATAGTAACTTTTTTAGGAGTCTCTAAGGAGAAAAGTACAATTTCAGATAAAAAAGTAAAAAATGTAGTAATAGAAGCATACAAAGATGAAGCTGATAAAATAATAGAAAAAATATGTTCAGAACTTAAATCAAAGTATTCATTAAACCATATATCAATTATTCATTTAGAAGGTGAATTTTTGCCAACAGAACCTATTGTTGCAGTAATAGTTGCAGCAGAATCGCGTGGCCAAGCTTTTAAGGCAACTATGGAGGCTATAGAAAGGTATAAGAAGGAACCACCAATATTTAAAAAAGAAAATTATACAGATGGTTCCTCACAATGGATATTTTAAGGGGCCTCCGTCGGGATTTTCGAACCTGTTGAAGATTTATCGAACCCGAGCCAACGGCTCCACAGGCCATTGTGTCTACCACTACACCACGGAGGCCACACCAAAAGGGAAAAACAGCTCTCTATATTAAAATTTTATTCCATTGCATAATTTATAGACTATGTGAAAGGAAGTTGAACCTTCCCCCATCAGCGACAATTAATTGTCCTGTTATAAAATTGGATTCATCTGACGCTAGAAATAGTGCAACATTAGCTATATCTTGCGGCTCTCCTGTTCTACGTAATGCCGTTAATTTTGCAACCTCTTCCAGTAATTTTTCTACTTCTTCTTTACTACGGCCAACTGACAAAATTTCTGTTCTAATTAGACCAGGTGCTATTGCATTAACATTAATATTATAAGGTCCAAGTTTATATGCTAGTCTTTTAGTTAGATTAATTACCGCTGCCTTTGAGGGCGCATAAGCCACCTCTTCTCCAATGCTTACACCTATTCCCGCTAAAGATGCTATGTTTATTATTTTTCCATACCTTCGTTTAATCATATAGGGTGCCACTGCTTGAATACAATAATAGGTGCCAAGTAAATTTACGCCCAAAACCTTTTCCCATTCCTCTTTCGTTGCGCCTAAAATATCTGGATTTCTCCATGTTATTCCAGCATTATTTACTAAAACATCAATCTTACCAAACTCTTTGATTACAGTCTCTACCATCTTATCTACTTCCTCTTTGTTTGAAACATCAGCCTTTACTGCAATAGCCCTTCTTCCAAATTTAATTATTTCGTTAACAACTTCTTCTGCCTTTTCCCTACTCTTCGAATAATTAACTGCAACATCCGCCCCCTCTCTACCAAATGTTAATGCAATCGCTCTTCCTATACCTCTTGATGCCCCAGTAACTAAACAAACTTTATCCTTTAATCTCATAAGCCAAAATATAAAATTTACAAATATAAATATATTTTTATCTTTATCTTTATTTTTATCAGAATATCTTACTTTTTTGATTAATTAAATGGGCCGGCCAGGACTTGAACCTGGGACCTACGCCGTGTCAGAGCGTCGTCCTAACCAAACTAGACGACCGGCCCAACCGCACTTTATTCCCTATAAGTAATAAAAAAAGATTTTTATTTTTTCTATACCTTTTTTCTTCCTTCATTTTTTATTAAAGGACATACTTTCTCCAAGTTTATTTATGCAAAGATTTATATAATATTTTAATAAACCTTTTGGAAAAAATTCGTTAAGTTTCAGCTAACATAGTCGGGTAGCGATTATAAACGGAGGATTTAAATGCGATCGCCGGGATTTGAACCCGGGTTACCAGCTTGGAAGGCTGGTGTCCTAGACCAGACTGGACGACGATCGCTCATCACTGGTTTAAATTATCTAACCTATTAAAATTTAACTTTCATTATAATCATAATTTTTTCTATTTCATAAAGTAATCTTGCTGTTACCACATGAGCATCAAGAGAATAATTGCTAACAGAAAGTATGTGGTTCATTAATAGCTTATGTTCATCTTTAAATGTTCCTTTTGCGAACCCTCCAACTATAAAAGCGGGTCTTTCAAATTTTAGTCCTAAAAGTGCAACTTTTTCAAAATTACTTTTTTCTCCTAGGCGTGATAATCCGATAACAATGGATGGCTTAATTTTAGAAAGCAAATCTTTTAATGTCCCCTTATATAATTTTAATAAAATCTTTCCTTCACTTTTTATAATATTTTCAGAATATAGCTTTTCAATTAATCCTACAAATCTTTCATAAACTCGTGGCAGTCGAACGTTGGCTCCTAACTCTATTATTTTATCATCTAAAGTATGTACATAAACTGTTATCTTATTTTCAAAATATAGGGGAATACTTGTTGCCTCAAGTAATGAAAAGTGTGCAATATCCGGTCTACCTCTTTTCTCATGGTCTTTTAACTGAAAAATTGCTTTATGATGATAACTTTGATCTAAAAGAACTTCTGATGGCTTCTTCCTCCTTTTTTTACAATAATTTACTATTATTCTATCATCTCTTATTTCTAATGGTATTGTTTCTAATGCAGTTTCTGCTAATATAAAAATTGGATTTATCATGATAATCTCTTTTTCAAACATTTTTATTTAACTTTATCTTATTCCCTCTCTGATGAAGAAAATCAAAAGATTACAAAAAAAGATCGCATTAGAAAGAATACAAATCCTTTTTTCAAATGCTATACACTACTCAATTATCAATAAAGAAATAGGGGAAAAGCAGTTGGAACTTATAAAAAGGTTATCTTTAAAATTTAATTTGCGTTTACCCTATCCTTATAAGCTCTTTTTTTGTAAAAGATGTAAAGCTCCAATATTTCCAGGTATTGACTCTAAAATACGAATTTTAAATACACCTAAGTTACATGTTAAAGTTATTTGTTTAAAATGCAATGGTATGTATAGACTTTTTGTTGACTAGGGTAATGTAACTAATATTTTTCCATCCTCCTGTCTCTTAAGTTTAACCAATATTTTACGTGGCGGTCTTCTTATCCCTCTCTTCCAAATTTTCTGATTCACTATCTGATCTATGACTATATTTGCTTCTTCACTTTTTACTCTTTTTAAAACTTCCTCTTTTAAAACTGAAACCGCTCTTTTAGCCCTCTTATTCGTTTCTGATTTATACGCCTTCCATAACGGTACAGTAAAAATTACTTCATCCAACCTATTATCTGGCATACTATGTTCACCTTCTTAAAGCTTTAATTTTCTTCTTCTCCAATGTCTACGTTGAGGGTTTGTTCTTACCTTCATTTTTGTTTTTAATACCACCCAAGTTGGCACTCCCTGAGCCTTTGAATATTCAACTAAAAGTTTACGTTTTAAACCTTTAGTTTTTATAGCGCCCATATGTTAAACCCTCCTTATTTTGAATTCTCTCCTCTCCCTCTCTGCAATGTTACTTAATATTTCTTTAATCTCTTCCTCAGTTATTTGTCTTTTTAATTTTCCTGATAATACCAATTGGACTATTTGATTTTCAACAAATTCTGCAATTTCCGGTTTAACAATTCTAACATTGTTTAAACGTTGTCTTGCCTCAGGAGTTAAAAAGGTTCTAATGATCCTAAGTTTAAGTTGTTTTTCTTCTTCCTTTGGGGGTTGGCTTGGTACATAAGCGCACATTTTAATCACCTAAAGATATTTTTTTAATTCAGGTTTATCATTTGCAAGTGACTCAAGTAATTCTCGACTTAATCTGTCTACAAGGCTTCTTCCTTTACTTGTCAATACCCTTCCCTTTCCCTCTAATTTAGTGATTAAACCTGCATTTTCTAACTGTTGTAAAACTTTACGTATTCCACATCCTCCTGCATCCTTATGATGTCTTATTGTATGCTTACTACTTCGTGCACCACCATACATGGATTTAAGCTCATTTACTCCAATAGGTCCATATAAATATATCTTTCTTAAAAGTGAGGCTGCTCTAAAATACCACCAATTTTTATCATGAGGCGGTCTCTCTCTATGTGCACCCGTCTTCACATAGAAAGACCATTCTGGAGGCGTGACCTGAGTTACATTATTCCTAATATACTCTGCCAATCTTTTTATTAATAGGTCTGCTGGTACCTCGTATGCTGTTGTCATTGGGCTCACTATGCATTAAAGCCCTTGGTTATTTAATATTTATTACTTTCCTTTCTCTAAAACCAAAATTAATCTTTAAAATAGGTACTTTCTAAATAGTGGTGGTAAGGAATGCTTAAGCAAAAGTTGAAATTCGGTATAATTAAAAAGGTCGTTGGGCCTGTAGTCTTTGCAGAAAATATGGAAAACATCACAATGTATGAAATGGTAAAGGTTGGATTAGATAGAATAATAGGTGAAGTCATTAGAATAGAGGGTGATAATGCGGTAATACAAGTTTACGAAGATACAACAGGTGTATCACCAGGAGAGCCTGTAGAACCAACAGGGGCACTGCTTTCTGTCGAGTTAGGTCCTGGTCTTTTAAATCAAATTTTTGATGGTATACAAAGGCCCTTAACATTCTTAGAGAAGGAGTCTGGTTTCTTTATAAGAAGAGGAATATACCCTGATGCTTTACCAAGAAACAAAAAATGGCATTTTATTCCAACTAAAAAAGCAGGTGATAAAGTTGTAGGCGGCGACATACTTGGATATGTTAAGGAATCTCCTCTTTTAGAAAGGCATGCTATAATGGTCCCTCCGCAAACAAAAAACGGTCTGATTTCCTACATTATTGAGGAAGGCGATTATACTATAGATGAAACGATTGCAAAAATAGATTGTGGCAATAATAATATTTTAGAAGTGAAGATGGTTACCAAATGGCCGATTAGAAAGCCAAGACCAATTAAAAGACGTGTAAGTACACATCTTCCTCTTATAACTGGTCAGAGAATAATTGATGCTTTATTCCCTATAGCAAAAGGTGGTACCGCTGCAATTCCAGGTGGATTTGGTACCGGAAAAACTGTTATGCAACACCAACTTGCACAATGGGCTGACGCTAATGTAATTGTATATATAGGTTGTGGGGAAAGAGGTAATGAAATGGCAGAAGTTCTGGAAAGATTCCCTGAATTAAAAGACCCTCGTTCAGGTCTACCATTGATAAATAGAACTATCTTAATAGCAAATGTAAGTAATATGCCAATAGCTGCAAGAGAAGCCAGCATTTATACTGGCATGACAATAGCAGAATACTATAGAGATATGGGATATGATGTAGCCCTGATGGCTGACTCTACTTCTAGATGGGCTGAAGCTCTAAGAGAAATTTCAGGTCGTCTTGAGGAAATGCCTGGCGAAGAAGGCTATCCCGCTTATCTATCGTCAAGAATTGCTGAATTCTATGAAAGAGCTGGCCGCTGTGAAGTTTTAGGTTCAGATGAAAGGTATGGTTCCATATCAGTTGTTGGTGCCGTCTCTCCTCCCGGTGCCGATTTCTCAGAACCTGTAACTCAAAGTACTCTGAGAGTAGTTAAGGTTTTTTGGGCCCTAGATACTAGCTTAGCTCAAAGAAGACATTTTCCAGCAATAAATTGGTTGACTAGCTATAGTCTGTATAAAAATGAACTAGATTTATGGTTTGTTAAATATTTTCCTAATTGGCCAAATTTAACTAAAGAGTTCATGCAAGTTTTACAAGAAGAAGAGGAATTAATTGAAATTGTACGACTTGTGGGACCTGATGCACTCTCTGAAGTTCAAAAACTTATACTAGAGTATGCACGTAAAATACGGGAAGACTATTTAATGCAACATGCTTATTCAGCTGCAGACTCATATTGTGACCTAAAGAAAAATTATTATATGATGTGTCTTCTCTCGTATTTTTATAATGAATCAAAGAAGCTGGTAGGTAATGGTGTTCAAGTAAGTAAAATAAATTCACTTCCTTCAGTTCAGGAATTAGGTAGAATGAAATTTATTCCTAATGAAGAATTTGAAGCATTTTACTTTGATCTTCTAGCACGTTTAAAAGAAGACCTATCCTCTTTAGCTTTAGGTGTTAAAAGTTGACAACAAAATCTATAATTACAAGGGAGTTCAAAACTGTTAGTGGGATTTCAGGTCCTCTTTTATTTGTTCAAGAAACAAGAAATGTGGCATATGGTGAATATGTAGAAATTGTTGCTCAAGACGGTTCAGTAAGGCATGGTCAAGTCCTAGAGACTTCATTTGAAATGGCAGTAGTGCAAGTCTTTGAAGGTTCAGGTGGCTTAAGTAGGGAGCATACTGTTGTACGCTTTACAGGTGAACCACTAAGATTTGCAGTTTCAACAGATGTAATTGGAAGAATGTTTAATGGTTCAGGAAAGGTTATTGATAATGGGCCACCAATTATTCCTAAAGAAAAGTTAGATGTTAATGGTTCTCCAATAAATCCAAAATCAAGAGCTTATCCCACAGATTTTATTCAAACAGGAATTTCTGCAATAGATGGTATGAACACTTTATCAAGAGGTCAAAAATTACCTCTATTTTCTGGTAACGGTCTACCACATAATGAAATAGCTGCTCAAATTGCAAGACAAGCAAAAGTCAGAAAAACCGAAGAAAAATTTCTTTTAATATTCGCCGCACTTGGTATAACTGTTGATGAAGCAAGATTTTTTATAAATTCATTTGAGGAAAGTGGCGCTTTAAGTAGGTCTGTTTTATTTATAAATTTAGCTCAAGACCCTGCTATTGAAAGAATTTTAACACCAAGACTTGCATTAACGACAGCCGAATACCTTGCTTTCGAAGAAGATTATCATGTTTTGGTAATAATTACAGATATGACCAATTACTGTGAAGCTCTAAGAGAAATTTCTGCAGCTAGAGAAGAGGTTCCAGGACGAAGAGGCTATCCTGGTTACATGTATACTGATCTTGCCTCAATCTATGAAAGAACAGGTCGTGTTCTTGGAAAACTGGGTTCAATTACTCAAATGCCAATTCTAACTATGCCAAACGATGATATTACCCATCCTATTCCAGACTTAACCGGATATATAACAGAAGGGCAAATAATAATAGATCGTGCTTTGCATAGACGTGGTATATATCCTCCTATAGACGTTTTGCCTTCGCTTTCAAGGTTAATGAAAGAAGCAATAGGTCAAAATAAAACCAGAGACGATCATAGAGAACTTTCTGACCAATTATACTACATGTATGCGGAGGGAAGAAGCTTACGTGAACTGGTGGCTGTTGTGGGTGAAGAAGCTTTAACAGAGCGTGACCACTTATATCTAAGGGCTGCAGACAGATTTGAAAAAGAATTTGTGTCACAAGGTAGGTATGAAGAAAGAAGTATCGAACAAACATTAGATATTGGATGGAACATTCTATCATCTTTCCCAGAAAGTGAATTGAAAAGAATTAGTTTAAATACAATCCAAAAGTATCATCCTTCTAAAAGATCTAGAGTGTCATAATATGTCCCAATTAAAGGCTACTAGAAGTGAACTTTTAAGGCTAAAAAAGAGATTACAAGCCGCCAAACGGGGGCAAGAGCTTTTGCAGCAAAAACTTGACGTCCTACTAATTGAGTTGTCAAAGTATGTAAGAGAATTTGTCGAACAATCTAAAAAAGTTTCTTTCTCTCTAAAAGAAGTTTATACTACGGTAATTGCTATTAAGGCTTTTTCTGATCAGCAAAGTTTTCATAATTTTATAAATCTAATGCAAGGTGCTTTAGATGCTGAAGTTACATTCAACTCTGTTATGGGTATATCTTTTCCACAAATTGTTATCTTCCAAAAGAACTCCTTTGCAAATTTTTATTCTACAGTTTTGGATCTCCATCCTACATCAGAAAAAGTGTTTTCTGAAACAGAAAAAGTTATTACTGCATTAATAAAGTTAATTGAACTTCAACAAATAATTTTAGCATTAGCAGAAGCAGTTCGTTCAACAAAAATTCGGGTGAATTCATTAAAATATTATGTGATCCCGTCAATAGAAAGAGCCATAATGTTCATTTCACTCCGAATAAGTGAAATGGAACGGGAAGAGTTCTATAGAATTAAAAAGATTAAAAGTAAAATTTTAAAATCAAAGAAGTCTCTTGAGCTACAATAAAAGATTAGGCCAAAATTTTATTGTAAACCCATTTTATATAGAGCGTTTGTTACTCTTATCTGATGTTAAACCAAATGATATCGTACTTGAAATTGGAACAGGCTACGGTGAGCTAACTAAAAGGTTGTGCGAAAAAGCAAACACTGTTATCTCGTATGAAATAGATAAAAAATTATTTAAAGAAAGTCAAAAGATAATTGCCAAATACAGAAATTTAATATTGATTAATGGTGATGCGTTAAAGACAAACTATACATTCGATAAGGTGGTGTCGAATTTGCCCTATTGTATTTCTAAAAGATTTGTTTATTGGCTTACATCAAAATCATTTTTCTCTGCAACTGTTACATTGCAAAAAGATTTTGTTGAAAAATTAATTGCGCAACCACCATCAAAGAACTATAAAGCTATTTCAGTTATAGCGCAACTTGCTTTTAAAATAAATGTTTATGATAAGATTCCTCCTACAGCTTTTTATCCTATTCCAAAGGTTTCTTCTTACATTGTAAAATTTGAGCCAAAAAATCAGCATATATTGAATGATGATTTAATTAAAAATATCAATTTTCTTTTCACATTTAGAGGGAAAAAGGTAAGAACAGTTATAAAACATTTAAATAAAAATAACTTCACCAATTTAGAAAGGAACTTGAATTTAAATTTAGATGCACGTGTAGAAAATCTCACCCCTCATGAATGTTTTTCTATAGCAAAAATTTTATTAAAGTAAAAAATTTTTGCTATATAACATGTACTTACCTGCAGAAGATACTTTTTTACTAATAAGAGGACTTGATTCATATAATACTTTAGGTAGGGTTCTAGAAATTGGTTTTGGATCCGGAAAAGTCGCAGAGTCGATTAATGATAAATCCGAATTTTATGTAGGTTGTGATATAAACTTTGATGTTTTAAAAGAATTTAAAACCAAAAATATATTTAATTTAAAAATTGATCTTGTTTGCTGTGATTCTGCATCATGCTTTAGACCTTTTTCTTTTGATACTATTATTTTTAACCCCCCTTATCTTCCATCAGAATCAATTAACGATATTACAATTAATGGTGGGCATGAAGGCTGTGAAGTTACTATAACTTTTTTAAAAAATTCTTTTAGACTACTAAAAGTTAATGGCTCAATATTTTTCGTTGCCTCAACACTCTCAAATCTATCTAAAATTACTAATTTTTTAAAAGAAAATAATTTCAGTTATGAAGAGATATTAAGAGAAGAATTTTTGTTTGAACATATTCTACTTTATAAATGTAAAAGGTTAACGTGATCTTATCTCAACTATGTCCCCATCTTCTAGTATAAAGTATTTGCCAACCTTTAATTCTTCTCCATTTCTATTAAGTTTTGCATATAGGAAATTTTTAGCCATCTCCTTATGAATGATTTTTGCAACATCTATTACCGTCTTTCCTTTTTCAACTAATAAAGGGCGTTCTGCTACAACACCATCCTTTCTCCTTGTATATACTCTTATTACTCCAAGTATTTCAAGGACGCTCTTTAACAATTCTTTTTGTTCAAAAAACACTTTCAGATTATATACCTCTGTATAGTATTTTTTTATTTCCCTTTCTTGTTCTATATTATTGCATAAAAGTATTGCAGGTTTACTAACTTGTCCAAAAATAACAGTCTCCAAATCTTCTAAAGTTGTTTCAATAGATACTTTTACAATTCCATTAACTATATTATATTCCCTAAGAAAGTTTTTTATCTCTTCATCCGTAATGAACTTTGATTTGCCAACAATTCTAATTCCCCCCTCTGAAGTTCTCTCAATTTTAACCTCTTTTCTTTTTGCATTTAATATTATGTTATTCTGTTCAAGCCATGAAATTAGTTTGTTAAAATAAGTGATATAGTTACTGTTAGGTAAAATTATTAGAAATAAGTCTGCATTATAAAGTAGATTACTAATTTTTTTTTGCTTTTCTTCTCCAATTGATTCATCAAATGGGCATAAAAGTACTTGCAAAAGTATTGAATCGATTTTAAGTGTACCAATCTGTGGTCTTGTATATACCTCAAACTGGTCAATCTCTAATCCTACAATTTTTTCAAAAAAATTTAGTGTATCATAAAATGTTCCCAAAACTGTAACCTGTATGTCACCTTCTTTCTTTACATTCCAAATGTTAATTACTTTCCCATGTTTTTTCCTTTTATTCTCAATTTCTTCTTCAAGCCTTTTTATTTGCCTTTTTATCTGTACTTCTAACCTTTCAGTAGCTTTATGCTTTGGAAATGAACTATAAAATTGTTTAAGTAGCTCAAGTTTTTCTTCTGGATCCTTAACTATCATCGCTTTAGCCCATATTGCTTTTGCTTTCGCAGGTAAATTTGTGACCATTGTTTTTCCCCTTTTGTAAAAATGCTTTATCTATCCTACTAAATGCTGTTAGTAGTAGTCTTGCCTCTTTATCACTTAGGACACTCTTTCCTATAAAGTTTCTGAAGGCTCTAATTATCAACCTAACTTTATGTGGCGGAAGATTTGTTCGACTAACAATTTCTTTTAATTTTTCTATCAGTAACTCTTTAGTTTTATTATCTACTATCCTAAACTTATTCTTTCTTCTATATCTAATTTTTTGGAAAAGCTCATAAAAGATAATTGTTCCCGCCATAGCTACATTTAGTGTTGGATATTCTTGACTTGAAGGGATAGTTACCACCGCATCACATTCTTCTAACTCTTTATTTGATAAACCATGACTTTCTCTTCCAAGCAATATTGCTATCTTTCCCTTCGCATTTGAAATTGTATTGGCTAATTGTGTTGGTGTAATAGTTATCCTTAACACATTTGTTGAACGCTTAGCAGGTATCGCTGTAGTTCCATAAATTAAGTTAAATTTTTTCTTTACTTCTTCAAATGAAGATAAAATTTTTGCATTATCTAATATATCTTGAGCGTTTGCAGCAATTTTTCTTGCAAACTCTCCTATCTCATCTTTTGGCCTAACAAGGTAAAGTTCTTTTAATCCAAAATTCTTCATAGCTCTTGCTACTGCGCCAATATTTCCTTGGTTTTCAGGTTCAACCATTACAATTGCAATTTCTGGCATATACTTCTCTAGTTAAAAATTATCCTTGCACAATAATTTAAATATTGGCATCGCATCGGGGGAAGTGATTGATCATGCGTGGAAAAAACTATCGCCATCCAACAGGAATGCCATATACTAGAAGGGAATTTGTAGGTGGTGTACCCCATCCTAAGATAGCAAAGTTTTCTTTAGGTAATCCTAATGGCGATTATGATGTTGAACTTCAACTAATTTCCTGTGCAAATGTTCAAGTGAGGCATAACGCCCTTGAAGCGGCAAGGGTTGCTGCTAACAAAAAGTTACAAGAAATCGGAGAATCTAATTACTATTTATTGGTTAAAAAATACCCGCATGTTATCCTCAGAGAAAATAAGATGATTGCAACAGCTGGTGCTGACCGTCTCCAAGAAGGGATGCGTCGTGCTTTTGGAAAACCAGTTGGCTTAGCCGCACGTGTAAAAATAGATGACATAGTTATGTTGATAAGAGTTAAATCCAGTAATATTGATAAAGCAAAAGAAGCATTGAAGGTTGCTTCTTCTAAGCTACCTATGGAAACTAAAATAAATGTGGTCCAACTGAAAAAAGTTTCAACCAATTGAATCAATTATCGTTTTTGCAGCACCAACTATAGCTGCAATCGGCTCTTCTAAGAAAGGTGAATAAGAATTACAAAAATATGCTATTTCATCAATTTTAACTTCTTTAATAATTGCTAGTGCCAAAAAATTTCCCCAAGTTGCGGCTCTTTTACCGATCATCTGTGCTCCTATAAGTCTCTTATTTTCGCCATCAAATATTAGGTTAATGTAAGAATTGGCTTTAGAATACATAGGATGTCTACTTGTATTTGTTGATAAAATCTTCTTTTTAAGATCTTTTGCCTCCCTACATGTTATTCCTACTGAAGCTATTTCAAAACCAAAGATCTTCGCACATATATTGCTGATAACTCTCCCAATTTTTTCATTTCCTCCAGCAGCGTTTTTTCCAGCAATTTCTCCACTTTGAATTGCTAATGTAGTTGTCTGTATTGGTGTTTTTTCCTTTGTTATAAAATCTGTGTATTCAACACAATCTCCAGCAGCATAAACATTTTCCCTTTCTGTCTCCATTTTTTCATTTACAATAATACCTTCATATTTACCTAAAGGTATTCCTATCTCCCTTGCTAAAGCTGTGTTGGGTTTTACACCTAAAGCTAAGATTGAGTAATCACATGGTATTATCCCTTTTTCTGTCTCTATCGCTTCCACTTTTCCTTTTCCATAAAACGCTTTAACCTTATTCTCAGTAATGACCTCTATTCCACTTTTTTCTATTTTTTCTCTAATAATTTGCCCAAAATTTTTATCAAAGATTTTATAAAGAATCTCTTTTTCTGGAGATATCATAACAATTTTGCACTTCTTCTTAAGCAATGCTTCTGCGGTCTTCAGTGCAACAAGTCCACCTCCTATTATTGCAACCTTTCTATTCTTCATTACACTTTCTTTTATCTTAATGGCGTCTTCTATTGTTTTTAATTCAAAGATGTCGTTAAGTTCGCATCCCCTTACATTTAATTTTACAGGCACTGTACCTGTAGCTATTATTATTTTAGTGAAACTTAATGCTCTTTCATGTTTTTCTGGGTCTATAAAAATTATCTTTTTATTGTTTAAATCAATTTTTTTCACAAAGGAAGATAGTAGTATATTCACTCTGTTTTTAATTAAATAGTGGGTTGTTGGAATTATAGTACCATAATTTCTTATACTATCTGAGATTATGTAAGGTAAATTTCCTCTTAAATAGCCAACATATTTTTCTTTTTCTAGTAAAATTATTTCATCTTCTTGATTTTGTTTCCTTGCACTTAACGCAGATGATACACCAGCTATACCCCCTCCAACTATTATTATTTTTCCCACATCTAAATTTTATAGTAATGTTATGATTAAACTTTTTTTATTCAATTTATTATATGGCTCTTGATGCTGGTTGGAATCATTGGAAAAACAAATGTAGGTAAAAGCACTTTTTTTAGTGCTGCTACATTGTTAAATGTCCCTATCGGAAATTATCCTTTTACTACCATAAATCCTAATATCGGAATAGGCTATTTTAGAACAAAATGCGTGTGTAAAGAATTGGGTGTAAAAGATAATCCCACTACATCAATATGCCTGGATGGTGTCCGCTTGATTCCAGTAAAACTTATGGATGTAGCGGGTCTTGTTCCTGGTGCTGCCTTTGGTCGTGGTTTAGGAAACAAATTTCTTGACGATCTCAGACAAGCTGATGCTCTAATCCATGTTGTGGACGCCGCTGGTGCTACTGATATTGAAGGTCGTCCAATAGCACCAGGTTCACACGATCCACTTGAAGACATATATTTTGTTGAAAATGAGCTTGATTTATGGTTCCAGAATATTTTAAAAAGTGATTGGCAAAGGATTTGTAAAGTAGGTGAATCCAATTTTGAAAATGGTATTAATCAACTTCAACAAAAATTATCTGGTCTCTCAATAACAAGAGCACATATATATAAAGCAATAGAAGATTGTGGTTTATTAAATAGAAAATTTTCTAGCTGGACTGATCAAAATATTATAATGTTTGTTCGCCGTCTTAGAGGATTGTCCAAGCCTATAGTAATTGCAGCAAACAAAATTGACCTCTTTCCAGCGTCTTTAAATTATGAAAAGATTAAATCAACGGGTAGACCTTGTTTACCGTGTTCTGCTGAAGCTGAGTTAGTATTGAGGAAAGCGTCCGAAAAAAGATTAATCGAATATATACCAGGTGACTCTGATTTTAAAATAGTGTCTTCACAATTAAGCGAACAGCAGAAGAAGGCTCTGGAGTTAATAAGAGATAGAGTTTTGAGGAAATGGGGTGGTACAGGCGTCCAAGAGATTATTAATTTTACATTTAAAGAAATGTTGCAGCTAATCACGGTTTATCCTGTTGAAGATGAAAATTCCCTTTCTGACAAGAAAGGGAATGTATTGCCTGAAGCTTACTTGATAAAAAAAGGCTCCACAGCAAAAGATTTAGCATATAAAATACATAGTGATCTAGGTGAAGGTTTCCTTTATGCGATAGATGTAAAGCGGAACATGCGAATAGGCGCCGAGCATGTTCTTTCTGATAGGGATGTTATAAAGATCGTTTCAACTAAGGCTAGAGGCTAATGCTTCTTTTAATGGATAACTTAATACTTTAATTTTTCTCACATTAGCATATCTTATCTTAGTAATCTTTTTTGCTTCAGTTAAAATTTCTGAAGCAATCTTGCCTAAAACTGCCTCCAGAACAAGTTGATCGAAGGTTAGCTTTTCCGCCTTTTTACTTATTATTTCATCCATTATTTTTCTAATGGCTTTCTTTTTCGAAGTGTTAATTCTACTTGAAGTGTAAACTATAGCAAAGATTCGTATTTTAGCCTTATCCTTTGTTTCTAAATTTTTGTAAAAGTCTACTATTGAAGTCCCCTTTCTTATAAGGCTTTTTAAGGTTTCACGTGCAAGTTCATACTGTTTTACTTCAGTTTTTGCCACTCCCCCTACTATCTCCTTTATTTGAAACTTTAACTTAATAGCATATTGTTCTTCATTTTCTCCAAGTATATCGAATAGTGTAGTCTCAACACATCTTCCAACCGAATTTTCAACGTCTGTCACAGGTATAATTGCTATTATTTTGTTTCCAAATATAGCTGGTGCTTCAACCGAAACCCAAATTTTTTCTTTCCACTTGTCCTTTACCTTTATTCCTTTTTTTGGCATACTATCCACCTAAAATTTCTCTATATTTTTCTCTTACTATTGCTGGCCAACTCTCTTCCTTAAAACCTTTTTCTGCAAGGAATGCAGCAACCCATCTAGATATACCTAAACCGGTGCAACCAGTCCAAATTTCTATATTTTCCTCACCTTTAATTTTAAAGGAGTCAACAAACTTTTTCTTATGAACGAAACAACCTGCGACTTCAAGCCATTCAGATTTCTCTCTTGACCCCCTATAGGGTAGGTATATTTCAATGTCATAAGCAGGTACCTCCTTACTATTATAGGGATCAAATTCTACTGAACTTTCCTTTACATAAAAAGGTGCTGCAGCCGTTACTCTCCATTCTAAATCCAATATTTTATCTGCTACCCTAACCCCTCTTTCTACAATTTCATCTCTTATGTTAACGACTTGTTCCGGAAGACCAAGATAAGTTAACTCAATGCGTTGGAATTCTGTCACCCTAACAAGCCCTTCTACTCCCCCTCCCTCCCATCTATATGTGTAACCTGATGCATCATAGTATTTAAGAGGTAAGGTGTCTAATTTATGTATTATAGTACTGTAATAATACCAGAATGGTTCACATTGTGCTGGAGCTAATACATATGCTGGGTCTTTTAAAACCTTCTTTAGTTCTTCAATAGGCACCTCTTTTTTAAGTTTATATTCAAGTTTAAAATTGTCAAAAGTTTCAGGTTCCCTAGGAGGTGGGCACACATAAAACATACCTTCAGGTATACTATCAAAATATCCGGGCATTTTCTTCATGACTTCAAATGGTATTAACTTTGGTAGGAGAAAGGGTTTGAACCCTCCTTTTTTGACTACCTCCTCAATTAGGATAGATTTTATTGTCTCAAAAAGGGCTGCATACTTACTTGTGTATATAAATTGTCCTCTACCAGGAAACTGTATTACCCATCCAAGCTCTAAACCAGTAATAAGGGGATCTCCATTAAATTCGATCTTTTTTTCTACAGACCTTCTTACTATTGGCTGAATCTGCTCATAGTATACATGTTTTTCTTTTGATACTTCTTCAATTAAGTTAATTAGTCTATCAATTAAATTTCCTCTAAGATCATTCTCTTCTAAATCCTCTAATTGCACTATTGCCCTATCTTTATAAGAGATTATTTCTTTAACTTTAGGCATTGATTTAACTTTATTTATAGCTATTTCATCCATATATTCAAATAATATGATTTTAAAGTTTTTAGCCAACACCTTCCTAACCCCTATTTTTAATTTTTCTCCAAGTTCTTTAGCCAAAATTTTCTTTAATCTTAAAATACCTACATGTGAACGAACTAAGTTTCCAGAATAGAGTACAACCTTTAATACATTTTCTGTCACTTTCCACTCTTGTATAAAGCAAGCGTTGTCAGGGTCTTTTTCAGCACCCTTTATTAAAATCATTTTACTTTTGTCTAGACTTTCTCGTATAATATTTTCTATTTTTTCATCACCTTTGCTTAATATAAAGTATCCTTCAGCCTCTGTTTGTATTTTTCTCATTTTCCTCCACCATCATCATTTGTAAACTTAAGCCTATATATTCAAGACCCTCGCGTAATGTGGATATTAATGTTTCTACATCCTTTTCTGTTTCCACAGAAAAAATAAGTTCATTTTTTTCTATAAAAAATTTTAGAGAAATGTTTTCAGGAACATTTATGTTATCTGGGTTCAAAGATTTAAAAAGTGTATCAATTACTCTATAATCCTCAGTTTTTACTCGTATACTCACTTCTATCTCTTTCATACTTTACGTCTTCAACTAATTTGGCAATAAATTTTTCATATTGTTCGATTGGAATTCTAGCGCCAGCTGCTGCAGAATGTCCTCCACCGCTACCATGTAGGTCTTTTGCAATCTTATTAACTATCATACCTATGTTCAAATCTTTAATCTTTTCCCCTCTTCTAATGGAAATTTTTAAGTCGTTTTCTTTAGTTTTTGTTTTTACAACAACTATTTTGTCTCTGAAAAGAGGTGAACTAGAAATTATTGAAGCAATTGCGCCTAACATTTTTTCATCTAAAACGCCATCTCCTATCACATTTACAATATTGCCTTGATAAGTCATCCTATTTACATCAGAGTTTATGATTTGGAGATATTGTGTAATTTTCTTCCTGTACTCCGCTAATATTTTTTCACCCATATAATATGCTTCATTTCTATCTCCTAAGCAAACTAATATTCCTATACTTGGTTTACCACTCCTTCCACAAGCATTTAAAAAGGATCCATATTCCCTTGCATCTCTTAAAATTGTTCCCTCCTCCTCTTTTAAAAGGGTATAAATTGTCCCAAATAATTCTTCTATTACTTCACTTTTAGCCCCATCTTTGGTTAAATAAGGAATAAGAATCTCAATAAGTTTCATTTTTTCTTCATAAGACAGTTCCGCTATAGTTCTCCATCTTTCTCCATCTTTTAGTTTAAAATTTGATGACATTAGAGCTGCTAGACAAGCATCAGGATTTCCTGATAACAGAGGTATAAAAGGGATGTTCGTTGACGCTATTGCTTCATGAATTGGCTTGGTTTCTCTTCCATAAAATATAAGGTCTTTTTCCTCTTTAATTAATCCCTGTATTTTTGCATCCTTTAAAATAATTTTTTGATTTACTCCTATTAAACTTCTTGATGGTCCTTGATCCTGTCTATCAGCGAGTGCACCAACAATGGCTAATACAGAACTATCCCTATTAGAACTGTTTATCCTTTTAGCTACAATATATGCAACTCCTGCGCCTGATATTTCTGTTCCCCCATCTATTCCATATGCATGAGGATTAAGTACCCTTGCGTGTTCTAATTCTTCTTTGTTACTTTGATGATGATCAAGTATTATCCATTTGTTCTCTAGCTCTTTATTTAATATCTCCACATACCCCATTCCAATGTCTGCAAATATGTGAAAATCATAGCCTTGATTTTTTAAGTTTGTTATAATATTTTGATTTAGTTCACTGATAGTTCTTATTATAGCTCTTCCTTCCTCTCTAAATATACTTCTTCCAATAATACTTCCAGCTGTTAATCCGTCAGCATCAAGATGGCAGCATACTATTATCTGTTTTCCTTCATCTATAGCATTTTCAATAAGCTCTGCAATGGAATCACTTTTTTCTTTAAACTCTTTAAAGTCCATTTTTATCCTATTCTAACTGTGCAATTTGTGGTTTATATTTCCAACTTTCATCAAGTAATCCTATTCTTTTATAATACTTTGAAAGTCTATGAATCCTAGCCTCTACAAGTTCTAGTGACCTAATATTTTTCCCATCTTTTTTATGCCTTTTTAAATGTTGCTGTAAATTCTCTGCTTTTCTAATGAGATTTTCTAAGTCATAGGGAATTTTTGGCATAATATTGTGTTCTTTTAATATTTCACATATATTTTTTCCAGTTATTTGTTTTTGAAGAGGTATTCCATACTCGTCTCTAAGTCGCACACCTATCTGACTTGGCGTTAGTCCTTCATTTGCCATTTTGATTATAAGTAGTGTTACTTCTTCTGGTGTGTATGTCACCCAAGGTGGGCTAAGTTTATATATTGGTCTAGTCGAATGTGACTTACCATTTTTGTGCGAGTATTGCCGAGTCATGTTCAAACACTCTTTGTTAGAATATATTTAAATATATTTATGCAGTCTTATCCAATTCCCTAACGCTTTAAAAGCTTTTCCTCTATGTGACCATAAACTTTTTTCTTCTAAGCTCATCTCCGCAAAAGTCTTTTCCTCATTTTCTGGCACAAATATTGGATCGAATCCAAATCCATATTTTCCTGCCATTTTATATGAAATCTTGCCATAACATTCTCCTCTAAAGATTTTGATTAATCTTCCCTTCCTAAAGCCTACAATTGACACAAATTTTGCTTTCCTTTCATTCTCATTTTCAAGTAATTTTAATATTCCATTGCATCCAATTTTTTTATACACATATGAAGAATAGGGTCCTGGAAAACCGTTAAGTTTTTCTATAAACAATCCTGAGTCCTCCACTACTATAGGATATGTTATTTTACCCATCTTTTTAAGTGCATATAATACAATTTCCTCTAATTCATCAGATTGGATTTCAACCTTTTTTATGTCTATCTTCTCTACTAATACTTTAAAATCTGATAGTACATGTTGCGCCTCTAAAATTTTATTATTGTTGTTGGTTGCAAAAAAAATTTTATTATCAAAATGTAGCATATCTGCCTCTTCTCTCTATTTCTTTTACATTTTCTAATATCTTGTTTGCTAATGGATATACATTTGAATATCCATCAATAACTTTTCTAAATGTTTCTTCAAAATATTTAGGATGTGCACTCTTTATTACTTGTTTCAAAAGATGAAGATCAACTGCTTTATCCTCTATCCGTTGGGAGTAAAAAGTTAATCCAAAGTCTATTATGTATAATTTATCTTCTTTAGTAATAAAATTTGAAGTTGTGGGATCCCCATGTATTATATTATGTGCGTGCATTATAGCTAACTTTCTCCCTATATCATAGAATAAATCATAGCTTTTAGTAATATCTTTTTCTACAACATCTTTTACCCTTTCCCCTTTAATATATTCCATAACAATTTCTCCCTTAAAGGGGTCTGAAAAGTAAATTACGGGTGTCAAAATGCCAAATTTTTTTACCAAATTTATATAGTAAGTTTCTCTTATCGTCCTACTTCTTCTTATTTTTAAGTCTAATTCTTCTCTCCAATAAGGTTTAGTTCTTCTAACTTTCTTAATAACCTTTAATCCGTGCCAAGTGGAAAGATAAATGTTTGCTTCAGCACCAATTTTTATTAATCTCTCCAAGTTACATCAACCTCATCTATTCTCCATGATTGTCTGATAACACTATCTTTTATGTCCACAAGATTATTTGTCTTATATTGCAAAAGCCCAACTAAAGCTATTTGTGCACCACAGTCTCCACTAAATTCTTTAGGAATAACATAAAATTTAGTATTATGAACCTTACAGAGACTTCTGATCATTTCTTGTAATCTAAGGTTGGCTGCCACCCCTCCTGTTAAAATAATTTCTTTTTTTTCAGAAAATGCCAATAATCTTTCTGTAACTTCTGTTAACATTGCAAACGCTGTCTCTTGTACAGAATAGCATACATCCTCCTTACTATAACCTTTTTTAATTAAGTTTTTTGCATAAGTTAAAAGTCCAGAAAATGAAACATTATTACCTTTCACACTGTAAGGCATTTCTAGGTATTTTTTACCCTTAATTGCTAATTCCTCAATGTACTTTCCTGCAGGTGAATTAAATCCTAGCTCTCTGCCTAATTGATCAAAAAGTTGTCCTAATGTTATATCCAATGTTTCTCCAAATATTCTCCATTTTTTAAATAAATATGTAGAAACAAGTGTATGTCCACCAGAAACTAATACAACAACTGGATCCTTTGCTTTTGCAAAAAAGTTTGCTAATTCAATATGTCCTATAGCATGATTTACCGCTGTTAAAGGCTTATTATAGTAATTAGCTAAAGTTCGTGCCACAACAGCTCCAACTCTTAGGCATGGTCCAAGCCCTGGACCTGCTGAGAAAGCAATCACATTAACATCCTTAATACTAATTTTACTTTTGATTAAAGCATCCTGCAAAACCTTTTTCGCTTTTTTTAAATGATGCTGAGCTGCCTCATAAGGGTGAATCCCCTCTCCTGGTGGTGGTACATAAACTTCTTTTTCATTTGATAATATCTTATTCTCACTTAAAATTGCTACAGAAAATGTATGTGCTGTAGACTCTATCCCAAGACATAATAATCTGTTTTCGTTCATCTTTCCAATCTAAGTAATTAAACTTTATTTATGCTTTATTGCCAAGTTATCCTTAATGGTAAAGGAAGAGTTAAAAGGTTTTAGTATAGAAATAAGTTTTCTAGTTCATGCGACAGAAGATGAAAAGAAGTTATTTGATATTATAAAATCTAGTTTTAACTTGTATCCTGAAATTTTTACTAAAACTGTCTTTGAAGGCCATTATGGTAATCCAATATATAAGTACACTGCGTACATAAAAGGTAATCTAGCGCAGCATGTTCTTAAAACAATTTTTGAACGTTTAGATGTAATAGACAAAGATAATCTTGCAAAAGATATAGGAGAAAGAATAGATGAGCACAAAAACTTGTATTTAAGAATAGAAAAATCTAGCTTGTTCAAAAAATTTTTTAGATTGGGTACATCAAACGTAATATATTTAAAGCTTATTCCTAAGAATAAGGTGGGAAATATAAAAAATTTTTATAAAAATTTAATAATTGGATTAGAAAATCCTTAAGAAAAAATTTAAATTGTCCTTACCCAATAACTGTTTTGGGGATGAAGTGCACCGCCGTCCCAGTCTGAGCTAAAAGGCTTTGAGGAACCGATAACACTGACCTCTTAATAAAAAATAAAAAGGTTTAAACGTGGCCACTCCGACTACTAGTTGGAAAGAAAAAGAGGTGAAGGTATATTTTCGGCCCATCTGCTGGATATGATAGAGCATTAACCATATTCTCACCTGATGGAAGACTATATCAGGTAGAATATGCACTAGAAACTGTTAGGAGAGGTACTATTGCTTTGGGTCTAAAGGGTGTAGACGGTGTTGTTTTAGTAGTTGAGGAAAGAATTCGTAAACTTCAGTCTCCTACATTATCCCAAAAAATATTTCAAATTGATGACCATATTGGTGCAGCCGCAGCCGGTTATGTTCCTGATGCGAGAGTTTTAGTAGATCGTGCAAGAATTTTTTCGCAAAGTAATCGCTTACTTTATGACGAAGACGTCGATGTTGAATCAGTTGCAAAGTATTTAGGCGATCTAACTCAAGAATTTACACAATATGCTGGTGTTCGTCCATTTGGCGTCTCTCTTATAATTGCGGGTGTCGACAAAAAGGGGCCTTCAGTATTCTTAGTCGACCCAAGTGGAAGTTATTTACAGTATGAAGCGGTCTCAATTGGCGCTGGCTCTGAGCAAGTTACTCAATTTTTAGAAAACAATTTTAACCCATCAATGACATTAGATGAATTGTGTGTTTTAGGTGTTAAATCTGTTTATTTAGTTAGTGAAGATAAAGTTGGTACCAGTCATATAAGAATGGCGGTCGTTGATACCAAAACTAGAAAGCTCAGAAGGTATACAGAAAATGAAATATCTAAATTTGCAGCCCTAGCAAAAGAAAAGTTTGAACAGTAAAAAAGGGACTGTACATGAGTAGCAAATTTACATGTGTTAGATTGACAATAGATGGAGAAAAATTCGAACTCCTAGTTCGTCCAGATCAAGCATTAAACTATAAAATGGGAAAGCAAATAGAACTTTCACAAGTGATTGGTATAGAGGAAATTTTTTCAGACGCAGCTAAGGGACTGCGAGTATCAGAAGAAAAACTTCAAAAATTTTTTCGGACAACAGATTTCTATAAGGTTGCCGAAATTATATTAAAAAAGGGCGAACTTCAGCTTACGTTAGAGCAAAGAAGAAAGCTTATAGATGAAAAGAAAAAAGCTATAATTTCCATATTATCAAAGAATTTTGTTGACCCTAGAACAAATACTCCACACCCTCCAACAAGATATGAGCAAGCTTTAGAAGAAGTGCACGTATCAATTGACCCTTTTAGGTCACCAGAAGAACAATTACAGAATATAGTTGAAGCTTTGCGTCCTATTCTTCCGCTTAAATCACAAAATCTGATTTTGAAGATAAATATTCCATCAAAGTATTCTTCAAAATCTATTGGATTGCTTAAATCATTTGGTAAATTTTTAAAGGAGCAATGGCTCCCAGATGGAAGTTACGTAGTCGAACTTGAAATCCCTGTTGGCCTACACTCATCATTAGTTGAAAAAGTTGGTTCATTAACAAAAGGCGAAGCCGAAATCACAATTGTGGCACGGAAGTGATATAGTTATGGTTTTAGTTAGAACAAAGGTTTTACCAGGTGAGTTATTACATGATTCCTATCAAGGGCAGCCCCCTCCATATACATATAAATTAGGTAGTAAGTTATTCTCTTTAAAAGTTGGTTTAGTTGAAATTGAAGGTAAAGAAGTAAAATTGATACCATTAGCAGGCCCCTATATTCCAAGAGTTAACGACTTTGTTATTGGTAAAATTATAGACTTTGATGCTTTTTCTTGGGATGTTGATATAAACTCGATTTATACTGCACACTTGCCAGCACAGGATGTATTTGGTAGGGACTTTTCTCCTCAGACACACTCTCTTACATCACAGTTTAAGGTTGGTGACATTTTGGCAGCTAAGATAGTATCATATGACCGTACAAAGGACCCAATATTAACTGTAAGGGATCATGGTTTAGGTAAAATAATAAATGGAGAACCAATAAAACTTTCTCCATCAAAGATACCTAGATTAATTGGTAAGAAAGGCTCTATGGCTAAAATTATAGAAAGTAAGACAAAAACAAAACTTATTATAGGCCAAAATGGGGTCATTATCGTCCAGGGGCCTTCCGAAGGCATAGTGTTAGCTTCAAAAGCTATCCGCTTAATTGAAGAGAAGGCTCACCTGCCTTCATTAACAAATATGATAAACGATCTATTAACAAAAGAAAGTGGTTGAATATGGGAAAATTAATAGATGAAAATGGTATAAGATTAGATGGAAGAAGATGGGATGAATTAAGACCTATAAAAATTGAAATAGGGGTAATTAAAAATGCTGACGGTTCAGCATACATAGAATTTGGTAAAAATAAAATTATTGCAGCAGTATATGGTCCAAGAGAAGCACATCCTAAACACCTTGCTTTACCAGATAAAGCAATTGTAAGATGCCGTTATCATATGGCTCCATTTTCTACAGAAGAAAGAAAGTCACCACAACCTTCAAGAAGAGAGATAGAAATTTCACTTGTTTTAAGGAGGGCTATGGAAAGCGTTATCTTCTTGGAAGAGTATCCTAGATCAATAATTGACGTGTTCGTAGAAGTTTTGCAATCAGATGGTGGCTCAAGATGTGCAAGCATTACTGCTGTTTCAGCAGCTTTGGCTGATAGTGGTATATCCATGAAAGATCTCATAGTTGGTTGTGCAGTTGGAAAAATTGATGGTCAAATTGTGCTAGATTTAAATGATTTGGAAGACAAAGAGGGTGAAGGAGATATGCCAGTAGCATATATGCCAAATCTCGACAAAATTGTTCTCTTACAGTTTGATGGCATATTTTCAGAAGAAGAATTTAAAAAAGCAATTGACTTAGCAATCCTAGGAAATAAAAAGGTATATGAAATACTTAAAAAAGCCCTGATTGAAAAATATTTTGGGACGGTGGATGAAAAATAATGTCAATTAAAAAATCTCCTATAATAGAAAATTTAAGGAAAATGCAAATGATTGAATTGCTATCAAAAGAAAAACGTCTCGATGGACGTTCTTTAACAGATTTTCGTCCTATAACAATAAAAGTTGGAGTTATACAAAAATCAAACGGTTCCGCAGAAGTTTCTATAGGTAATACAAAAGTCGTTGCAGGAGTAAAAATAGAAACGGGCACCCCCTTTCCGGACACACCTAATCAAGGCCTTTTGGTTGTTAATGCAGAATTTTTACCTTTTTCCTCAGCATTAATTGAACCTGGACCACCAGACGAAGATGCAATAGAAGTTTCTAGGGTGGTTGATCGTGGTATAAGGGAGTCACAAATGATAGATCTAAATGCGTTGGTTATAGAGCCTGGAAAATTAGTATATTGCGTATTTGTAGACATAAGCATATTAAATATGGATGGTAATATTTTTGATGCAGCATTTCTTTCAGCTGTTTCGGCTCTTCTAACAACAACTTTTGAAAAGAAAATCGTTAAAGGTGATGGAGAGATTGAGTTTCAAAAATGTAAGTTGCCAACACGTTGTATTCCTATATCAGTTACATCCATTATTATAGGTGACAATATACTTATTGACCCTAATGAAGAGGAGGAATCTGTGCAAGATTCAAGACTAACCTTAACCTTTAATGATGAAGGTAATCTTTGTGCTGGGCAAAAAGGTGGTTCTATGGGTATATCTAGGGAACAATTATTTAAAATAGTAGAACTTTCTAAGGCTAAGGCAGAGGAGTTAAGATCGTTTGTAAAAAAGGTGATAGAAAATGCCCAAATCTGAAGTAAATATGACAAAGGGTTTAGGTGCAAGGTATGGTGCTACTGTAAGAAAACGTGCTTCAAAAGCTTTAGCTGTACTAAGACAAAAGAGAATTTGTCCATCCTGCGGTTCAAAAAGATTCAAAAGAAAAGCTTCAGGTATTTGGTTCTGTAAGAAATGCAACTACACAGTAGCTGGCGGTGCATATGATTTATAGTTATATGGTGAATATTGTATGAGTGAAGAGATTCCCGCTTGGCTAAAAGAACGTTTAGCAAGATTTGAAGAAATGCAAAGGAATCTTCAAGCTGTTCAAATTCAGAAAAGGCAGATTGACTTGGAAATTTCAGAAATTGAACGTGCATTAGATGAATTAAAAAAGGCTGCACCAGATGATACGGTCTACAAGTTTACTGGTCAAATTCTGATAAAAGTTAGCAAAGATGAGCTTGTAAAAGAGTTGGAGGAAAAGCTTGAATTAGATAAAACAAGAATGACTATTTTAGCAAAACAAGAAGAGAAGCTAAAACAATCTCTTACAGAGTTGCAGAGTAAAATAAGTAGTGCCCTTTCCGGACAAACAGGGATTAAAGAAAGTTAAATGTTCACTAATTTAGATGATATCTTTAAAGGTAATAATGTGTGTATTTTAACTCATAGATTAGCTGATATTGATGCCCTGTGTTCATCTGTAGCTTTAGGCAATTTTTTTAAAAAAAATAATGCAAAAATAAATTTCTTTTTTCCTGAAGGTTTAGATTCTGCTGCCGAAAATCTAAGAAAATTTTTGTGTATGGAATTGTCTAAGCCTAAAGACTTTAAATCTTTTGACCTAATAATTGTTGTAGACACGGGCTCTCCTAAACTTTTAGGTGATTATTATTATCTTGTAAAAAATTCTTCTAGTAAAAAAGTGTTGATTGACCACCACCCTTTAACTGAAGAGAGTATACATTTTTATACACATTATTATGTTGACACTGAACATTCATCGACTTGTGAAATGGTTTTATCAATTTTACTAAACTTAGGCTTTAATTTTGATCCTCTAACATCCAATTTACTTCTTCTTGGAATCCTGTTTGATACAAAACATTTAATTTTGGCGAATGAAAGAACAATAAAGAATGTGTGCTTTTTGATTGATAAGGGTGCAAGATTAAACTGGGGCCAAGATTTTCTTCTACAAAAAAAGGATAGGTCTGAAATAATCGCTAAACTGAAATCGTTTTCCAGATTAAATATATATGAATTTGACAGCTTTATAGTTGGTATAGTAAAAATAGGCTCATTTCAAGCCTCTGTAGCTAAATTTTTAGTTGATTTAGGATGTGATCTTATACTTGCATATAGTTTTGATGATATGATAAAAGGTAGTTTAAGGTGTTCGGATGCCATGTGCAAAAATAATGCTTTATCACTTAATATTCTTGCGGAAAGTTTAGCTAAAAAATTTAATGGAATAGGTGGCGGTCATAAATGCGCCGCCTCTTTTAATCTTAATTGTGATGACGAACAACTTTTTTTATCAACTTTCTTATCGTTGCTCGAAGCCACATTTTCTACAAAGGCCAGAAAAATTTCATTAAAGTAATTATCCTTTTATATTATTCTTTTAATGCATATGGAAACGTTGACAGAGATAATAAAGTTCATAAACTTTAGTTTCTCATATTCAGGATCAAACGCTCTTATTTTAAAAAATATAAACTTGTCTATTGAAGAAGGCGACTTTGTTCTCTTGGTTGGCCCAAGTGGCTGTGGGAAATCGACTCTGTTAAGATGCATAAATGGGTTAATTCCCCATCTCTATAGTGGTGTTTATGAAGGTGAGGTAATTGTTGATGGTGAACTTGTTAAAAATAAAAGTGTAAATGAATTAGCTACAAAAGTCGGATTTGTTTTCCAAAATCCAGAAAACCAGATATTTATGTTTTCTGTAGAAAAGGACATTGTTTTTGGTCTAGAAAATATTGGACTTGACAGAAATGAAATTGATAGTAGGCTTGAATGGGTTTTGCACGCTTTAGGTATTGAGCACCTAAGATACAAACCTCCGTATGAATTATCTGATGGTCAAAAACAAAGGGTTGCTATTGCGGGTGTGCTTGCGATGAAACCTAAAATATTAATTTTAGATGAACCAACTTCATTACTTGATCCTCGAACTGCCTTAGAGTTCATATTGTTAATTAAAGAATTAAATAGAAAGTTCGGGTTAACAATTATAGTGGTAGAACATCGTATTGATCTTTTAACAAATGTAGCAAACAGGATGATTGTTTTAGATAAAGGAGAAATCATCTTTAATGGATGCTTGAAGGAGGTTATAAAAAATAAAAATCTAAATCTTTACGGTGTCAACGTTCCACCAGTTATAGCCTTACAAAATTATTTAAAAGATGAGGGGTTAATTTTTAACGAATTTTACTTAAATGTCAAAGATTTTTCTAAAGAAATAAAAAGGAGGTTAATAGGAATTGATTGAAGTTGAATCATTATACTTTAAGTATCCCCTAGCAAATGATTATGTTCTAAAAAACATAAGTCTAAAAATAGGGCTTGGCGAAGTAGTTGGAATAATGGGTGGTAACGGTTCTGGTAAAACCACCCTTATAAAACATTTCAACGGATTACTTAAACCAACAAAAGGGTTTGTTAAAGTTTTTGGAAAAGACACGCGCAAAGAATCAGTAGCTTATTTTTCTAAAAAAGTCGGTCTCGTATTTCAAAATCCTGGTCATCAAATTTTCTCTGACACAGTATGGAATGAGGTTGCATTCGCTTTAAAAAATTTTGGTTTCGAAGAAGAAATTATAAACAAAAGGGTCAAATGGGCTTTAGAATTTTTTAATCTAATACAATATAAGGATATGTCACCATTATTATTAAGTGGTGGTGAAAAAAAGAGATTATGTTTGGCTTCAGTTCTCGCTTGGAATCCAGACTTTATAATACTTGATGAACCAACGGTTGGTCAAGATTTTCTTCAAAAAGAGAAACTTATAGAAATTATTAAAATGTTGGTAACTCAAAATAAGACAGTTATAGTAGTATCCCATGATGTCGAATTTATATGGCTTTTACAGCCCAGACTAATACTAATTTCTAATGGTATAATTGTTAAAGATGGTGATTGTAGGAGTGTTTTTAAAGATGATTCTGTGTTAGAAAAATGCGGTATTACAAAACCACAGCTTGTTGAATTATATGAAGAACTTTATCCTCTAATAGAACGACCGCCTGTTGACATAGTAGAAGCGCGTTCAATGATGTTGAAATTGTTAAGAGGGTTGAAATAGATGTTCTGGTTAGCAGAGGGTCTTGTGTATAGACGACAAGAAAGTATTATACACTCTCTTGATCCTAGGGTAAAGTTAATTATTTCACTTTCTCTTTTCCTTCTTTCCCTCTTTAGTAGCACTATTTTTGAATTCATCATACTATTATCTGCAATCTTTCTACTTGGTGTCTTATCCAAAGTTTTAAGAAGGATGATAAAAACTATAACTTTCTCTCTTACATTTGTGATCATGATATTTGCAATAAATCTGTTAGTAGGCTATGACCTAATCTTCTCAATAATTATCTCATTACGTTTTATTGCAATTATTTCGTCTTCTTCAATTTTTTTCCTAACATCATCTCCTGATGAACTTGATCTTGTTATGCGTTCCCTACACTTACCATATGATTTAATATTTGCTTTTGTTACAGCTGTACGTTTTGTACCCGTAATATTACTGGATGCTGTACAAATAATTGATTCGCAACGTTCTAGAGGTCTTGAGATAGAAAAGGGAAATATATTCAAACGTATACGAAATTATATTCCTGTTTTAATTCCTTTGATTGTACAATCAATAATTAGAAGTGAAGAGCTCGCCGAAGCCATGGAATCAAGAGCTTATGGCTTTTCTAAAAAAAGAACTTCATATTATACGTTACATTTTAAACGGAAGGATTATTTTGTTCTATGTTTAAATTTAACGTTAGTAGTTTTGTTTATATTGCTCATACACCTTTTCCATTTATGATGGAATAAATGGCCGATATAATAGTAGATTCTAGGGAATCAAAATCTAATGTACCTAATTTGTTAAAGTCTATGGGTATAGGGATTATTTTCAAATTCTTAGAAGTAGGTGATTATATAATCAATCCTGAAACGGCCGTTGAGAGAAAATCAGTTAACGACTTTATTTCCTCACTATTTGATGGTCGCTTATTTCATCAGATCGAACAATTATCTTCCTCTTACATTAATGCTTTTCTTATAATAGAAGGAAATTATGATGAAATAGAATTTTATGTAAGAAATCCTAAGGTTGTGCAGTGTGCTATTGCATCACTTCTTATAAACTATAAAATAAAGCTAGTTAACTCCCCTTCTGAAGACGAAACAGCCTTATTCTTATCTTGTCTATCAAATGTTTCTCCTAGTAAAAAGGATGGATACTTTATTAAACACGCTAAGAAGAAGGATTTTTTTGGACAACAGATTTATTTAATTTCTTCTCTTCCAGGGATTGGCTATAAAACTGCTGTAAGCCTTTTAAAACATTTTGGTACTCCAAAAAATATTTTCCTTGCATCAGTTGAAGAACTTTCTAAGGTTCATGGAGTAGGATTAAAAAGGGCTCGTAGAATAAGGTTACTTTTAGATACTAACATAAAATTATATGAAGCATTTTTCGAAAAATTAAGCAAATAACCTTTTTATCTAATATATTGTTAACCTAAAAATATGAGCAATAACGTTCAAAGTATTAAGGAACGAGCTATACTTTTATCTGAACTTGTAAAGGAAAATTTGTCTCAAGTTAATGAAGAAGAATTAAGAGTTTTTGTTGAAATGTTAAAATCACATAAAAATAGTAAAATTCTAATAATGGGTGCTGGACGAAGTGGTCTTGTTGGTCGTGCTTTTGCAATGCGTCTTCTTCATTTAGGTTTTAATGCTTATGTTTTAGGTGATACGATTGTTCCCTCCATTTCTAAAGAGGATCTTGTTATAGCAATCTCAGGTTCAGGTTCAACAAAACTTATAGTTACTGCTGCAGAGGCAGCAAAACAAGTAGGTGCAAAGATTGTATCAATAACATCGTATGCTTCCTCTCCTTTAGGTAAACTTTCTAATCATATTGTGCTTTTAAAAGGGCGTATTGAAGTCTCTCCTAGAGATTATTTTGCAAGACAAATATTAGGTCTTCATGAACCTCTTGCTCCATTAGGTACCCTTTTTGAGGATAGTGCATTATTTTTGCTTGATTCGATAATAGCCACTTTAATTGCTGAGTTTCATGTAACAGAGTCATATATGAAAGAAAGGCATGCTAATATTGAGTAAATGGTTAGAGCGAATATTATTTTCTTACCTTAAATAATTGTTTACATGATTTTTCCAAAATCTTTTAAAAGGGTTTTTCTAGTGGTTTAGTGTGGTTCACTATGCCAAGATATAAAACTACTGCAGAAGCATTAAAAATCATAGGCAACAAAGACCAGATTCGAAAGGTTTAGAGTAAACTCTCTAAACCCGAATAATCTTGGTGTTGTTGCCCATGTTGATCATGGAAAAACTACAATGAGTGATAGTCTACTTGCTGCCTGCGGTATGCTTAGTCCGGCTCTTGCGGGTCAAGCTCTCGCCCTAGATTATATGGATCTTGAACAACAAAGACAAATGACTATTAAGGCAGCTAACGTTACACTCTATTACGAATATGAAAATGTTCCATATGTTATAAATCTAATAGATACACCAGGTCACATTGACTTTACTGGTAGAGTGACAAGAAGTTTACGTGCGATTGACGGTGCTGTTGTTGTATGTGATGCTGTTGAAGGGATAATGACGCAAACTGAAACAGTGACTCGTCAAGCATTAGAAGAAAGAGTTCGTCCAGTATTATATATAAATAAAATTGATAGGCTAATTAAAGAATTGAAACTTACTCCAGATAAGATGCAAGTTTGGCTTGCAAATATAGTTAATGAATTCAATAATTTAATAGAAATTTATGCTGAACCAGAATTTAAATCAAAATGGAAAGTAAGTATACAAGATAGTAGTGTTGCATTTGGTTCGGCAAAAGACCGTTGGGGTTTCAATTTTATGATCGCACAAAAAAAGGGTGTACGCTTTAGTGACATATATAAGGCATATGAAACTGGAGACATGAGAACATTAGCTGAAAATATACCATTACATGATGCTATTCTCTCAATGGTAATAAGACATCATCCTCCTCCTCATGTTGCACAAAAATATCGTATTCCAAAAATATGGAAAGGTAACTTAAACTCTGAAGTAGGCCAAGCTCTTTTAAATTGTGATGAAAAGGGGCCTACAGTTATGATGGTCACGAATGTGGTGGTTGACCCTCAGGCTGGTGTAGTTGCAGTCGGTAGACTCTTTTCTGGTACAGTACACGATGGGGACATACTTTATTTACATAACGCAAAAACACAGGCTCGTGTGCAATCAGTAAGTATGTTTATGGGGCCTTTTAGGGAAATTGTCGGTGTTCTTACAGCAGGAAATATTCCTGCTTTGTTGGGCTTAGATGCTGCAAGAGCTGGTGAAACATTATCCTCAATAAGGGATATTGTTCCATTTGAACAGATACGTTATGTCTCAGAACCTGTAGTGACAATTGCAATAGAACCTAAGTATCCAAGAGATTTACCTAAGCTTATTGAAACATTAAGAAGACTGTCGATTGAAGACCCTAATCTTGTAATCAAAATTAATGAAGAAACTGGTGAAATGCTAATGTCTGGTATGGGTGTATTGCATTTAGAAATAGCTACCACACTTATTACTCAAACTGGTTTAGAGATAGTGACTACACCACCACTTATAAACTATCGTGAGACTATAAAGGTGTCTGCTGGACCGGTTATGGCCAAGTCCCCAAATAAACATAATCGTATATTCATGCGTGTTGAACCTTTGACACCCGAAGTTATCGAATTAATACGAAATAATACTATTAATGAGCAACTTGATAGAAAAACTATAGCAAAAATACTCAGGGATCATGGATGGGATGCCGATGAGGCAAGGAATGTAGTCGCTGTTGACCCTAGAGGTAATCTGTTTGTTGACGCTACAAAGGGTGTTCAATTTATGCAAGAGTCAATTGATTCAATAAGAGTTGGCTTCTTTGATGTAATGGAAAATGGACCATTGGCACTAGAGCCATGCAGGGGTGTCAAAGTTGTTCTACATCACGCTGAATTTCACGAAGACCCTGCTCATAGAACTTATGCGCAACTTTTGCCAGCCTCTAGGCGAGCAATTTTAGGGGCTATGCTCTTGGCAAATCCAACTTTATTAGAACCTGTTTTAGGTATAGAAATAAAAGCGAATAGTGATTTAATTGGTGCAGTTGCTGGAGTGATCTCTGCTAGAAGAGGAAAGATGTTAAATGTTGAACAAAAGGGTGTGCTTACAATAATAGAGGGTGTAATACCTGCCGCAGAAACATTTGATTTAAGTGAGGCTATGAGGGGTGCAACTGCAGGCAAAGCTATGTGGAATACGCACTTTAAAGAATGGAGTCCTGTTCCCTCAAACATTCTTCCACAACTTATCGCATCTATTAGAAAAAGAAAAGGCTTAAACGAGACTCCACCTTCACCAGAAGAATTTATAGACAAAGAATAACAGACTCAAATGTACCCCTTAGTATAATCCTCTTTCTCAACCTTTTCTAGTGCTACAAAAAAATCTTTAAGTATACGTGTAAACTTATTATCTTCAAGACTTATAATCCTTATTTTACCAAACCTTTTCTGTCTAATTACCCCTTCTTTCTCTAGTTCAAGAAGATACTTTTCTACAAACTTATAGGACATTTTAGTCTTTCTAATCAAAGCTGAAATATTTATTTCATTCTCCTCTAAAAGAATTTTTAAAATTTTAAACTTACCCTTGCTACTAAAAAGAGTTAAATTTTCATTCATAATTTTAGTCTCTCTTTTATTTCATTATAGAGTTGTTCCGCTGGAATATTTAATAAGCTAATCAATGTTGTCCTTCCCTTAGGTTCTGCACTTGTTATTGTTGAACTTATAATCTCTTTCTGGCTTAAATTTTTTATTTTTAACCAAAACTGAGTGTGTTTTAAAGCCTCTTTTCCAAATTTTTTACACATACTTTCGTATTCTTGTTCCAAAACCTTTAGAGTAACATAATTATCTAATTGTTCTTTTAAAAGTTTAGTTAATGCTAACAAAATTATTTTCTCATGAGTATCTAAATAATTTAATTCTTCTTTTCTTATCTGAGGTGGTAATTGTAATCGTGCCTCCCTAACATGTTCTGGTCTAACCTTTCTGTCACCTCTAAATTCTGCAATTCTTCCTGAAAGTTGCAGAAGTTCTATAGCATATCTTGCGTCCCCATATTTAGATGCAAGTTTAGAAATCAATTCTATGGTTTCATCTTCCACCACATCTTCCTCAAAAGCTATTATAACACGGTCATAAAGTATATCTTTAAGTTGTAATTCATTATATGATTCAAGTTTAATTATATTCTTTTGGATGGAACTTAAAATGCTCGGATCCGCTTTATCTAAATAAGAAAAAGATTTGCTTATAACAATCGAAGATAATATTTGACTCTCTGTTCCCATTTCTCTAATTCTCGTTATTATATAAAGCGGTTCTATTCCTTCATGGGAAATTAGTGCGTCGAATTCATCAAAAACTGCTATCACATGCACCTTTTCTTCATTTAATTTTGATATAAAATATTGTACAATTTCATCTAACGAAAACCCTCTAGTTGGAAATGATTGACCTAGAGTAGATAGGATGCTGTTTAATATACTTCCAAACACTTTATTAATTCTACAATTTGTGTAGAATGTCTTTAATCTTATTTCATTGAAACCATATTGTTCACTCACATATTGTAGAAATTTTTTAGAAATAAGCGTTTTCCCACTCCCTACCGCCCCTATTATAAAAACTTGTTGACTATTCCTTTTAGGATCTTGCAGTACCATCTTAAAATATCTTTTTAATTCATTTAATTCCCTCTCTCTATGTGGTATCCTCTTAGGAATATACTCTGGAGAAAGCTTACTTTCGTCTTTAAATATTCGATATTCCTCTATCATCTTTGCATAAAGATAATTTAAACAGTTATTTAACCATAACTTTAATTTTGTTGCATAAAAAATAGAGAGAGGTAAGTGAAAATAATTTGTTTGGGCTCTGAACTCAAGATCTCTCTCATAGAAGTTCGAAACCTTTTTTCTTCATCGCCCAGCAAAATCTATTTAAAAACTAATTTATAGCCCTTATGTTAAAATAATATCTGGGGATAATATGGTGGAAATAAATCTAACAGTGCACCTCAATAAAATGAGAACCTTTCTAATAAATAGTACTTGTCGTTCTTTTATGCCAAAAAACTATATTCGCAATCCTGACATATTTCCAGAAAAAGAGGAGGGTCCAGGTGCAATATATATAGAGGCCGTTGATAAAGTAACTCTTACAAAAATATATGATATAACATTTGTTAATGCTAAAGATATACTCGGAATAATTTATGTGTCTAAAAGTGGTAACACAAGATTAAAATGGCGACAAATTAGTGGAAAAATAGGAAAGTTGACAGGGATCGCTTCAGCTAATTCGATTGCAAATTTAATAGATTCAGGGATATTGACCAAAGAACAAATAGAAAGTATGCTTGCTAAAGAGGGGGCATCCTTTTCCTCCGAATCTCAGCAGGTAAGTTAGCCCAATACATAAATTCTTCACTAGGTCTGTCCTCTAAATATAGTTCCATGCGCTTTGCCTCAAGCAACTGGTTGTCTTTTCCTTGAAATTCTGCGAATGTTATTACCTGATTTTTGAATTCTTTTGCCCTATCCTTTAAACTTTCTATAAACGCTATTGCTTTAATATCCCTTAAAGTATGGTGATCAATTATCAGTAACTTAGTCTCTTCAACAAGTTTTAGAAGATTATTTTTTGCAAGATTATAATTTTTTTCTTCAAAACTATTAAGATATGTTGGGGGACCCCCGATAATTAATATATCTGGATGTTCATCTAAAATGAATCTAAATGCGTAGTCAGAAATTGCTCCTTGGACATCAGAAGTATAGAGAAATGTTAATCCCCTGCTCCTTACAATTGTTGCTAAAACGTATCCTAATTTGCTATTTTCTTCTCCATGGAACAATGGTTTGCTGAATTGCAATATTGTTCCACCATAATAAAAATTTTTTTCATCAGCCTTAACAATTTTTTTAGCAATACTTGCAACAGCCTTATTAAATAATTGTCCCCTTACTTTTTGGCTAAAATTAATATTTTTTTCAAAATCTTTAATGTATACAATTTTATCGTAATAAATTTCTCTTGCAACATTTCGGTCACTCCATGTCCACATGGTATCAGTCTCATCAAAAAATGGTGAAAAATGATCGAAATGATAGTGTGAAACAACAATTGCTTCACAACGTTCTGCATGTTCTCTAATAATTTTTCTAGCTCTTTCTAAAGCTTTGTACTCTAATGGGTGCGGTATTTGTCCAAAACGAGGTGCTAACGCACATCCGGCGTCTATTAAAAGTTTTACATCAGGTGTTTCAACATACGTTGCTGTAGACCTTACTCCCAAACTTTCAGCACAAAGTGGTCTTACTAATATTTTCAACCGCAAGAGGCTACTAAAAGGTATAAAATTAATTTTTATTTCTACCCTTTTCGCATAGGTATGGTGATAGAAAATGGTATTGGTGAAAGTGTTTAGGATAACAAGTTATACTGCACCAGATACAGGTGAACCTGGAAAACAGATAGAGTTAGTTGAAGTAAGAAGCCAACCATTTATGTCCCGTCAATACGGTGATGAAACGGCAAGAATAGCCCAATCTATACTCACACAGATACAATCAATGGGCCTTTTTCCTCCAGTTCCAAAGGAAATCAATTACCCAAAAGTTATCTTATTCTTGACAGAAAAAGAGTTTGATCAACTTGGGATACCGATGAACGTTAACGATACATATGAAATGATTTTTGAAAAAGAAAAAATTATATTTAAGTTACCAGAGTAAAAATAGTAAAGTTGCGGCGTTGATCTAGTGGTCTAAGATGCCAGCCCCCCAAGCTGGATATCCCGGGTTCGAATCCCGGACGCCGCATCTCCTTCCCTACTTTGGAATATAATGTTCCTATTAGTTAGGATGAATTTACATAGATAATGATAAGGTTTAAAGTGCATGCTGAACTCCAACTCGTACACTGAATACTCTCGCGTGGACTTGGATGTGTTTAAAGTGCATGCTGAACTCCTTAGGTAGGAAAAGTTTTACTGAAGAAGACAAATGGTTAATTAGAGAGTGTTAATCAATTGGATTAAAACTCTACAATGTAAGACAGCAAAAAGTGTGTCCTGTTTCAATAAACAAGAGCGTAAATTATATGGACGAAAATTTCTGGAGACACCATCAATTTTTACCTTCTAATTTTTTCTATAGTGGGATACACTTTTGTGCTAGCAATAATTTCTTTTCTTTTGTTACAAGTATTTTTTATTTCCCTTACCATTTTTTCAGTTTTAATATCTGTCCTATACCATTTGATTATGCTTGATACCTTTTTAGCTGCTTTTACAACATTATATCCAACATTATATGCATTTAAAATCGCTTCTCTGTTATCAAGTATATCTGCTTTGCTGTGATGATATGCTAGTGCCCAAGGTGGAATATGTACTCCCATGCTATTAAAGGTAACCATTAGATAAGATATTGCTGTTATGGATCCTGAATCGTTTCCAACTGCTAAAAAGCCTGCAACCTTTCCATCTAAAAGGCTTCTTCCAACATGAAAAATCATGTTCTCCATACTTGTTAGTCTGTCAATTAAATTCTTTAGTTGACCACTAACCATATACCAATATAATGGCGTTGCTATGATTAATCCTTGAGAATTAGCAATTTTTTCTCCAAGTTTATTAAAGTCATCGTCTTCAATTAAGCAAGGGAATTTGCAATCTTTTGGGTTACTAGATACACATCCTATGCATGGTTTAATAACATACTTGTAGAGATGCACAATTTCCGACTCTCCCTTTGCATCTAAAACACCATAGTTTGCAGCTAATAATAGTTTTTGAGACCAGCCACCGTCCCTTGGTGAAGCATTTATTAACAATACTTTGGGTTTCATACCAATCACCTAGACTATACGAACTGTCTAGGTAGTTGGTTAGCCCTACATGCTTTCTTCTGTCATATATTATAAATTTTTCTCCCAAATACTTATGGTTTTTCTAAAAATTAAATCATAATAAAAAGTTATCGATTACCGAATTTCTTTTATACTCCACTTATTTTACCTTTATATGGAGTGAATTAAGGATTGGGGATGGTCGACATTTCTAAAAAGCCAGTTGTTGAAAGAGAAGCGTTAGCTGAAGGCACCATTTTTCTAAAGCCTGAGACAATAAGGTTAATAAAAGAAAATAAGGTTGAAAAAGGTGATGTGTTACAAATTTCTTCCATATGCACTTTAATCGCGGTCAAAAAGACTCCTGAACTTGTACCATTCTGTCATCCAATACCTATAGAAAGTGTTAAACCTGAATTTGAGATTGGTGACATGTATATAAAGGTACGTGTCAAAGTTAAGTCTACTTCAAAAACAGGTGTTGAAATGGAAGCTCTTTCTGGTGTTTTAAATGCGTTATTAAATATTTGGGATTTGGTAAAAAAGTATGAAAAAGATTCATCTGGAAATTATCCATTTACAAAAATACAAGATGTAAGGGTTGTTAGTAAGGTGAAATATGAATGAAAAGCTATGAATTACATAGGTCTTCTTCTCCAACTGAAATCTATTGTTCTATCATAACAGTAAGTTCATCTAGGTATGAGCTTGCCTCTAAAGGACGTAAAATAGATGATTTGTCTGGACTCAAAATTGCTCAATTTTTGATCGATAAAGGTTATCATATAAGGTCAAGAAAAATTGTTCCCGATGATATTGAAATGATAAGGAAAGAGACACTTAGATCTATTTATGAAGAAAACTGTGATGTTGTAATATTAACTGGAGGAACTGGAATTGCTTCTTCTGACGTAACAGTTGAAGCCCTTTTTCCTTTGTTTACAAAATTAATGCCCGGATTTGGAGAAATTTTTAGAATAAGGAGTTTTAATAAAGCTAAAGGTGCTGCTATAATCTCAAGGGCTACTGCTGGTATAATATCTGGGCGTGTTGTCTTTTGTCTTCCAGGTTCACCTGATGCGGTTGAAATTGCCATGGAAATATTATGTGATGAGCTTCCTCATATAGTGAAGCATGCGAGGGAGTAAAAATAATGCTTGTAGACTTATATAATAGACCCGTTTATAATATAAGAATATCACTTACATCGAAGTGTAATCTAAAATGTTTTTATTGTCATGGTGAAGGATTTAATAAAGTCGATGATGAAGAGTTGTCCGTTGATGAAATAAAGACAATCGTTAATCTTGCCTCCTCTTATGGAATTAAGAGTGTAAAGCTTACAGGCGGAGAACCACTATACAGAAGTGATATTGTAGAAATAGTGTATTCTATATCATCCATACAAGGGATAAAGGAAGTTTCTTTAGTAACTAACGGTCAATTGTTGAAAGATTATGCTTTAAAGTTAAAAGTTGCAGGATTAAAAAGGGTTAACGTAAGTCTTCCTACGTTAGATGCTAAAAAATATAATGAAATTACAGGCGGAGGAAACATTGTTCGTGTTTTAGATGGTATAAAAGAGGCATGTGGTGTAGGGCTGAATCCTGTAAAAATAAACATGGTTCTATTAAAAGGCATTAATGAGAATGAAGTAGATGATATGATATCTTATTCGGCAAAAGTTGGTGCTATTCTACAAATAATAGAATTAGAGCCTGTGCGAATTCTTCCTAAACTTTACGATGAATATCATGAACCTGTTGATGCGTTAGAAAGTATGCTTTTAAAAAGAGCAAAAAATGTATATTTTAGAGATGATATGCACAAAAGGAAGGTATTCGAATTAGATTCAACAAAGGTTGAGGTAGTTCATCCAATTGAAAATAGTGAATTTTGTGCAAATTGTAATCGTTTAAGAGTCACCTATAATGGTGCTTTTAAACCATGTTTAATGGTTACTGGTAACGAAGTTGAAACCAAAGCCTATCTGAAGAATAAAGATTACGATGGTTTGAGGCTGGCTTTCCTAAAGGCTGTTATGTTACGGAAGCCATATTGTATAAAATAATTATTGCATAATGTAGAACGCGTAACTCTCATCTTTTTCCAAGCATTCTTCACAAACACACTTTTCTGAAACCTTATAGTAATCACAGCTTAAACCGTACTCACAAGTTCTACAATCTATGCTTCTTCCACAAATCCCACATTCTTTATAGAGAATCATCTTATTATTCAAAATATTTTCTAAAAATTCTATTAAAAGTTTCTTGTTAGTTTGATAATTTATCATCATACCCTTATTTTTATCATATTTTATGCCTAAACTCATCAATATTTTAAAATCATTCACACTTAATCTAGGCAATCTGAACCATTTTCCTTCAATAATTTCCATCTATCATCCCACCTTCTTTTGTATATATGCAAGAAAATTTTCTCCAAAACCTACATATTTTAAATATTCTAATACTTTTTCAGGCTCTTTTTTTGCTAACGAGATTAAGCATGGTAAATAGTATAATGAAAATTCTCCAACAGAAACATGATACTTTTGGTTAACCCTTTCCTTTATCTCTTTAAATATCCTGTATTCTGTCCAATACTTTAGTTTTAATTCCCATAAGGGTTCCTCTTCACAATATCTAAAGTCTTTGCGAATATTGGTGTCAAAAAGCTTTTCAACAAAATACATATCATACCATCTGGCCATTCTCCACTCTTGTGTCTGAGCTATCTTATTCCTAAATAGGTCGATCTCGGCTACTGCCGTTAATGCACTTTTTCTTGTATGGCTATCAAGGTTTGAAGCTAAAATAGAATAAAATATTATCATTAACTTTTCGTTTATATCAGCATTCATTTTAGAAAATTTTTTAAATGCTAAATCTTTATTTTCTTCAGAAATCAAAGCAATGATCGCATCAAATTTTGATACAGTTTCATCTTTCATAAAACCAGATCTTTCCAAATCATATGGCGCATCTATTGTTGCCTGAAGCATATTTAATGCATTACGTACATCACCATTACTCTTTTCAATGATATTATGAAGGCTTTTTTTGTCGATATTTTTACCTTCCTTCTTACATATGTGCTTTAGGTATATTTCAATTAGTCTTAAAGGCACTTTTTGAAATTTAATCATTATTACCTTCCTAGAAAGTTTTATGACATTGTCATTAGTTTCATCATTTGCTGTAAGTACAATTGGAAGAGGTGGCTTATCAATAAGTTCATTAATATATTCTAGGCCACCATAATCTTCCCTACCATATAAGCCATCGATTTCATCAAATAAAACCATTCTTTTCTCATTAAACAAATTCGCAGCATAAAGACTTGATCCTAGTCTCTTATTAAGTGCATCTTTAGTTCTAATATCACTGGCATTCAATTCTATAACATGATAACCTAATTGTCTTGCAGCTGCATAAACTGAAGTGTTTTTACCCACTCCAGGAGGTCCCACCAAAAGTACTGCCTTATCTCCTTGTTTCCAATTCTTCAACCACTCAAAAAACTCTTTTCTGGCCATATCATTTCCAATTATCATGTTAAATTCAATGTTCCTATATTTTTCTACCCAAGGCAAACTCATACTATTATCACCAATATCTTTTCTATAGTAAATGATAAAAATCCAATAAGCATCCCATTTAACGCCATTCTTTTAACACGTAAAGCATTTTCTCTCGAACTATCTTTTAAGATAGAGTATACCAGATAAGAGAATATAATATTTGGTATCATAACTGCTAAAAGATAAATTTCTCCCATATGCTTAAAAATATATGGTCCTAATGTGCAAGCTATTGCTAAAATAAAGAATGTTGAACCTATTTTTGCAGCGTTTTCTGTGCCAAATTTTATTGCAACTGATTGTACTCCTCTTATCTTATCACCCTCTATATCTGATATTGTTTTTATTACTTCTCTTCCTGTGACTGCGAAAAAAGATACAATAGAAAACCAGTATACAATAGGGCTTAAAAGTGACGGATTCCTAATAAATTCTTGTAACCCATTGTATGATAATATAACATTTCCATAAATGTATGGTATGATGGTTGAAAACGCTACTGTTATATTGCCGATTATCCCATGTTTTTTTAAGCTGAAATTATAAAACCATGAGATGAAAGCAAAAAGTATCGTGATTAATAAGCCTAAAATTGAAGTAAAATATGCAAATAAAAGTCCTGTAAAGAGCAATACAATGCTATAAATCCAAGCACTTTTTACTGTAATATAACCTTTAGCTAAAGGCCTATCCACGTTATTAACCTTATCTACTTCAATATCATAAATATCGTTTACTATCATGGAATAGGATGAAATGAAAAATCCTGTTAAAAAGCCATATATTGTTCTTATTGAAAGAATCTGTTTTGGGTCGGTCAAAACTATTCCGATTATGACTGCCAACCCAATCATAATACTGTTTTTAGGTCTAATTATTTTAACATAATATTTTAGGTTACCTTTTTTCATAAAAGGTCGCCTCAGAAACTTGGTAATATATGACTTCCCCCCTCCTATCTAATACTGCTATAATCATTCCATTTCCTCCTCCCTTAATTTTTTTAATACTTTCAAAAATTTTCTCAAACTCAATCTCATATCCTTCATTGAGTACAAAAATGGCATATTTTATAGAATTAACTTTATAATCACCTCTAGGATAAGCATGAAAATCGATTCCATCTTCCAAACTTTCCTTAACCACAAAACCTCTGTTCCTTAAATCCCTATAAACTAGGTAACGGGAAAGTATATCCTTATCTTTTCTATAAAATGTCTCCATTAATTCATTAAAACTCATGCTCCTATTATTATGTAAAATCTCTATTTTGTTAACCTCAAATAGGTATAATGCTTCATATTTTGACAGAATTAATCTTTGTCCATCTAATTTACCAAAACCACTCTGGTACAGTTCTTGGATTCTTCCATCATTCTCCACAATAATATTTTCTTTTTCTCTATTCATTTTTCCAATGAATTTTATCTTCTTTGTCTCTTCTTTTTCGCTTGTCATCAACTTACACAAAGTAAAGCTTTTAAGTATTTGTTTATAAGTTTATGCGCGAATAATTTGAGAATATCACAATTAAGGGATAATATGAAGGGTGTTCAAGTGGCTGGAAAGATAATTGAGAAGCCTGAATCAAGAGAAGTTACATTAAAAACTGGTCAAAGGGCTAGGGTTGCAGACCTAACTTTAGCGGATGAAACTGGTAAAATAAAATTAACTTTATGGGATGAACAGATTGATAAAGTAGATGTAGGTGATATGGTCCGAATTGAAAATGGATATGTAAATAGCTATAAGGGGGAAATACGCCTCAACGTAGGTCGCTATGGAAAGCTTATTGTTGAAAAAGCATAAACTAGTTATCTGTCTGTAAAGTAATGATTCTTGCTGAATTGCATCTAGGGCATTTTGTTCGAATAACACTTTTGTTTCCACAAGTTGCACAAGAAATCATGTTTCTTCTTATTTTTACTATACTCAATTTTGAAACTATTTTATCAATCATCGTTTCCAATAAATTGTTTTCTTCTTGTGTATCTAGGTCTACAATCACATGATATCCTCCATCAGTAGTTTCGATCCTTGATTGTAACCATCTAACTATGTTTTCTTCATCCAACATTTTAATTCCTAATACTGGCGCCTGTGAATATCTCTCTTCACCAATTTTCTCTATAATTCCTCTAGGGATATTTTCTTTATCCAGTTCATAGAATCTTTTAGAGGAATCATCATTATAAACAGCTGGTAAAATCCTTAAGCCTTTCTCTTTTCCATATTCTTCTAAGACCTTTTTAGAAAATTCCATGAACTTTATCCATAGCCTATTTTGTTCTTCTCCATTTCCTGCTGTTGCAATTTTTGTAAGTTCATCTAATCCTACCAGATTTACAATTGAAAGGAAATTTTTAGAGAATAGCTCATTGTTATATTCGTAGAGGTACAATATCTCTTTTTCCATTAAATCGATTAAATTATTTTTCCGTGCCCCTACAGCATCACATATTTTCTGTAGCTTAATTTTCATTAAGCTCTTTAAAAATGTTTCCTCAGTGCCTGCGTAAGCAAGGCGTGGTAGGTTTAGGGATATTGAATGTAAAATTATGGTTCCAGAAGAAATTATTTCATTGGTTTCAAAATTTTTTCTTATACCCATATATGATATTGACTTTGATGGTTGTTTTGCAATCATAATATTTCCTCCTTTTCTGATGATATCAGCAATATAAGGTATTATATGTGAAAAGTTTTCTTTTTCGAAAATATTAAAGATAAGTTTTATACGTGATTTTAAAGTTTTTTGGAGATAAATTGAATATGCTTCAAAAACAATTTTTAGTAGTTCTATTTTATTTTCATTATTCACATTTATTTGGAAAGTAAGAATGTTGTTAGATAAGGGGTTAATTCCTAAAACTGAGTTCGTAAAAAATTCGTATACTCTTTTAACGTTTAATTTTCCATCAACTTTTTCTATTAATTGTAAAAATTCAATAAAATTTTCTATACATACTTCATTTGTCACACTTTCAAGCATTTTGTTTATTGATAAAACTGCTTTATTAAAGTTAACGTCTTCTTTATTAAATTCTCTAGGTAAATGTGGGTCCTTTAAATCAAATTTAATTTTAAAAGAGTTTAATGCTAAAGCGTCGAAAAATAGGCTATCTGGCATAATACCCCAGCATCCCGTGTTTACTAAACTAATTTCTCCTGAAAGATGCATATCTAAGACTTCTGAAGTAACTTGAGTTAATAGGAGGTAGTCAGTAAAAACTGCATCTGCAGCCGCCTGCCTCAAGGACCTTATATTTCCTTGGGAAAGTCCTATTTGAATAATCTTTTCAGTAACATCCTTTACAGGCAAACCTAATCTTGTAAGCCTGTTACGATATTCGTCTAACCCTTTTTCAACAAGTATAGAATTTACGAACTCTCTTATCAAGGGTGCGGTTAAATGTACATTTTCCAGTTTGCTAATACGTGCTTCAGCCTCAGCGGTGATCTTAGAAGCTAAATCACGTGGAACATTTGCCTCTCTAATTAGTGACTGATAAATTTTATTGCTATCAAATTCTTCAATTTTGTGCTTTGATGTTCTAACATAAATTTTTCCTGAAAACTGCAACGCTGCCTCCTTTAATTCATTCGTGGCCGCTAAAACTGTCCTACCAAAAGGTGTTAAACTATACTTCTTCGTATTTTTATTTAATGTAATAAGATTTACGGAAGTTAGTAACCTCAAATGGTAGGCAAACCTACCTGATTCTCTTTTTTTAACAAAACCACAATTATTTTTTAATTGGGTATATGATAACGGTCCACTTTTATTTAATTCATTCAAAATATTTAATCTCTCATTAGATCCAAGAGCGGAATAAAGTGTTTCGAAATCAATTACATCTCCGTACATTCAACCCTCCACACTAATTTATTTCTGGGTGCTAAAAAACATTATTTTTTAAAAAATTAATAAAAAAGAAAAATTGAACCTAAACATGGGGTCGTGGGCCAGTCTGGTCTACGCTGCGCGGCTTGGGCCCGCGCGGACGTGGGTTCAAATCCCACCGACCCCACTTTATATACTATGCCCTTATAACTCTGAAAAAGGAATTATTTGGTATAACGGGCCCGAGGGGATTTGAACCCCCGACCCCAGGCTTAGAGGGCCTGTGCTCTATCCATACTGAGCTACGAGCCCACTATAATGCTTCAGTTCAAACCTTTTAAAGTTTCTATTAAAATATTTTATCCTAACCTAATTCAAAAAAAAGTTTGGGGAGGCGCCTTATGTTAGCCCCAGGTCTGGAAACTTTGCCTTTTCTACACCTAACTCTTCCTGTAAGGTTCTAATCCTTTTAGCGTATTCGAGCATCTTTTCTCTATCGTTCTGCACTTTAGCAATCTTGTAAGCTTTCCACGCCTTCTTTAAGGCGCCCCATGTCTGTCCTGTAGTATAAGTTTTAGAAGACATATTGTCTCACTATAAGCTTTCATTTAATGAGATAAAAATGTTTCTCTTTTACTTACAAAAACCATTATCCTTTGAAGTGGACCCAACCTCTTCTCTCTATTAATTCTCCTTTAAAAAATACTCTTCCAGTTCCTTCAACAGTTCTTCCTATTACTCTTACTGGTGTATTTGTTTCCTCACCTATCTTTAATATTTTTGAAACATCCTTCATTTTACATGTAAAAACTATCTCATATTCTTCACCACCATATAATGTGTATTCTCTTTTCTCATTTTCAGTAAGCTCATTATTATTTTTAAGAGTTTCATTTATTGGAAGTTCATCTAAAAGTATATCTACATGACTGCGCTGCGCTAGCTCGTATAAGGATACAGCCAATCCATCGCTCGAATCTATAGCTGCTGTAATCAATTTTCGATTACAAGCAATTAAACCGAAATTTAGCCTCGGCCTAGGATATAAGACTACTTCAATAGCTTTCTCCGTTAATCTAGGACTTCTAATCTTTTTCCTCTCAGTTAGAATATCCACACCTAAAGGTGGAAGACCGAAATCGCCTGTTACTAGAACATACTCATCAATATAGGCGCCATCCCTACTTACTACGTTCTTCCCCCATCCAAACATAATACAATCGATCACTAAATCTGATGCTTCATTAGTGTCTCCTCCAACTATTTCTATGCCAAACTCATTCCTTGCATCCTTTAAGCCGTTTGCTATTTCAAGAACATGCTCTTCATTAAATCCCTTTGGTAAACCTATTGAAACAAGCATACCCCAAGGTTTAACCCCCTTACACGCGAAGTCACTAACACAAGCAACAACACTTTTTCTTGCTGCTTGACGTAAGCTCATACCCTTAGGCATATCAGTTTTACCAACAAACATGTCAACCTTAATAACAAACTTGTCCCTTTTTACTGCCTTCTTAGTCCATGCAACATCATCTCCAATCTCAGAAAAAAGTTTTCTAGGTTGCCCTAAAATGTCCAAAAACATGTTAATAACAGTCAATTCATCAACCATTATCCTTCTACACCATATATCAACATAAACTACAAAAATGGATTAAATAAAATTTTAACAAACTTAAAATAATACTCTATTAAAAAGTAAAGCTATGCTCCGGTAGCTCAGCTGGCAGAGCGATAGCCTCGTAAGCTATAGGTCGCGGGTTCAAAGCCCGCCCGGAGCTCTAACTTTACTAAAAAATTTAATGGAATGTCATGTATTAAAGTAAAGATTTTAAAGTAGGGTCAAAAATAATTATTTTTATATGGAATGTAAAAGATGCGGTTACTGCTGTAAATTTACACAAATGCAACTTACAAATTATGACATAAGAAGAATAGAGCAATTAGGTTTTAAGAGAGATCAATTTATAAGATTTGATAAAGATGGTTTTGCTAAGTTAAAGAACAAGAACGGTTACTGCATATTTTATGATACCTCCAAAAAAGAATGCAAAATATACGAAAATAGACCAATAGGGTGCAGCCTATACCCTCTAATATACGATCCAATAAAAAATAATATAGCAATAGATCATTCTTGTCCATTTGCGGATACAATAACAGAAGAGGAACTTGAAAGCAAACAAACGACATTAATAAAAACAGTAAAACAACTTTACAAAGAGGCAGGAAAAAGATCCTATTATAAAAACAAAAAAATTAAGAACCTCAAAAACAATACCTAAATCAATAGCGGGGGTTGCCAAGCCAGGTCAAAGGCGCAGGACTGAGGCTCCTGTCCCGTAGGGGTTCGTGGGTTCAAATCCCACCCCCCGCATTAACTTCTATTGATATTTTAGTTTCATTTAAATAATGGTTTTGTGAATAGGTTTTGCATATGAGAATACAGCTTATTGGTTTAGGTAATGTTGGAAGGAGCTTGCTTGAACTTTTGTCAGAGGAAGAACAGAAGCTTAAAGTCAAAGGATTAGATCTAAAGTTCGTTTCAATATCCGATTCTAAAGGAACAGCTGTTAACGAAAATGGTCTAAAATTGTCTGAAGTTCTTAAGTATAAGGAACTTGGATGGCATGATTGTAACTATTATTTAAAAGGATGTTCTGCAATAGATGCAATAAAAGACATTAGTGGTGACATTGTTGTTGAATTAACGCCATCTACAATAAACGGTGAACCTGGTCTTTCACATATCAAAGAAGCTTTTATGCACAAAAAACATGTTGTAACAGCTAATAAGGGTCCCCTTGTTGTAGCATTTAAGCAGCTTAAAAATATGGCTTTAGAAAATAATGTGTATTTCCTGTATGAGGCGACGGTTGCAGCACATGTGCCAATTTTCTGTCTTCTTTCCTCATGCTTTATAACTGATGAAATATTAAGAGTTGAAGGTATATTTAATGCAACAACAAACTTTATTATATCTGAAATGGAAAAAGGCTTTTCCTTCCAAGAAGCATTGGATAAAGCAATAAAAGCAGGTTGGGCTGAAACAAACTATGCAGATGATGTAGACGGTATAGATGCTGCCCGAAAAGTTGTCATTTTAGCTAACACAATATATGGCCAAGATTTTAAATTAAATGATGTAAAAATTGAAGGTATAAGGAATGTGGAACCATTAATAGTAGACGCAAAAAAACAAGGTAAGAGAGTAAAACTTTTGTGCGAAATAGTAAAAGAAGGCGATAATATTATCTTACAAGTCTGTCCCAAGATGATTTCACAAGATAATCCATTTTCTACCGTAAACTACGGTGATATGGCAGTTAAATTTTATTTTAAAAATTCTCAAGAAATATTTGTGTCAGCAAAATTTGTAAGTCCACGTCAAACTGCGCAAGCGGTTCTAAACGATATAGTAACAATTGCTTTAAACAAAAGATGTAAAGGATAAAGATTTCCAAACATTCGTACTCTAATTTAACGGGCTCGGTGGGACTTGAACCCACGATCTTCGGCTCCGAAGGCCGATGCCTTAGTCCATTCTAGGCCACGAGCCCATTTCCCTCATAATTTTGACTAGGAAAAAAGCTTACTTATACTTTTTTCGAATGGAGGATAAATTATTCCTTTTTCGGTTATTATAGCTCTAATAAGGTTTGGAGGTGTTTTATCGAAAACTGGGTTATACACTTTGACACCTTTAGCCACAATTCTCTTTCTCCCAGCAAATACTATCTCATTTGCATCTCTTTCTTCTATAACTACTTTATCATGGTCTATATTTGTGTCAAAGGTTGATGTTGGTGCTGCAACATAAAATGGTAAATTATGTTCCTTAGCTAATATCGCAATCTGATATGTTCCAATCTTATTAAATACATATCCTTCCCTAGTTATTCTATCAGCTCCAACAATAATCTTATCAATCATTCCCTTAGACATTATATGTCCAACAGCTGTATCTGCGATAACTGTGACAGGTATCTTTTCTTTTAAAAGCTCCCATGCTGTTAGTCTCGCCCCCTGTTGAGCCGGCCTTGTTTCTGTAACTATAACATACACACACTTTCCTTTTTCATACGCTATCCTTATTGGTGCTAGTGCAGTACCATATGCTATTGTAGCAAGTTCCCCCGCATTACAGTGTGTTAAAATTCTGTCACCATCGTTTAAAAGTTTTTCACCATATTCCCCAATTCTTCTACTATTTTCCATTTCTACTTTAATAAGCTCCTGTGCTTTTTCTATGGCCACTCTTTTCATGTCCTCTATATGTTCATATTCTCTAATTCCATTATAAACAAAGTTTACACAATACTGTAAGTTATATGCTGTTGGCCTACTTCCTAAAATGTAGTTCACTCCATCTTCTATTTTCTTTAAAAATTCCTCTCTACTGTCTGCCTTTATTTTTTGTGCTAGAAGGGCTATCGCAAAGGCTCCCACAACACCTATAAGGGGTGCTCCTCTTACTTTCATTTCAACTATTGCTTTATAGAATTCCTCAAGATTTTCAAGGCAAACATAATCTACTTTTCCAGGCAATTTTCTTTGATCTATTATTTTCAAAAATTCTCCTGTCCACTCTATATGTCTCATATTTCCCAACATTATCTTTTTTAAGCCTATGATTTAAACCTAAAGTCGGAATAAAATTGCTACAACTAGCCTATTTCATTCTTCCTATACTATCGTTTATAATCACCTTTTTTACCATAGCATGGCTCATTCCTTTTCTATACAAACGAAATATGGTTGTTAAAGATTTCCATAAAAGAGATCAGAGGTTGGTTCCTAAACCTGCTGGCCCAGCTATTTTTGCCGGTCTAATTTTCCCAATGTTATCACTATATTTTCTAACTTCAGATTTAAAATATCTTGTAGTCTTCTTAGTTACATTAATAATTTTCGTAATTGGATTAGTCGATGATTTAAGGGTATTAAGTGGTTTTTTGAAGATGGCATTAACTGCTTTAGGCTCTTTTCCCATACTGGTTTTTGGAACATATACTCCTTCAATAGCATTCCCTTTTATTGGTTCAACTAGATTGACAATAGTTTATCCTCTACTGGTTCTTGTTACTATTCCCGTTGTCGCAAATGCAATAAACATGATTGATGTATATAATGGTACAGTTAGTGGTGTTTGTACAATTTTAGCATTTTCACAGCTTACTGTTACATTAATATCAGGAAATTTTAGTAATATCATCTTTCCTCTAACACTCTTTACAGTTTCTCTTGCATTCTACATTTTTAACAAATATCCTTCAAGAATATTTGCAGGTGATTCTGGAAGTCTTACTTTGGGCGCATTCTTTGGTGCAAGCACAATAATAACTAGAACGGAGGTTCCCTCATTAATCACTTTTCTTCCAGCTATATTAAACGGCTTTTATATACTTGCAAGTATAAAGGGATTTATTGAGCATAGGCAAATAAAGGAAAGGCCTATCGTGTTAAATAAAGAAGGACTACTTGAAGTCTCTAAGAGTAGGTCTGCTCCTATAACTCTTGCTAGACTTATTGTTGCAGACGGTCCTATGTCGGAACATTCTGCCGCTAAGCGTATCTTGTTACTTTTTGTATATAGCTCGCTTTTAGCGATTGTAACCTCATTATTAATGAAATGGTGAAAAAATTGAATAATGTTGTTCGATTAATTTTTTTGATAACATTTTCATGGATCACTTTCCTCTTCCTATCATATATTATCCTTATAGCTATTGTACCATTCTCAGTTCCATTGAACACTTTTTTTGACAGATTTTTAATTGGGGTAGTGAAAGTCGTATTTTCAGCAATTCTTTTCCTTTTATGGCTTCTTTTATTACTTGTTTTAAGGAACTGTATTGCAGTTAAAAGCATATTCAGATGATGTTTGTTCTTCCCATCTCCTTTTTTTGTTCTCATATACGTTCCTATCGTATATAGGTTTTGCAGGATTCCCTAAAACAACTGTATTTGGCGGAACATCATGTGTCACAACCGATCCCATTGCCACCACACATCCCTTTCCCAATTTTACTCCTGCTTTAATAACTGAACGTGCGCCAACTATAACGTCATCTTCTACAATCACACCAATTAGTCTTTTGCTTGGAGGATAGGGATCGTTTGTGAAAACTGTTGCGGGTCCGATAAACACATTATTTCCTATTATAGTTAATGGTGGTATATAGCATGAGCCCTCAATTCTCACATTATTTCCAATTTTAACATTATAATCTATGTGGCAGAGTGAACCTATCGTCACATTATCTCCTATAACTGTATTATCTCCAATATACGTAAAATGCCAGATTCTAACATTCTTTCCTATTCTAACATTTTTGCCAACATAATTGATAGGATTGTTTGTTCCCATATTCTAACTCACCATTCTATTTTCCTAATTGAATAAATATTGCTGAGCCAAGTTTATTTGAAGCTAATGCTGCATGTGCTATTTTAGTTGCTTTAACTCCATCTTCCCCGCAAACTTCAGGACTTTTTCCATCTTTTATACACTCTATAAAATGCTTTAATTCCAATAATAAAGGCTCCTCGTATTTCATTCTTGGAATATCCGTTTTATCTTCTAAATCTATTCTTATTTCTTGTGTAATAAAATTTAAGGATATTGTCCCATTTTCGCCTACAATCTCTAACTCTCTCACCTTTCTTGGAGTTATCCAATTAGATATTATAAGTGATGTTTTTTCTTTCGAAAAGCCTAAGACTAATGCTGCAACTCTCTCATGTTTTGTTCCAAAGGAACCCATTCGTGCAAAGACCATTGAAGGTTCCTCTTCAAAAAACCATCTTGACAAATCTATATCATGTATTGCTGTATCTAAAATTACGCCTACATCAATAATGTGTACCGGCCATCGATTTTCTCTAGTGAAAAGAAGATATAAGGGTGAGCCGATTGTTCCTTCTGCAACAAGCTTTTTAACTTCCCTCATAGCTGGATTAAATCTTTCAATGAATCCAACGGTTAGGATGACATTTTTTTCTTTAGCTCTTTTTACCAGTTTTTCACCCTCTTCAATTTCATACGTGAATGGTTTTTCAACCATAACATTAAGTCCTTTTTCAATGGATTTTAATGCAATTTCATAATGGGTTTTTGTTGGTGTGCTAACAATTACGCCATCTAATTCATGCTCTAAAAACTTATCTAAATCAGTGTAACCGTGAACCTGATATTTTCTAGAATATTCTTTAACCTTTTCTTCATTCAAATCACATATTGCTTCTAAAGCTTTAAGCTCATTTAGTACTCTAACATGATTTTTACCCCACCCTCCTATCCCTATCACACCTATCCTTATGTTAGACAAATTTACTCTAACCTAGATGGTGGTAAAGTGGCTTTAATAACCATAACTTTATCTCTGCTTTGAATAGATTGCTGTTCTAAAACTCTAAAATCCTTCTCCGAACATGCTACTACGATGCAAATATTTCTATTAAAGGTTGTTAAAAGTTTTTTATGAAGTAGCTGATCCGAAGAAAGTAGTTGAACGTCCGGGAAAACGTCTTGCAACATTATCATAAACTTGTTTCCCGCTTCATCGAAATCTGGTCTAACATGATAACTACTTTTACTCCATAAAACGATCACTCTAACCCTACTTGGTTTAAGTTTTTTCTCTTTAACAATGTTCTTTATGTAGTTGACTAAATTCTTAGGATAGCTTTCGATATTTCTCAGAAGTGTGCCTGAGAAGCTTTTTAACGGCGTTCCCCTCTTAGTTGTGTAATATATCAACTTTAAATCGGTGTAGTATGAAAAAATATCATTAAAATAATGTTGACTTTCTGATGATATGTCTTTATCAGAAAGTGTTATCATTTGGGTTGTATACCTTGAAATTTTTTCCAACACCATTAAACTGAATTTTCTCTCAGCTTTCTCTAAAGTTAATGGGCTTATGTTAACGTTTGCAAGTTCTCTCCAAAATTTTATTCCCTCTTCCACATTACCTATTGTTCCAGCATAGTTTGTGTCTGTCTCAAAAAATGGTGGTAGAAAGATAATCCCTAGCTCATTTTCTTTTAATCCAGAATAATCATAAACGATTCTGGCTATCCTTTCTTGTCCATTTTCACCTAAAGGTATCCAGAAAAATACTATACTGTATTTTACAATTTTTTGGGATACTTCCCTTAACATTTTTTCATAATAATTTTGTACTTCTTCTATCTCACATCTAATTTTTGGGCAGAATAGGATGAACTTAGTCTTGGCTATTACCTCATCTAAAGACGTTATTTCTGCCAAGTTTTCCTCTCCAAAAAATTCGTCAACGCTTTTATAATTCAAAATCCTTTTGCTAAACTTAATAGGGGAATTCAGTTTTTCATCTACTATTGAAACTGTATATCCTTTTTCTAAAGCTTTTAAGGTAATCTCATATCCTTCTGTACTTAAACCATATACTGTAAACCAAGTTTTTTCCATGACATCAACAAATTTAAAAACCTCAACTATTATAGTTTTGTGTAAAGATATGAAAATTTGGATTGATGTACTTACTCCAAAGCAGGCGCTGTTCTTTAATGTAATAAGCCAATGGTTAAAGGAAAGAGGGCATGACGTTTTTTCAACTACTAGGTCTGGATATGGTGGTTTTGAAGTAGGTTCAATGATTGGCTATAAGCTTGTCGTGGTTGGTAAGCATGGTTTAACACCATACGAGAAACTTATTGAAAGTTCTAAAAGAATTGAGCTTCTAGCGAACATTGTTAAAGAGGAAAAGTTTGATCTGTCAATATCATTTTCTTCACCAGAATGTGCTCGAGTTTCTTATGGAATGGGTATACCCCATATAATGTTTAGCGATAGCCCTCATGCTGTTCATGCATCTAAATTAGCTGTTCCCCTATCAAAGCTTCTTTTTACACCATGGATAATTTCAGAAAAATATTGGACATGCTATGGGATAGCGAGAAAAAATATAGTAAAATATAAGTGTTTGGATGCAGCAATATGGATAAAAGATTGGAAATTTAGAGACATTAAAGACGAACTAAATCTGACAAAAAAGGTAACCATAACTATTAGAATGCATGAGGAGTATGCCTCATACCTTTTAGGCGAAAACAGAATAAATGTATTTGAGGTGCTAAAAAATATTGTGAAAGAGTTTCAGGATAAGGCTAACATAGTAGTGTTAGCCCGCTATCCAAACCAATTCTATCATATTAAGCAGGAGCTAGATGAAAAGATAATCTTACCTGAACATGTTGTTGAAGGGCCAAGTTTATTAAGGTTTTCAGATGTTTTCATAGGTTTTGGTGGTACCATGACTCATGAAGCTGCTCTGTTGGCTATTCCTTCTATATCCTTGTTCCCTGGAAAACCTACTTTAATAGAAAATTTTCTAATAAAAAAAGGGTTTGTAATAAGACCTAAAAATCCGAAACATGTAATTAAAATAATAAGACATTTTCTCTATAATAGAGAAAGCAGGATAAGGTATGAAAAGAAGATTAAAACATTTTGGAATTCTATGGAAGACCCAAAAGAGAAGATAATCTCTAAAATAGAGGTTTTTGGAGAAAAAGTTTAAACCATCTAATTGCCATGGGAATAGACAGCCCGGTGGTGTAGCGGTCAAGCATAGCGGGCTTTGGAAGCCTAAGCTGAAGAAACCCGCCGACGAGAGTTCGAATCTCTCCCGGGCTACCAAAAATTTTATACCTTATGATTACCTTCTTCAAGCTTTTTAAGCAATGTGTAGAACCTTTCGACAGCCAATAGCGTCTGCTTATAAACCGACTTTATATGTGATGGTTCTCCTTCCATTCTTGGGATTCAGGGCATTTTTACTTAAATGCTCATAGATGATAGTTTATCCCTTAAGGGCTCCAGTATCGTATGCAGAATCGGCGTAAAGTTTCTTGTAGGCTTCTCAAGTTTTCTAATAGTTTATTGAACGCTTTGAATTATGCTCGTTTACGCATACATATAATATTTTTGAGCCTATTTATGCAAAATTCATTATATCCTAGTAGCTCTCCCTTTTTAACCTCCACTGTCAAGCTGTTAATATAATACTTCTATACAGATTTTTTCATTAATGATAGAACTTTGAACATTCTATCTTATACGCCTTTTTATTGCCAGCTTTCAGTCTCTTCTAACATGTCTAGTAAGAACTATAGCGGATGGGCGTTTCATATAGCAGTTAAAACATAGAGGATTCCATTGATGATAAGTTTATGGTTAGCTCCAGGCCTATCAACTCTAGCCTTTAGGGTAGAAAAAGCTTGATCGGAGCCCACTCTTCATCTTTGAGGATAGAATTCAATATTTAAAAGTGTGGTTGCAGTTCTCCTTGGTTGGGTTGTGTTATGAGTAGTAGGAGTCTTTTGGCAGTAGTACTTGTTGTAATTTTGCTTTTAGTGGGAATGAACTTTTACACATATGTTATCTTTAGCCGAGAAACTCAGGAACTCAAGAATAAGCTGATGCTGAAGATGGATGAGTATCATAATCTCGAGGGAGCCTATTACTCCCTTCAAGACATGTATGACAAGTTGAGGAAGGATTACGAGCAGCTGGCCAAGCTTAACGAAAACCTCACACTCCAGGCATCCGAGGCCAAGGGGAAATATCAGAATCTAGTCGATAGTTATCATGAGGTCTTGGAGGCTAATAGTAAGCTGGCTCGAGTATTGAAGTTTATCGCGAACAAGCTAATCGTCCCATGCAACTACACCTTGGCCGGGGGACCCACATGCAGTGAGAACAACACCTTCACGCTGATGAGCTTCTATGAGTTCATTAACAGATCGACATATGCCTACGACAAGGAGATGAAGGAATACGTCTATAATGTAACGGGTGGATGGGACGGAAGCGATGGGGACTTCTACTCAGACCTCTACAGTATCTATGAGGCTTGGCGCAGGGACTTTAACTACACGTCTCCATCGCCGGCACAAGAGAACCTGACCTTCATCATGGTTGGGACTTGGTGGTATCCACTGACCAAGATGGGAGACCGATTTCTCAAGGAAGTGAAAGACTATGATGTAATAAACATAACTGTGTGGGGCGCTCCGATAAGCTTCAGGTATAAGAGGGGTGTCTGCTGGGATTATGCGACTGTCCTAGTGTCTCTCTACTACGCATACTATGACATAGCGGGGAGGAGTCTTCCCACCGGCTACCTTTCCATCACCCTCTTGGACAGAGGTGACCGCCACGGATGTGTGGTCATAAAAGAAAGCGGTGACAGGATAGCGATAGTAGACTGGGACGTAATAACGAAGGGTGATAATAGAATCGTCTTCTTGCCATTCGAGGAAGCGAAGAGACTGCACGAGAAATATTGGAACTCCAGGATAAGCTATGAGGGCGTCTCAAGGAGAATTACCACATCACCTTTTATGATAAACACTTTCCAATCAAATGAAGAATTCCATAAATGGTTGATCGAAGAGTTTTACTAATCCTCTATAAAGGGAGTATTAAGAGTAGATTTCCAAAGAAAAGCATTTCATGGACTTTAGTATAGCTGCAAAAATTCGGAGAAAACTACTTTTCCATCAGGGGGTTAACGAAGTTTTAGGAAAAGCAAAAACCGCATTAGATAAAAGTTCATAGAATCCTCATCAATTTTCATTAATCATCACTAAGTGAATATGTAGACTACATATTTGATACTGATTAGGAAATCTTAAATAATTCTAAATGTGCGTAAAAATTAATGTTGTACGGTATTCTAATAGTTGGTGTGGAAAAATGGAGAGTTAAGGTTTTAACGGCCATTACAGTTGCAGGAATAGCAGTTTTATTGATTAGTACTATATTCTTGTCTTCTCTAATCAGAGAGTTCCTTAATGATGTAGAAACTGTGAATATTATAGAACAACATGAGAACCTTAAAATGGAGCAGAAATTATCTACTGGCATAAGGAGGATAAGTTAGAAAGTTGACAGCATATAGAATACGATTTCAAGGGAGAAAAATATGGTGGTCATTTTTCCCGAAGCATTTCTATAGCAGAATACCTGTTTCCAGAAGATTTTTACACATTCCAGGTTCAGATCTAAGGGAACTGCTACGATACCTGAAATCTTTAAGTCTCCTGAAAACTTTGCGGAACCTAACTCCAAATGTATTAAAATGATTTGTTAGTTTAGTGAAATGAAAGGTTCAGATGTTTAGGTCTCTTTTCGTTTTTGATAAGCGAAAAAGATATAAATGTTCATAACTATATTAGTGATGATGAACTATAATGAGGATTGATAAAGCAAGTGTTAAGAGAAAAGCTCAGGAGTTGGGTGCTAGATTCGTCGGAATAGCTTCTGTAGATAGATGGAAGGGCGCTCCAGAAACCGTTCGACCAGAATCTGTAGTTCCAGGCGCCAAAACTGTGATAGTAATCGGCGTGCCAATACCAAGGGGAATGGTTGAAACTATACCAGGCCACCTTTGGGCTAGAGAGCATGGGCACCTTATGGGAACAAAAGTGGATGAAATAGCGACCGAATTAGCCTTATGGATTGAGGAGCAAGGATTTAAGGCTAGCCCAATAGGAGGGCTATCAATACCAAAGGACACATTTAAAACTTTTTCAGAAGCTTTAGGAGGGACACCATATCCTGTGTATGAGTTCTATAAAGCAGGAGGAGTGGCCTTAAACAGAGCAGGATATTTAGCAGGCATCGGCACTATTGGAAAGAGTGGAAACCTCGTTGTAGAGAATTTTGGTCCTAACGTTATTTTGGGAGGAGTTGTAACAACACTGGAAATAGAACCAGATCCGATGCTTGAATACGAAATCTGTGATGATTGTAATAAATGTGTTGAGGCATGCCCGGCTGGAGCGATCTCTAAGGAAGGGAAACCAGGCAACCCAGTGTTTGACCCTATAAAATGTTGGCTAACCAATGCAGTTGAAGGCCGAACTCTAAAGACGGCAATGGACCGTGGAGACAAGAATGTCGCTGATTTTCTTCAGAAGACTGTATTCATGCTAACAGAAGCAACTCCAGCTACATGTGTATGTGGCGCGGGATGCCTAGTCTCATGTCCATTAGATAAAAGGGCAAAGAAATTAAAGTAATTGATTCACTCAACATACAAGTTGCAGAATTGGCTATTTATGATACTGTTACAGTGTTCAGTGGTTATCTGTTATCAGTTTTTGTTCCAATTTAGGAATAACTAATGCCTGTAAGAATCAGGTGGAAAAGTGTGCAATCGAAGTTGGTGCTGTTCTCCCTGGAGTTCTGGCACCCTTCAGAAATTATTCGGAAAAAAGTTTAAAAGACTTAGAGAACTTAAAATTAACTTTTCAGAATCTTGATCTTTCTAAATTGGCTTTTAACTTCTCTAAGCGTTCAACATTATTGTGCATGTCAAAAACTTCTCTCATGTTACATATTTAACTGTAAAGAATTTAAAGACACATGTTTCACTCGAATTGTAATGTCCTAGAGTTAATTATAATCTGAGTGAAGTTTGATGTCTCTTTTAGGTTTTATTTCCATTCTGCAATCAAATAATATGGTCAGAGCTCTTGTTGCAGAAGAAAAGCAGATTTTATCTTGATATCACACAGCCCTATTTCTGTGAAGGTCATGAAATGAAATTTTTAGCCCAAACTTGCGTGCGAAGAAATATTGGACAGGAGCAAGATAAATAGCAAAGATAAAATAGAGTTCACTTTATGAGGCTAAAAAGCTGAAAGAGATCCGTCTCAATGATGTTAAAGAATAAAAACTAACTTTTTATAAAAAAATTAGGGTAATAGAAAAAGGGTGAAATTTTAAACTCTTTCAAGTTTAAAATTCGGCCTTCAGGTAATTTTTTAACGCCACAGGACGTTAGATCCACACTCATGACTTGTCCTGCCGTTTTTATATACCTCAGATTTAACCAGGCCGAATAGTGGGACGCCGTCGTGAACCTAACTTTTTATAACATGTTCTTCAGCAATAATTTGTCGGATTGGGCTAGACATATCTCATTATTTTCATGACGTGAGTTTAAATCCCGCAAGACGGGCTACCAAATGTTATCAAATTTTTTAATCTATTACTGTTCCAAGTTTTTCAAAAATTTTAGTATATTCCACCTTTTCCTCGTTTCCTGTTTCTAAATTTTTTATTATGCACTTATTTTCTAGATCTTCTTTTGGAGCCAAAATTATTGCATAGTTACTATATTTAGATGCGTAAGCTAGTTGTTTTCTCAAGTCCCTTGCATATATGTCCATTTCTGCTGGGTAACCTGTTTTTCTAAGTTCTGTAACGATTTTTTGTGCCTTCTTTTTTAATTCTGATGTAACAAAGGCGACAAAAATTTTTCTTTTTTTGTTTATCTTAATCTTTCCCCTTTCTTCTAGTACCATAAGTATCCTTTCTATGCCACCTGCCGCTCCAGTTGCTGAAAGGTCTTTTCTACCAAAAACTTGCATGAGCTTATCATATCTACCGCCACCGGCTACTGCTAGCCTTGGTAATGCTGGATCATAAAATTCGTAAACAATTCCACTGTAATAGTCTATTCCCCTTACTATGCCTAAATTTATACGGAAATCTTTTATTCCTCTAATTTCAAGTTCTTCAACAACTTTTTTTAAGTCCTCAATCTTCTTTAAACCTTTTTTTTCCATTTCATATAAAACATTTTCTGTTTTTTCAGATATTTTTGCTAATTCTAGTACATCTTCTATAACTTTTTTCTCGAAACCCTTTGAAATGTATTCTGAAAATATTTCTTCCTCACTCTTTTTAGTTGTCTTATCTAGAAGTCTTAGCAGTTCATTTACTGCTTTCTCTTCTTTAACGCCTGTAACGTTTACAATATATTCTTCTACAACCTTCCTATCATTTAATTCAACTTGAATATTCTCTAATCCGATTTTTTCAAAGTACACTTTTGCCAATTCTATTATTTCTGAATCAGATTCTACACATGGTTTTCCGTATATTTCTGCATCCCATTGATAAAACCACCTATATCTGCCACGTTGTGGTTCATCATATCGCCAAACACTTGAAAAGGCTCCAACCTTTACAGGGTACTCTAAATCTCTTCTACTACATACATACCTACTTATTCCAACAGTTAAATCGAATCTTAGCCCAAGCTCTCTCCCAGCCTTATCTCTTAAAAAATATATTTCATCAATTATAGAAGGTCCACTTTTTGCCTCAAGTATATCCAATAGCTCTATGGTAGAAGGTTCCATCTTCTTAAATCCGAAAAGGTCGAGTGTCTCCATAAATTTTTCTCTTAACCATTCTATTTTATCAAATTCCTCAGGTTCTATATCACGTAATCCCCTTGGGACTTCAAGCCTCAATTTTTCTCACTTTTTAACTCTCCGATTTCAGATAAAAGTGCTGTTAACTGTATCTCTGGATTCGCACCCTGTACTAACCTATAATCATATTCCGCTAGAATTTTTGCAGCTTTACCATGGTCAACTCTTTCATCGTTCAACAATATTGTACCCAAGATTCTTAGTATCTCATTTTCTGAAACACCATTAATATTTAACATTTCAACTAAAATCTTTCTGGCTTCGTTAAAATTACCGTTTAATGCATAGTTTACCATTTCCCTAACTTTTGCTTCACCCATTAAGCCTGCCTGCTTTATTACACTTTCCTTTGTAAGTCTTCCCCCACTTACCGAAGCCTGTAAAAGGTTTATAGTATGCCTTAAATCTCCACCTGTTATTTCATACAAAAGTTCAAGTGCTTCTTCTTCGAATTCAACTTTTTCATTTTTACATATCTTTTTAATATGTTCAATTACATCTTCTCTGCTTAGATTTTGGAATCTAAAAATTGCACACCTACTCTGTATTGGTTCGATTATCTGTGAAGAATAGTTACATATTAGAATAAATCTTGTATATTTTGAGCTTTCTTCCATTATCCTTCTTAAAGCAGTCTGCGCGTCATGTGTCATTTCATCCGCCTCATCTAAGATAATAAGCCTAAACGGTATACCTACACTCCTGTCCACGTATCCTGCGAAGGTCTTTACTCTTTCCCTCACAGTCTTTATTCCTCTCTCATCTGAAGCGTTTAGTTCAAGTGTATAATTTCTCCAGCCTTCTCCAAGGAGTTTTCTTGCAATTATTAATGCGACTGTTGTCTTCCCTGTTCCTGGGGGGCCAGCAAAAAGTAAATGGGGCATCTCATGAGGCCTTTGTATAAGTAACTTTATCCTCTCTATAACTTCACGTTGGTTTACCACTTCCTCTAGCTCTTTAGGTCTGTACTTTTCAACCCACATTAATTCTTCCATGCTCATATTTGACACTCTACCAATCAAATCCAATAAATATAAGCATAAATAAATTGGCTGGCCTAATTGAGAAAAACGTTTAGGAAATAGAATATAAATTGTAAGTATATCAATTAAAGTTTTTAACCGCTGACATATTGTTTATAGGTGGCTGTAAGCCTTGTATACTACAATTGAAGAAGTAATTGAAATAAGGAGGTTAGGGTATAAACTTTCTCCTGTTAAGGTACAGTTTAAATCTTCGGTTCAAAACTTAAGGTTTGGTGATCTACATGCAGACACTATTTTAGAGGGCTCCATAATGTCAGTACCACTTTGGGCCGCGAAAGTTCTTGAAAAAAATGGTTTTGTGGAAATTCAAAGTGAAGGCTTTGAAGAAGAATTTTATAAAAGTGTTGCTAAAGAAAAACTTTTAAAAGATTCATTAAATCTTTCTCAGCTTTCAGAAAACTTTTATCTTGAACTTCTTGACTTTTTAGATAAAAAGCGCTCTATTCCAGCAACAGATATAATGGCGAGAAGTGAATATTTGAAAATTTATAATGATGTCCAAGACCTAATTAGTATTAGGATAAGAAAACTATTACATTATGCTCGTCCCTACTCAGATGTAAGTGACGTACTTCCAAAATTAACCCTTGAGGAACAAACTCTTTTGAAAATGTTGCAAAAAAATGTTAGAGAATTTGTTTCAAAAATATTGGAGGTTGAAAAATAATTGTTAGAATCAGTGTCTGATTCAAAGATTAAGGATCTATTCTTAGATTTTATTAAGGGCTGGTTAGACGACTATAAACAGCCAAAATATAGAGTTCAATTAAATAATATAATTCAAAAAGGTGGAAACTCGCTTATCATAGACTATTCTGACCTTTCACGCTATAATAGTGATCTTGCAGCTATAGCAACAAAGGATCCACGATATTTGGAAATCTTTTCTAAAGCTGCATTAGATTTTTTAAAAGAGGAGGACCCTGAATACGCTAAGAAGGTTGAAAAGTTTTTCATAGTTAGAATAAGAAATCTTCCAGAAAAGTATCCATTAAGAAAATTGGATGTAAACCTTTTAGGTAACTTGGTTGCTGTAACAGGCATAGTTGTAAGAGTTTCAGAAATAAAACCCTACATAATCGAAGCTGCATGGGTTTGTCCAAACAATCATGTCACGTCAGTGCCACAGAAAGAACGCTCTTTAAAAAAACCTTTGAAATGTAGAGAATGTGATGAGAGAGACCTTTTTAAGCTTGATGAACTAAAAAGTATTTACGTAAATTTTCAGCTTTTAAGGATTCAAGAATTGCCAGAAGAACTTCCTCCGGGACAACTTCCGAGACAGTTAGAAATAAAATTGTATGGGGATATAGTTGATGTAGCTAGGCCTGGGGACAGAGTAACTGTTACAGGTATTCTTAGAGCTGAAGAAGAATATGGTACAAGAGGTGGTCGTTCCCGTACATTTAACGCCTTCTTAGAAGGAAATTATGTTGAAGTTCTTGGGAAGAGTCCTCAAGATATAGTAATTGAAAAGGCTGATGAGATAAAATTTAGAGAGCTGGCTAAACGTCCTGATTGGATGAAGACTCTAATTAGCTCTTTCGCTCCATCCATATATGGTCATGATCTTTTAAAGGAGGCTATTTTGCTTCTAATTGTTGGTGCTCCACAAATTCCATTACCTGATGGAACTACTTTAAGAGGTGACATAAACATACTTATCGTTGGCGACCCAGGAACAGCGAAAAGTGAGCTTCTAAAATATGCTGCCCGTTTAGCACCGAGGGGTCTCTATACTTCTGGTAAAGGTACTACTGCAGCTGGCTTGACTGCAGCCGTCGTCAGGGAAAAAAGTGGTATGCTAATGCTTGAAGCAGGTGCTGTGGTTTTGGCTGATCAAGGTGTATGTGCAATAGACGAATTTGATAAAATGAGCAGTACAGACCGACAGGCTCTCCATGAAGCGATGGAGCAACAGACAGTATCAGTTGCAAAAGGAGGGATTGTGGTTACCTTGAATGCGCGAACTTCAATATTGTCTGCTGCTAATCCTTTGCTTGGAAAATATGATCCATACAAAAATTTGGCTGAAAACATTAACCTCCCTTCACCTTTATTAACAAGATTTGACTTAATCTTTGTAATAAGAGATGTTCCGGAAAGGTCTGTGGACGAGCAAGTTGCATCACATATAATGGCTCTTAGGCGCTCACGTACTTTTGTGCAAAAGCCTCCACTTGACATCGATTTTCTAAGAAAATATCTTGTATACTGTAAAAATCTAAATCCTTCAATAACACCTGAAGCTGAAAAAATGTTGATAGACTTTTATCTTGAAATGAGGTCACAATCTGATACTCAGGGTATTCCTGTTACACCTAGACAGCTAGAATCACTGATACGTTTAGCAATGGCGAGAGCTAGACTCTTACTTAAAGATAAGGTTACTGAAGAGGACGCGGCTGAAGCTATCACCTTGACAAAGAATATGCTTTACACTGTAGCAGTAGACAAGAAGACTGGAAAAATAGATATGGGCACAATAACTGGGATGCCTGTAAGCGAGAGAAATAAGCTAGAGATTGTTTTCCAAAAATATAAGGAATTGGCTGGCCCATCAAATGAACCTGTAGAATTAAATACACTAATAAAAGCCATTGTTGCAACTGGAAAATTTAATGAAGTTGAAGCCAAAATGTACTTTTCACAGCTAGAAAGCAAAGGAGTTTTCTACATGGTGAAGCCTGGATACTATAAAAGGGTATAGTTATGTATGTTGACACTCTACCATTACCTGAGCAAGTAAAAATCCTGTTAAAGAATTTAGGTTATCATACATTATACCCTCCGCAAGAGGAGGCAATTAAAAAAGGTGTTTTGGATGGAAAAAATGTTCTTTTAACAACTCCTACAGCAAGCGGTAAGACTCTAGTTGCATTGATGTGTGCAGCAAAAGCTGTGCTTGAAAATAAAAAGGTAATATACCTTACACCATTAAAGGCTTTAGCAAATGAAAAATATAATGAGTTCAAGGTACTTTCAACCTTATTAAAAACAGACGGCTCCAATCCATCTATTGCAATTTCAACTGGAGACTATGATGTTAGAGATGACTACTTAAAAGAAAAAGATGTTCTCATATTAACTAATGAAAAATTTGATTCAATGATTAGACATGATCCTGAGTGGATAGAAAGGATTGGACTAGTAATATTTGACGAAATCCATTTACTTAATGATGAGGATAGAGGACCAGTTATTGAAATGATAATGTCATATTTTCTTTCTTATCCTACAAGACCCCAGATCATTGCTTTAAGTGCAACTGTTTCAAACTACAGAGATATTGCTTCTTGGATTGGTGCTGAAACAGTTAATATACCATGGCGTCCAGTTAAGCTTATTGAAGGTGTTTATCAAAATGGCCAAATATTTTTCTATGATGGTCAAAAGTTCGAAACTTTAAGAAGTAACCATGGTCCAGCAATCGATGTCGCATATACAATGTTAAATGAAGGTGGTCAAGTATTAATCTTTTCAGACAATAGAAGAAATGCGGTCTCGCTCGCGGAGAAGGCGACGGTTGTTTCATCGAAGTTTTTAAGTAATTTGGAGGCGGAAAAACTTAAAGACATTTATGAGAAAATAATAGTCTCAGAAGAGTTAACTGAGGTAGGGCGGAGGCTGGCTAACTGTGTTTTAAAAGGTTCAGCATTCCATCATGCAGGCCTTCCACATTCTCATAGAACATTAATTGAAGACTCATTTAAGGAAGGCTATATCAAGATATTATGTGCAACTCCAACATTAGCGGCTGGCGTCAACCTTCCTGCAAGAACTGTAGTAATAAACAGCCTTGTCCGATATCATAGTGAATGGGGTCAAAGTGAAGATATAAGCGTTCTTGAATATAAGCAGCTTTGTGGAAGGGCTGGAAGACCAAAATATGATAATGTAGGCTATGCAATCGCTATTCTAAGGTCAGGTGATACTGAAACATTTTTTGAACATTATGTTAAAGGTTCACCTGAACCAATATACTCAAAACTTATTAATACTGAAACCTTAAGAAATCATATTCTTGCAACAATAGTCAGATTTCCAGGCTTAACTGAAAAGGAATTATACAACTTTTTTTTGCGTACTCTATTTGGTTATCAGAGACGTCCTCAATTTGTTTTATCAAAAATTAAATCATGTATCTCGCATCTCAAATTAAATGAGTTGATAGAAGAGGAGGGTGGGCGATATATTTCTACCGAATTCGGTAAAAATATTTCGTTTCTCTATATTTCTACTTCGACTGGAATCCATTATAAAACAATTTTCGAAGGGTATAAAAATATTAAGAGCAAAAATATAATGGATGAGGAAGACCTAATACTCTTATCAGCTGTTTCTTCAGAAGATTTTCAACCAAAATTTCATCTTAGACATTCTGATTACTTGGAATTTAGACCATTTATAGAAAATAATTTAATGCCCATATTTAATACATTTGCTAATCTAGACTTCAAATCTTTCGAGGAAGTAGGCCGAAGTTTTCTTTCGTTAAAAAGTTGGTTAAACGAAGAAACGGAAAACGAAATATATGAAAAGTTCTCAATCGAGCCAGGAGACCTTTATCGTCAAGTAGAGTCAGCTCAATGGCTGGTGCATGCCTTCACAAAGTTATCTAACCTATTTAATATCAAAAGCCTTCAAACTGTCTCCAGTTTGCTTGAGGAACGTTTACGCTACGGTGTTAAAAAGGAGCTTCTAGAGCTTACGAAGCTTGAAGGTGTTGGGCGTGTAAGAGCTCGTATACTTTTTTCTAATGGTTATAGGACGATAGACGATTTAAAGAAAGCAAAGGAACATGATCTCGCAAAGATTCCAAAACTTGGTCCAATTATAGCTAAGAAGATAAAGGATCAACTTAAATATTTTCCTCCATAACACTTAAAGGGTTTAGAAGTTTATGCTTAACCTATGTCCTACACTCCAATACTTCCAATAGATTCAGGACGTTATGGTACAGAGGAAGTTAAAAAAATATTTTCTGAAGAAGCTAGACTAAAGTACATGCTTATGGTAGAATCTGCTGTAGCAAAGGCAGAGGGTACGTTAAAAATTATCCCTGAAGACGCTGCAATTGAAATATCTTCTAAATGTAATACCGATCACATTTCTTATAGGATGTGGAAAGATATTGAAAAGATAACAAAACATGAAACCGCCTCGCTTGTTGAAGCAATAGTTTCTGTAGTTTCAGATAAAGCAAAGCCATGGGTGCACTATGGCTTAACTAGTAATGATGTACTAGATACGGCCCAATCTCTACAATTAAAGGATTACATTCAAATAATTGAAGAAAAGCTTAAGAGTATAATAAAAATTTTGGGTTCTTTAGCTGAAAAATATGTTTCTCTCCCTTCTGTTGGAAGAACTCATGGTCAGCATGCCTCCATAATATCGTTTGGGCAAAAGTTTGCGGTCTGGGCTAACGATCTTCTAGACCACATTAATAGATTGCATGAAATTAAGCCAAGGGTTCTAGTGTGCAAAACTTTAGGTGTAGTAGGAAGTGGCTCTGTTTTAGGTAAAAGAGCCTTAGAAGTTATGGAACTAGTTGGAGCTGAGTTAAACCTTAATCCAGTTAAAGCTGCAACACAGGTAGTTTCAAGAGAAAACTATGCAGAATTTATTTGGTGGTGTGCTCTTGTCGGCTCTACATTAGATAAGATTGCAACCGAATTTAGAAATCTTTCGAGAACAGAAATAAGCGAGTTTGAAGAAGAATTTTCTAAGGATCAAATTGGAAGTTCAGCTGTTCCTTCAAAAAGAAATCCAATAACATGTGAAAAGGTTTCAAGTCTCTCAAAACTTCTACGCTCTATGCCTTTAGTGGCCCTTGAAAATATAGCATTATGGCATGAAAGAGATTTAACAAATTCTGCTAATGAACGGTTCATAATACCTATGTCGGCCATCATATTAGATGAAATGATTGAATCAATTCGTAGAATATTATCAAAAATGATTATAAGAGAAGATGTTATTAAAGCAAACATTGAACTTACCAGAGGTCTAATATACTCAGAATTTGTTCTTGACGCTCTCATCAGGAAAGGCTTTTCAAGATCTGAAGCTCATAAAATTCTAAGAGATTTGTCTAATAGGTCTAGAGTTGAAGGTAAGGATTTTAAAGAAATTTTATTAACAGATGCTACTGTCTCAAAATTTCTTAACAAGGAGGAGGTTGATCAAATTTTTATGCCCGAAACACATCTTAAAGGCTCTAAAGAGATAGTTAAAAGAACTTTAGAAAGGATAGAGGAGGAAATTGGTTAATAAAGTAATTAGGACCAATGGCTATCTGGTTGTGAAAAGTGATAATGATGTAGACAGTTTAGCTGCTTCTATAATTAGGCGCATGCAATATAGGAAGTATTCGAAGATCGTTCTAAAGAAGGTTGCAAAGAATCTCATATTATCATATTTTTCTCTAGATCGAGAACAGGAATCTAATATAATTGTTCATGGACGGGTTTTTAACCTCTATAACAGTATTAAAAGAATATTAAAGTTTTACGAAGGAATTAAAATCGACTCTAATGAAATTTTAGCCGAAAAGGTTGAAGGTGATTTCTCACTAATAGTATTAGAGGACGATGAAATTCTAGCTTTACGTTCTCCTACATGCTCGAAACCCCTATACTTTTCTAATGGCAAAAACCATTTCATACTCTCGTCAGATCCATATCCTTTAAAATTTTACAATTTAGCATATGAACCTATACCTTCAGCATCATTTTTGTACATTAACTTTCCAAAAAATATTTTTTTATGCAAAAAATATTATGAATATCATCGTTTGAAAATAGATAATTTGGATGAAGCTCTAATTTTTCTAAATTCTGCTTTAAAATATTCCATAGAAAAAAATTTTAACGGTGTCCATGATGTTGCAATAGCATTTTCTGGAGGAATTGATTCGACTCTACTGGCAAAATTAATTAACGCTCATGGTATAAAGCCGCATTTAATAACCTTATGCTTGAAAGACTCATATGATTACATTAACTCTGAGAAAGTGTCTTCGATTCTTTCTTTTGAACTAAAGAGGATAGAAGTTGTTAAGGAAGATTTAGTTGAAAAAGCTCGCTTTTTGAGTAAAATATTTGGTAAGGAAAACTTGATGAACCTCTCTATTGCATTGTTGTTGAATATGGTTGCAGAGGAAGCACTAAATTCAGGTTTTCAAAATTTAGTCGTCGGCCAAGGTTCAGATGAACTCTTCGGCGGCTATAGAAGGTATGTATCGTATGCTAGAGAAGGCTATGATGTTAACGAAATCTTAAGAAAGGATTTTGAAAAGTTACAATCTAATGATATTTCTCGAGATGATGTTTCGATATCAATGTATTGTGAACCAATATTCCCGTATATAAATAATAAGGTTGCAGAGGTTGCCTTCTCTCTTCCTTTAAAATATAAAATAGATGTTGAGAGAAATGAAAGAAAAATTATTTTACGTTTATTAGCTAAAGAACTCGGTCTACCGCCAGAAGTTTATAATATGCAAAAGAAGGCTCTGCAATATAGTAGTGGTATACAGAAGCTGCTATCAAAAATTATTTCTTTATTATAAAATTTTATCATCATATCCTCTTCTCTATAAAATAATATGTTATCATTATTGCCCATAATGTTATCAAAATTATATTGTATACTTCAAGTAGGGCTGTGGAAGGCCATTCTATTAATGCACTGCCTAAAATTCCTGCTAGAAATATTGCTAGTGAAAGACTACCATAAACTTTTTCTCCGTCCACGTAAAAGGCTACGGCAATAAAAAAGATTGTAATGGCTACAAGTAGAAAAAATTCTAGGGAAACAAATCTATGTGGTGCGGTTCCCGAAGGAAAAATTGCTATCATTATTAGATGGGCTGCTGCTATTAGAGAGATCCCAGAAGCTATTGCACTAATCCTATTCTTTGTAATCTTTTCTAGACCACTAGAGTAAATTCCAAAGAGTATTCCCACTACAATAAGTCCATAATTGAAAATATAATTTTTTTCTAAATTTACTGCCCCTAAGTCACTTAATGCATTTTCGTACAAGTTAAACCACGGATTCGCTACTATAGCACAAATTATTGTGATCCATGCGCTTACTAAAGCCAATGGTCCTATAAAATAAGTTACTTTCATACAATTAGCTAATTTAAAAATGGCTTATATAATATTTGTGTTACACTCCTAAAAGTATTTTAAAGAAAATTTTAAAGCAGAACCCGTGAACAGTATGTTTGACATTTTTCAAGCAATACTATTACTTTTAATTATTTTAGACCCATTCACAAACGCTCCATACTTTTTTGTTCTAACTAAAGAATTTGATTCCAAATTACGTTCTAGAATAATAAAAAAGAGTGTTATTGTTGCCACACTAATTTTGTCAACTTTTTCTATTTTTGGTGATACCCTTTTCTCCTTGATGGGTGTTAGTATTGAAGATTTTAAAATAGCGGGAGGCCTTATTCTTTTTATATATTCCATTCTCGGTCTTCTTGAAATGTCATTGATGCCAAAGCCTGAAGCTGACAAGATAAGCATTGTTCCAATGGCAACCCCTCTCCTTGCAGGACCAGGTGCAGTTACTGCTGTAATATACATAAAATATACTTGGGGTTTAATCATGTCTCTTGTAACTATATTAATATGTACTTCAATAACATTAATTATACTTTTAAGTGGTGAAAGGATTCTGAAGCTGCTTGGAAAAAATGGTACACTAATTTTGGACAAAGTTATGTCCATGTTGATGGCTGCTTACGCAATATCACTTATCCGTGAAGGGTTTATAGGGTGATGGTTATGGTTAAAGTATTTGATTCTGTGTTGGTTATCGCAGACGATTTTACAGGTGTCAATGATACTGTTGTACAGTTTGCTAAACTTGGCTTAAGCTCTATTACTACATTAAGCTTGGATAAGGTTTGTGAATTGCTTAATGAATATGATGTTGTCGGAATCACTACAGAAAGTAGGTCGATGGATAAAGAAAAATCTTATGCAATTTTATATAAGCTTGGCGAGAAGGTAAAAGAAAGTTTAAACAATACACTAGTATACAAAAAAATTGATTCTACTCTAAGAGGTAATATTGTCTCAGAAATTGTTGGATTAATTGACGCCTTGAATCCAGAGTTGGTTGTTTTTGCTCCAGCTTTCCCCAAGCAGGGTCGTACAACAAGGGATGGTGTGCACTTGGTTAATGGTATACCTGTTGAAAAAACGTATTTTGGAAAAGATTTAAGGACGCCAGTTAAATCCTCGTTCATTCCATCATACTTCGAACCTATTTTTGGCACATTCTATCGTCATGTTAATTTAAATGAACTTAGGGATAAAGATGTTATAAAAGTTGTCAAAGGCTTTAAAATTTTATCTTTTGATGCAGAAAATGACTTTGATCTAAAAAGTATTGTAAGCTTAATATTTTCGTTAGATAAGAAGAGAGTAATATGGGTCGGTTCTGCAGGCCTTGCTGAACAGCTTGCATATAATACTATCGTCGGCTCTACTGTAGGTAAGCCTATTATAATGGCTGTTGGCTCTGTTAATGAGCTTGCAAAAACCCAGATTACGGAATACCTTAAAGTTTTTCCAACTAAGCTTGTACAGATTAAAATATCCAATTTAATAAAAAATTTTATGCAAGAAGAGGAGAGAGTTAAAGAGGAAGTTCATCAAGCCCTAAATTTTTCTCAAGACATTATTCTTACAACATCATATTCTAAAGAACAGATTGAAGAAGGTATAATGTTGGCTAAAGAATTAGGTTTAGATGTTTCGCGATTTGGTTCAGTTTTAGCTGAAAAATTCGGTTTACTAGTTTACTCCATTTTAGACTCCTTCAAATTTGAAAGCTTTTGTGGTCTTTACATGACTGGTGGGGACATCGCTATCTCGATAATAAAAAATCTTAAGCTTGGCTCGTTTAAAATTATAGGTGAAATTGAACCTGGACTTCCCATTCTAAAATCAGGGGAACTCTTGATCGTCACAAAGGCTGGTGGATTTGGTGGTCTAGAAACACTTATTAAAGTATCGACTAGACTAAAAAGTGTGAAATAATATGTCTTATCGGAAGCCAGTAATTGCAATAACGATGGGTGACCCAGCAGGTTCGGGGCCTGAAATTGTATTAAAAGCATTAGGGAATGAAGAGATTTCTAAAAAAGCGATTTTTATCGTTTACGGGGATTTCAATGTTTTTAGGAGAGCTGCTGAAATTGTTAACGCTAAAAACTTAAAGCTTATAAAAATTAGTGATACCTCACAATATACTGATGAACCCTTTCATGTAAACATATTTGACCTAAATAATGTTGACCTTTCTAAACTTGTTTATGGTAGACCCTCAGTATTGGGTGGTAAGGCGTCCTATGAAGCGATTGTAGAGGCTGTAAAATCTGCCCTATCGAATAAGGTTCATGCAATTGTTACTGCGCCAATAAGTAAAGAAAGTCTTAATATGGCTGGATACAATTACCCGGGTCATACGGAACTTTTAGCAGACTTAACAAGCTCTAGGGATGTGAAGATGATGCTTGTCGCTGGCTCATTTAGGGTTGTACATGTGACAACACATGTTTCGCTCAGAAATGCTATCAACCTTATTAAAAAAGAAAATGTTTTGAAAACTATAAAATTAACTTATAAAAGCTTGATTGAACTTTTTGGTTTAGACAAACCCAAAATTGGTGTATCAGGCTTGAATCCACACGCTGGTGAAAGTGGATTATTTGGTGATGAAGAAATTAACGAAATAACTCCCGCAATTCAAGAGGCTGCATCACAGGGTATAATGGTTTCAGGCCCATATCCCCCTGACACAGTCTTTTACCGCGCATACTATAATAAGCAATTTGATTCAACGATAGCTATGTACCATGATCAAGGCCATATTGCAGTAAAGATGGTTGGTTTTATGGAAGGAGTTAACTTAAGTCTGGGTCTTCCAATAATCAGAGTTTCACCAGATCATGGAACTGTATGGGGTAAAGCTGGTAAGGGTACCGCTAGTGAAGGTGCAACTTTAGAAGCAATAAAGTTAGCAATAGAATTGTCTTCTAAAAAATTCAAACTCTAAAAAATTTTAGGTGAAAAACTTTATCTTCTTATAGAAAAAATGTTTGGATAATGGCGTTAGGTAAGATAATCTACATATCGAGAAAAGAAATAGAATCTATGGATATCACCCCATCAGATATAATGCAATGGGTTGAAAGTGCTTTTAAAGAAAAATATTTTAAGAGAGTTGAAATCCCACCAAAACCAGGGATTCATCCATCAAACGGTACATTTATTCATGCAATGCCTGCATTTATTCAAAATTTTGGTGCAGCAGGTATGAAATGGATAGCTGGTTCCACGTTAAATCCACTAAAAGGTATTCCATATATTACAGGTCTCATAATATTAAATGATCCTGAAACAGGTTTGCCGATATCGATTATGGATGCAACATGGATTACTGCAAAAAGGACTGCTGCTGTGTCAGCACTTTCAGCAAAATATCTTGCTAGAAGGGATACTGAAACTGTTTCAATAATAGGTTGTGGTGTGCAAGGTAAGACCCATTTAGAATTCTTATCACTTGTCCTAAATGATCTTAAAAAAGTTAATGTCTTTGACATCGTTTATGAAAGGGTGCTAGAATTTGAAAATTTTGTAAAAAGAAACTTTGGTTTTGAAGTTTATAAAAGCGGTTCCCCTAAAAATGCAATACAAGGGTCTGATATTATTGTAACTGCGACTCCAATATTAAGTAAACCTAATCCTATTGGAAAAATAGAATGGGTTAAGGATGGTGGGCTAATTGTGCCACTTGAATTCGATAGTTACTGGTTGCCTGAAACCTTTTCTAAAGTTGATAGAATTTATACGGATGATGTGGAGCAACTTAGATATTATCAAACATTAGGTCATTTTCCTTTAATAAAAGAAGTGGATGGTGAATTATGTGAATTGATTATGGGAAAGATAGAAGGTCGTGTTAGTGATGAGGAGAAAATAATGGCCTTAAACTTGGGTCTTGCTATATCCGACGTTATTGTTGCAAAAAAGATTTACGATGAAGCCTTAGCTAAAAATTTAGGTTTGCCTTTAGAATACTAATTTTATACAATGCTTTGATTGCACATATAATTTTTAGGTTATATGCAAATTCTCTTTTCTATGATAAAAAATTGTTACAAAAAGTATTTATTTCTAAAAGAAATGTTAGTCATTATATGCTGAAGTTGATAGTATTAGATGTTGATAGGACGATTTGGTCACATAATGATGCTTCTTCTCTTATTCCACCTTTTAAGAAAATTAACGATGATTTGATTATAGATAAGTGTGGGTCAAGGGTTGAACTAAACTATGGGTTGAGAAATTTTCTAGAACATTTTATAAGTCTTGGCCTCTACTTTTCTATTTCCAGCTGGAACTTTCCAGAAAATGTTTTTGAACTTTTGGAAAATTTTAACATTCTCAAATATTTCAGTTATCCTGTTATTGAACCTTCACCAAACAAGGGTTTAATGATTAAAAAGATAGTAGAAAATTTTAGGAAGGATAACGTTATAATATCTCCTAAAGAAATATTGTACATAGATGATAGGAGCATACATTTGGATGAAGTGAAAAGGTTTATTGGCCCTGTTAATTTTTTAAGATATGGAATTGATGTAGTTGATTGGAATGATGCGATATGTAAGGTTGAAAGTCTTGTTTCGAAAACTTAATTATGGTATCAAACCTCATATTTTAGGCTGAAAATGATCGATAGAAATGAAATCTTAAGTATTCTTTCAAGATACGATTTGGGAAAAGTTTCTATAGCCACATTATGTTCTCACTCCTCTCTCCAAATATTTCATGGTGCAAGACGTGAAGGTTTTAAAACTGTTGGCATTTGTTTAGCTGATAGGGTAAAATATTATCAAGCTTTTCCTGAAGCTTTTCCTGACGAGCTTATAGTTGTTGATAGCTATAAGAATGTCCTTGAAGATAAGGTTCAAGAGAAGCTTCTTGACTTAAATTCTATAGTGGTTGCTCATGGATCTTTTGTAGAATATGTTGGTTCAAAAAATCTTCTTGACTTTTTTTATGTGCCAATGTATGGTAATAGGCTTGTTCTAGAGTGGGAGGGTGATAGGGGAAAGCAGTTTATGTGGTTTGAAAAGGCTGGGTTAAGATTTCCAAGAATCTTTAGGAGCCCAGATGAAATTGACACCTATGCCTTTGTGAAGGTTTATGGTGCTAGAGGCGGTAGGGGCTACTTTAGGGTTAATGGTAAAGAAGACTTTTATCAAAAAATTGGGGAAAAGATTAGGGAAGGTTTAATTGGAGAAAATGATAAGATTGTTATACAAGAGTTTGTGGCAGGTGTAAGATATTATCCTCACTATTTTTATAGCCAAATATATTCTAGAGGTTTAAGGTTGAATGATGGTGGTTTGGAACTTTTAAGTATCGATAAGCGTATTGAGCCAATAGATGAAGTGTACAGAGGATACCCTGATATCATACCCGACTACCTTGACTATACTGTGACAGGAAACCAGCCTGTGGTTGTAAGAGAAAGTTTTCTTCCACAAATTTTAGATATGGGTTCAAAGCTTGTTGAATCCTCTATGGAACTCTTTCCTCCAGGTTTGATAGGTCCATTTTGTATTGAAACCGTATATAATCCTAGAAGGGGGTTTATTGTTTTCGAAGTATCTGCACGGATTGTTGCTGGTACAAACCTTTATCCAGAAGGTTCTCCCTATACGCCTTATCTGTTTAGGGAGCCTATGTCTACTGGTAGAAGAATCGCTATGGACATAAGGATTGCTCTAGAAAAAGGTGCTCTATCTTCTTTAATTTATTGAATTATTCTATTAAGCTATATACAATTTCCACTATATTTTTATCTTCAATCTGTTTAAGTGTCTTCACCAGCTCATTTCTTGTTGTCTCTATGATCTCATTTACCTTATACCCCATACTCTTGTAGCTTTTAGCCTGTAATATAGTTGAAAGTTTGTCTGAGGTTTTAACAATCTTTGCCTCCAAACTTTCTCCACCGGCATATTCTTCAAAAATCTTTCTTATCTCCTCTGAACCAGTAATATTCTCGATTGTCTCACTCTCAATCTCATGTTTTATTCTCTCACTTAATCTTTCAGTTAACGCTTTCGGTGTATCCCCTAAAACAGACTCACTTAAATCATGAACTATGGCCATGGTTAAAACTTTTCCAATATTAATTCTATCCTCTAACTCTAAAGCGAATGATAGTGAAATTAGGGCTACCTCGAAGGTATGTTCTGCAACTGTTTCAGCAACATATAATGGTATTTCTTTCTGTAACCATCCTGTTCTAGGCATATTTTTTAATATTCTAGCAGCTCTGGTGACTGCTTTTATGTTCATTAAAATCTATCCTTTCCATAACCCTAATGCAAGTCCAAGTAAAAATGTTAGAGAAGAGTAAGGCAGTATGTTCAACAATGGACTTGCTTCAGCCCAAATTTTTGGTAGGTACATTAGAGCCGCTTTCGCTATTTCCTCGAAGCTAGGTAATTGTGTATATCCTACAACTGCTAAGAATACGATTAGTACTATAAGTGCTATTATCAGCTTTAACGCCTTTTTGATTATCACGCCGACTATCAATCCTATAATGAATGGTACTACTATTGGGACAATCCAAGCATATTCCGGAGGAATTAAATTTGTCATGGCCCCCTTTTCCTAACACTATAATTTAAATTTTTTAAGTTATCTGCCTCTTAAGAGAGCAGTCTTTCTATATCCGTGTCTTCTATTTCCCATTTTCTTTGTAGGCTGTATGTAGTATGTGGTTTAAATTGTCTTCTAACATTTTCTGGCTTCTCTCCTAAAATTTCAATTTTTTCTAGGTTTCCTTCCCCTACCCCTGACTTCTTCAGATAATGTAGGTATCCTATCTCGTTTGGATCGAATCCCATAATGTATGCTCCTACAGTGTCTGCTGCAAGTGGGTCTGTACTAGCTATAACTGTTCCCATCTCCACTGGCGTACCTGAAACTGGTCCGTCTCCTTCCATTGCAACAAACCCATCTATTACCACTAGCTGTGGCCAAACATATTTTGCTATCTTGTAAATGTTCAAGTTTATTGCCTTGTATCCTTGATGTATTCTATGCTTGTCGCCTTGTAGTATGCTTCCTACAACCATATTTTTTATTGAAAGAGTTGCAATTACTGCATCATGTGTCTTTAATACGGCCGATGATATCCTGTAATCGCTTTCCAAAACTCTTTTTGAAACTCTTACTGTAATCCGATTATATCTACTATCATAGACGATTATTTCTCTGTAATCGTCTTGGTTTAGATCAAAAAGTTCTATTCCCCTTTCTTGTGCAAATTGTGTGTATCCGAAGTTTTTGAATGCTGTAATTGTATTGGTTGCAGAACCTTCTACGATGGAAATTTTTCCATTATAGTATTGTTTTATGAAATCATATATTGCCTTGATTGTGTCTATGTGTGTGGATGCAAGTTGCCTGTATGAGGATACAAGGTTTGGTTTAATAATCACATCATTTTTTCCATAAATTCCCTCTATTATCTCATCTTTTATGTACTCTAATGCCTTTTTAACAGCCTCATATCTTGTACGTTCTTTAACTATTGCTACCTTTTTTCCCATTCTCCCCTACAATATCAAATATGCTGGTTTATGAAATTTTAGAATTTAAAAAACCTGTTCCGTGTTCTTCCATTCTCTACATTGCCTGTGCTAAATTCTTTTGCAAGTTCTTGGATAAGTTCTCTTTGTCTTGGTGTAAGCTTCTTTGGCACTATAACATTTACTTCTACAATAAGGTCGCCTCTTCCCCTTCTATCAAGTCTTGGCATACCCTTCCCATGTAATCTTATAGTTTCTCCTGGTTGTGTGCCTGGAGGTATCTTAATAATTGTATTCCCATCAAATGTTGGTATTGTTACCTCTGTACCCAACACTGCTTGAGGGAAACTTATTTCAAGCTTATAGAATATGTCGTCTCCTTCTCTTCTAAAATGTTTGTGTGGAGCTATCCTTATTCCAATGTACAGGTCTCCAGGTCTTCCTCCATTTGGTGGTATATCACCTTGTCCTTCTAGTCTTAGCCTGTAACCTTCATCTATTCCTTGAGGTATCTTAACAACTATTCTTCTCCTACGTTTTGTAATGCCTGTACCCTTACATTCTCTGCAAGGTGTTTCTATAACTGTACCCTTACCTTTGCAAGCATAGCATGTAGTAATCTGAACAAATCTTGTGAAGCCACTGCTTTGAACTCTCTGTACTTGGCCGGTTCCCTTGCATACACTACATGTTTTTGGACTTGTTCCTGGGCTTGCACCTGAACCATGGCATGTGTCACATATTTCGTTTCTGTAAATTTCTATTTCCTTTTCTACACCCTTTGCTGCTTCCTCTAATGTTATCTGAAGCTCATAGTATAGGTCTCTGCCAACATTTTCTCTTCTAAACCTGTCTCTTCCGAAGAAGAAGTCGAATATGTTATCGAAGTCAAACCCAAATCCTAGGTCTCTAAATATTGATTCAAAATCTGTTCCTCTAAATATGTCTTCTGGAGTATACTGTTGCTGGAAGCCAACCTGCCCAAGCATATCATACTGTCTTCTCTTCTCATCATCCGATAAGACCGCATATGCTTCAGAGATTTCCTTAAATTTTTCTTCGGCATCAGGTGACTTGTTTCTGTCAGGGTGATAGAGCATGGCAAGTCTTCTATATGCTTCCCTAATCTGCTCCTTTGTAGCATTTCTTGGTACACCGAGTATCTCATAGTAGTCCTTTTTCCCAGACATGCTCTACCACCCCTTTAGACCGTGTATATTTCCCCTTCAATAGAATTAAAGGTTTAGGATATTAATTCTCTGTTAACAAATTAATTTAAGCAAATGCGGTTAAAGTATTGATCTTTTTTATGTAACCTTATATTCTGTGTTTACAGTCTTGTCATCTGATTGTTTTTCTTGCCCACTTTTTTGTTGTTTAGCATATTCTGATGCTGCCTGCTGATATATTATTGTTCCAACTTCCTGTAAAACTCTCCTAAGTTCTTCACGCTTCTGCTTTATTTTTTCTATATCTTTACCTGAAAGTGCTTCACGTAATTCTGAAACTGCTTTTTCAATCTGTTCCTTCTGTTGCTGTGTAAGCTTGTCTCCAAGGTCTTTTTTTGTCTTTTCAGAAGTGTATATTAGTGCTTCTGCATCATTTCTAAGTTCCGCCTCCTCCCTCCTCTTCTTATCAAGTTCAGCGTACTGTTCTGCCTCTTTTATCATCCGCTCCTTCTCCTCCTGTGATAGTTTTGTTGCTGCTGTTATTGTTATCTTTGCCTCCTTTCCTGTTCCAAGGTCTTTTGCGGTAACATGCAGTATCCCATTTGCGTCTATATCGAATGTGACTTCTATCTGAGGTACTCCTCGTGGTGCTGGAGGTATTCCAGTCAAATGGAACATTCCTAAAGAAATGTTATCAGCTGCCATGGCTCTTTCACCCTGTAAGACATGTATTGTCACCGCCGTCTGGAAATCTTCTGCGGTAGTAAAAATTTGGCTTCTTCTTGTAGGGATTGGCGTGTTCCTTTCAATAATTTTGGTGAATATTCCTCCAAGTGTTTCTACACCTAATGATAATGGTGTAACATCTATTAGAAGTATGTCTTTGACTTCTCCTGTTAGTACTGCACCCTGTATTGCCGCACCTATTGCAACACATTCCATTGGGTCTACACCCCTTTCTGGAGGTTTTCCTATTATTTTTTCAACAAACCTTTGTACTAAAGGCATTCTTGTTGTTCCACCAATAAGAATCACCTTATCTATGTCTTTGGGTGTAAGTTTAGCGTCTTCTATCGCCCTCATAATAGTATTTCTTGTCCTCTCCACTATTGGTTCAGCAAGTTCTTCCAGTTTCGCCCTTGTTATTGTCATATGAAGATGTTTCGGTCCTGAAGCGTCTACGTATATAAATGGTAGGTCTATGTCAGTTTGTAAGAGTGTTGAAAGCTCTATCTTCGCTTTTTCAGCCGCCTCCTTTAATCTAGCCATAGCCATCTTGTCTCCCCTTAAATCTATTCCGGTCTGCTTTTTGAATTCTTCAATAATATAGTTCATAAGAGCCTGGTCTATGTCTGCTCCACCAGTTTGGGTGTCGCCGCTTGTTGAAAGGACCTGGAATACTCCTTTACCAAAGTCCATTATTGTGACATCATGTGTTCCTCCACCAAAACTGAATACTAGAATCTTCATTTCTTTTTCAAGTTTATCTATTCCGTATGCAAGGCATGCTGCTGTTGGCTCATTTATTATTCTCAGAACTTCGAACCCAGCGATTTCTGCGGCGTCTTTGGTGGCCTGTCTTTGGTTATCGTTAAAGTGTGCTGGAACGGTTATCACACATTTTTTTATCGGCACTCCAAGGTAGGCTTCAGAATCCCTCTTTATCTTTTGTAGGATAAATGCTGAAATCTGCTGAGGCGTATACTCTTTTCCAAAAATGTTGACTTTATAGTTAGTGCCCATTTTTCTTTTTATTTCAAAGATTGTTCCTTCAGGGTTTATTGTTGCCTGTCTTTTTGCAGGTTCTCCGACAAGTAGTTGTCCGTCTTTGGTAAAGGCTACCACTGATGGAAACATTTTGCCTGCGATAGTCGGCCCTTCGGCACTTGGTATGACGATTGCTTTGCCATTTTCCCATATTGCTGCAGCAGAATTTGTAGTACCCAAATCTATTCCAATAACCTTTTCACGGACTTGATTTCCACTCATTTTAATCACCCCTTAATCATCATTTTCTATTTGAAGATTTAACTGCAACTTTAACTATACTAGGTCTAATGACTCTATCCCTCATAATATATCCTTTTCTGACTTCCTCTAAAATTGTTCCTTCTTCAATATCATCTTTTTCAACCCTTGCTATAACATAATGTACGTTTGGATCGAACATTTTACCTAATGCATCTATCTTTTTAACTCCCTCATTTTCTAAAATCTTGTTCAACTTTTTGAGTGTCATCTCTACCCCCTCAAGCAAAATTTTTATAGAATTCGTATTCTTACCCGCCTCTAAAGCCATTTCAAGTTCGTCTACAATCTCTAAGAGTGATATTATAAAACGTTCATTTGAATATTTTTTGATTTCCTCTATCTCCTTTTCTATCCTCCTTCTAAAGTTTAGGTAATCTGCTTGAACATATTTTAATCGTGTAAGATATTCTTCAGCCTTCTTCTTTTCCTCCTCTACCTCTTTTCGATATAATTCAACTTTACTCTTTAAATCTTCAATTTCAGCCTTTTTCACTTGTTCTTGTGTTTTTATAGATTCGGTTTGCTCAATACTTTTCTCTTCTTCCCTATTTTCTATATTTTTTCCTTCATCCTCCATACATGGTCACCTTTTAGCATACGATTAAAATAAGTATAATCAATAGAGGGTTAAAAAGGACATTTTTTTAACTTTACTTTCGACAGCTGGGAAGTTCCTCCCCTCCTCTGTTATTATATTTCCTAGTTTTTCTGATAAAATATCGTTTAAATCAAACTGTTATTCAAAAATATAAAATTTTGGATAGACAATTTTTGTCACTCTTTCGTCAGCTTGTACCCTGCTAGCTTCTCCATCGCCTTAATCAGGGCTTGTGTTCCTTTTTCTGAAAATCCTTCAGCTTCAGCGACTCTGAACATCTGTTGTACTATTGCTGTCCCAGGTAATGGTACATTAAGTTCTGCGGCTGTCTCTAGTACTAGTCTTAAATCCTTTTGCTGTGTAGCTATTTTAAATCCTGGCTCCATATCCCCTTTAATCATTTTTGGGCCTAGGTTGGACAGCATCCAAGAGTTTGCAGCTCCTCCTGTTAGAACTTCTAAAAGCTTGTTTAAGTCCAAACCTGCTTTTGCCGCCAACATTAATCCTTCACATACTCCTTGAAGGTTCATTACACACATTATTTGGTTACAGAGTTTAGTGATTTGTCCATTACCGTGTGGTCCCATGTATGTAACCTTTTTTCCAAGAGCTTGGAAGATTGGAAGACATTTTTCGAAGGTCTCATAATTTCCTCCAACCATTATTGAAAGGGTCGCGTTTATTGCCCCTATTTCTCCGCCTGTTACTGGAGCGTCGAGCATTTCTACTCCAACTTCAGCAAGTTTTTTTGCAATTTTTTTCGCAACTTTAGGTGATATTGTGCTCATGTCAATCACTATCGACCCCTTTCTTACACCTTCTATTACTCCGGATGGTCCTAGAATAACTTCTTCTACATCAGGCGAATCTGTTAACATTGTAATGATAACATTACTTTTTTCTGCAACCTCTTTCGGTGAACTCGCCCCTTCTGCACCCATGTCTATGAGCTCCTTCATCTTTGATGTGGTTCTATTCCATACAGTTAGTTTGAATCCTGCCTTTATCAAATTTTTTGCCATTGGTTTTCCCATTATACCGAGTCCGATAAACCCTATTTTAAACTCCAAACTTTTTCACCTTCTTCTAGGTTGCATGTTTATGATTAAAAAGGTTTTAGAAATGTTAAAATAATATTTGTTTTCAAATTTTGGTAATAGCATGTCCTCAAAATTGTCTTTTACTATAGAAACTGAAATTTCTCCAATCAACTTTGACTATCTTCTAAAATTTATTGAAGAAAATTATCTTAGAAAGAAGGATATTTTTAAAGAAATTGTAGTTTTAGAAGATGAAAGAGGTAAAGTTCTCTCTTTTAAAGTCATGGTTGAAAGTTTTCCTTGGTCGATAGATGTTTCCATTATTGTAGGCAATCCTATTTTGGTTGAAATGTATTTGAGAGGCCCTGTTCCTGAAGAGTTTGTTTCTAGAATTAAGGAGGATCTCTTTATAGGTGTTCAAGTTTTTGAGGATAGGATTAGACAGGCTACATTATATTTTACATGGGTTGAAGGAAAGACGATTGTGCCAGAAAAGGTTTTTTCTAAAAAGAACAATTTTATCATTAAAATTTTTTCTGAAAGCATGCTCTTCTTCTTTCTTATATTCATTTTTGTAAGCGTTTTTCTTTTTATAATTTTTGGACCCTATACTCCAATATTTCTGGTTATGGTCCAATTTATCATACTTCTTTTTTCTGGAAGGATTGTTTCTTCTATTGGTGACTGGGAAATTACAAAGGATAACCCGTATGTTCATATACTACAGTATCAACTTACGCCAGAAGAATTTGAAAGGATTAAGGTTAATCCTGGAATTTTGGCTGAAATTAAAAATGAAGTATACAATTTAACTTTAGCCAAAGGTAAAAAGGTTGAATGTGAAACAGCTAAAAATGTTTTCTCAAAATATGGATTAAAATGTGTTCCTGAAAGTGTTTCCGCTAAAATATTAAACCTTTACGATCTTGTAGAATACGCTTGCAGAAAATTTAAGCTAAATATTCCAAAAATTATTGTATCAAACATTACTATTCCAAATGCGGCAGCCTCAGGTGTTAGTTCGAAATATGGTGTCATGTTAATAACCACAGGTCTCCTTGTACAACTTAATGAAGAAGAAATTTTGACTGTTATAGGGCATGAACTTAGCCATATAAAAGGAAAGGATACTGTGGCTTTCTTTACACTTGCTTCAACAGAATATATTCTTAGAGTTTATGTGCTCTGGCCTCTGGTTATGATATTAGGTTTCATATATCTTCTAATAGCTTTCTCTATGGTTTATTTTGTCGCAAAATTTTTCGAGTCTAAGGCTGACCTGGAATCCGCTGTTATAATAGGTAAACCTAAGGTTTTGGCTGAAGCTTTGAGGAAAATTGGTTTTAGAAGACTCGTACTTGAAAGGGACCCTTCATTTAGGATTAGGGCTTGGCTGGGTTTTGACCCTCATCCCCCAATCTATTTTAGAATAATAAGACTTGAACAATTAGAAAAGCCTGAAGCTATAAGACATCCGCTAATAAGATCGATAAAAGATAATATAAGCGCTTTCATCTCATTGTTTAAATAAAATCTTAAAATATGTGAGGCTACTACTTATTTTTAGAATGAGATTATGGTCAATTCATCCAAAATATCTTGACCAGAAAGGACTTGTAGCCTGCTGGAGGGAGGGCTTGCTTGCAAAAAAGGTTTTGTTAGGTGAAGTAAGAGGATACAAAAATCACCCTCAATTAATAAGATTTAAGATACAAGAAGATCCTATATCCGCTATTAACACCTATCTTTTACACATATTAATTGAATCACTTAAAAGAGGATATAACTTTAATAATCGTAACGTTAAACCACCATTTTTAGAGCACACTATACCAGTGACAAGAGGTCAACTAATTTATGAGTTTAATCACTTGATGAAAAAATTGTTTAGGCGTGATAGAACAAGATATAATAAATTATTGGGAATCATTCTGCCAGCACCTCATCCACTATTTACTGTTGTTGAGGGTGATATAGAGTTTTGGGAAAAGGTTAAACGATCTCACTCTTTCCCCAATTCTCTTCCACTTTTTTCCTAAACTCAACCCATCTTCTTTCATACTCTCTACAGTATTCTGTGTAAGCGATCGCATGCTTTTTAATCAACTCAAGCTTTGTTTCATCATCCATTTTTTCTGCTTTAAAATATGCATAATCTCTGCATTGAAGTTTTCCACCAAACCCTGGAGAAAAGACTATACTAACATTATATTTTATGCTATATTCCCTTGCAAGCTCATCTAGCATTCTCAAATATCTTGTTGTCCAAGGAAGCTTCTTCTCTAGATCTGTCCACCTTTTACGCTGTCTAAGATCCTCTATACCTACTATAATACAACCTCTCCTAGGTTTCTGGTAAAACGCTTCTAGAAACTCTTTCAGCTCGATATCTGCCTTATCTAAATCATATGCTGCTCCCTGCAAATCTATTGACATATGGGGGTAAACCACTACCTCATGATTCAAACTTTCACTTACCCCTCCAATATATCCAATTGGTCTAACGTCATATGGTACACAAACATTCCATAAAATATTAAATCTTTTCAAAAAATTAATGTCATCAACCAAAATAAATGTGTCTCCCGTATACTTTGTTAAAAAATCCTTAACTTTTTCAATAAACTCTTTATCTAAATGCATTCTTATCCTTTTCCACAAGCCTATAAACAAACACGCTTATAAACAAATCCATATCCATTCTTAAACAAAATAAGGTGCCATATTTAACAACGATTTTTTATATAAAAAGTTATATATTTAGTTAATGAATCCTCCAAAAATGTGCCGCTGTAGCTTAACCCGGTAAAGCGGCTGGCTGTTAACCAGTAGAGTGGAGGTTCAAATCCTCCCAGCGGCGCTCTTTTGTTAGTTATGGCGCCCT
>CALHLD010000023.1 GCA_938034445.1 uncultured archaeon | reverse complement strand
TCGCCCTCTATGATACCATGAAGGTGTTGCCCTCTCAACAGCCATAACCAAATCTACAGTCGTCCTTAAAGGTCTAGATCGAACAATTTCCTCAGCGATTCTTCGCGCAAACCTCTCCTGCCCATAAACCCTCAAAATCCCCTCAATATCCCTCAAACTCCAAAAGTTTACTATAACTTCGGCAGTCAACGGATTTTCTAAGCTATACCGCATATCAAGCGGCTCATTTCGAAGAAAGGAAAACCCGCGACCACTCTCCTCCAAGTGCCAGCTTGACAAACCCAAATCAAACAAAACCCCAGAGACACGTCCAAAGGCGAATCTATTGACAATCTCACCGAGATTGGCAAAGTTACCACAAGCAAGAATTAAGCGCTCCTCATATTCCGTACCTTCAACCTTCTCCTTAAGCCTCTCCAAAATCACAGGGTCAACATCCAACCCCAAAACCCTACCAGAAGGCCTTGTCCACTCTAAAACAGCCAAAGCATGACCACCCAAACCCACAGTACAATCAACAAAATCCTCACCAGACTTAGGATCAAGAAAACGAACAACCTCATCCTTCATAACGGGCAAATGCAAACCAGACATCACAAACATCACTTAAACTCAAAGCGACCTTATATTATGAGTTAAACGATAACAATCAATTTTAACATTACCATCCCTAGGAACACAAACAAAAATAAGAGCCCTAAAAAGTGCGGCCGCCGGGATTTGAACCCGGGTCGTCAGCGTGGCAGGCTGATGTCCTAGTCCAGGCTAGACTACGGCCGCCCGTATTTTCGTTAAATAAGCCATTTACATTAAGTTTTTGGTCATGATTATTGTGGTCAAATTTATTTGTCTGTCCATTAAGGATTCTGTTAACATATTCCATTGAATTTCTATGATATTCAAAAACTGGTTTGCCATTCACTAGCCTAACATAGTGTCTGACCCTTGCATAATTGTTTGTTAGCATCTGTAACATACCTGGTATGCCACATATTTCACATTTAAAATCTTTCACACATCGTACTTTTCCCATACGTTCCACTTCTTTCAGCGTTATTCATGGTCAATTAGAACACATTCTGCTTTAAAAAGGCCATTAAAACTTGATCTTTAATGGTAATTTGTGAAATGTTTGCTAATTGTGCAAAAACGCCGTTAGAAACAACCTTCATGTGCACTATAAAGCCTTAAAATGGTCTAGATGCCATAGTGTAGCCCATGTGATATGCATTAAAATTAAGTCTAAGAACGTTACCAAGTAACATTTCGGTTTATTTCATTGCTAAACGAATAAGAATTAGAAATCAATCAATAAAAAGTGGAGGGTCATGTTGCCCTATAACAATGTGCATTTCCAGAACATTTTCACCAAGCCATAAAACCGACATGACAAAATGCTAGCTGATAGATATAACACTCCACCATACACCCACACATAAACATAATCACATACTACAACACTATGTTGCTTTTGTTTTTCTACGATTAGCTACAATTCCTTGGTTTTCTAGCCACTGTTCGATTTTATTGTTATCCCATGAAAGCGAAATTTTGTTTCCTTCGATTTTAATCATTTGGGCATTTTTCAAATCCTCAATGTACTCCTCTTGTGTTTTAACCCTTATTCCATAGTTAACAGAAATTGAACCCTCAAATTCCCTCAGATCAGCCTCTCCACCCCTCTTAAGTATCTCGTAAACTATGCAAGCGATTCTTTGCCTCTTTTTCTGTTGAAAAACATCCAGAGCATTTTCAATACTCAAATTCCTCACCCCTAATGTCGCTATCATTAGAATGGGCTTCAATCCCATACTTAATCAAAAATTGTAGGGTTTCCTTCTCTTCTCTCTCAGCTTGTAGGTCCTTTTGTAATTGCTCTAGATCAATGTATTTTTCAATAGCTTCTTTGACCGTATTTCTCAAAATTTTCGGATCTAAAGCATCTAGTTCCCATATGTCGATAAATCCTCTATTTTTATACCGTTTCCTCATTGGAGGAACATTGTACTTTTGGACTTGTTCGACTGTAACTGCTATTTTCTTTATATCTGGCATCTTAAAACCTAGTTCTTCAAACATGAATTGGAACTTATTAACGTAATCGTCTTTAATATACTGTCCGCTTGGGTCTAAATCGCTTAAGACTAAGACGATCAGCTTTTTGTCCTTTCCAAAGTATTCAACTAACTCTTTAATGTCTTCGATAAACATGGACCATGATGAAAAACCCTTGGTTGGAAATACAAAAACGTTATATTCTTTGGCAATATCCCAGATTATCGGAGCAAGTGCCTCTTTTTCGATGAGGATTATAACAAAATTCTGTTGGTTAAGCCAAGTATTTTTCTTGTATGTATTCGCCATTAAATTAATGAAATGGTTAAGATTTTGATATAACATGTTCCAAAGTGGTACTCTTGACCTGTCTTCTATCCAATCGAATGGAATATATCCTCTTTTTCTCGCTTCGGTTAAAATACGACAAACTTTTTGATAGTCCTTTGATGTTAACTGAACTATTCCTACGGAAAATAAATGGTAAAAAACCTGTCTGACTGTCACTCTTTGTCCATAAGTCTCATTAACCTCTCTGCAAAACCTGTGGGATTCTGAGACAATTATTCTCGTCTTAGGACTCATGCGCCAAGATTTCATTTTAACGGACAATTTTCCATAGCCTCCTTGATAATATTGCTACAAAGTTGTTCCACTGTAGTGTTTTCTGACATAGCTAATTCACGTAATTTTTGATGGGTTTGCTGAGAAACCCAAACGCCAATGATCAATCCATCCGATGGAATGTCCGACATTGTTCCACGTGGAACATTATTGCCTTTAATGATCTCCTCCATTTCTCTAATGCTGAGTCCTTCAGCCACAACTTTTTCAAAAATTTCTGTCTGTTCATTATTCTTCAGAGAAATCAAAGCTTTTGCATGACTTTCAGTTATCTTTCCCTCTCGAAGGGCATTTTTAATGTCATCTGGCAATTTGAGAAGTCTTAATTTGTTTGTTACGTATTCTCGACTTTTGCCAACCCTTTTTGCAATCGCTTCATGGGTGTAACCAAGCTCTTCAACCATTCTATTAAAAGCCTCGGCTTCTTCAATTGGATTTAAATTTTCTCTCTGCAAATTTTCTACAAGTTGTATTTCAAGCACTTCCTTATCGTCAAGCTCTCTTACTTCTGCTTTAATAGTCTTCAAACCAATTAACTTACAAGCCCTCCATCGCCTTTCACCGTGAACTATTTGAAATTTACCATTTCCTAGTGGTCTAACCAATATTGGCTGAAGCAAACCATGCTGTGTAACGGATTCTGCCAATTCTTGGATCTTAGTTTCGTCAAAGCTTTTCCTAGGCTGATTTGGATCCGAGATAATTGAATCAAGTGGTAACTCTACGATTTTATTTGACATCATTAACCATTCCCAGAGTCTTCTTCTCTTCTTCAGACAAATAGGATAGCCTTGCCAACTCCATCATCACCGAGCGCCTTACAAAGTCGCTTAAATCTTCTCCTCTCCTCGCTTCACAGACCTTCCTAAGCAAAGTGAGGAACTTCTCATCAACTCGGGCAAATATTATTGGTTTACTCATGTTTAACACCCAATAATAAGGGAAAACTTAAAAGAAACTGAAGAATTTTTTAGTACGGTTATGCCTAGACCCAGAAGACCATCTACTGAAAGTATCAAGAAAATTTATGCCAGCCTATTGAACGGGCCAAAATGTTTTGAAGATTTATGGAAAGAAACAAGACTTCATAGGAATACGCTAGGTTCCACTTTGAAATTTCTACTGGGAAGAGGGTTATTGATTCATCATAGAAAAGGACACAAAAAAGTATATGAAATTGTGAAAACAACTCCACCTTATTATGGTTGGGAAATTCCATGGATTGAGTTTATGATGACGAAAGGAGACTGGCGAGAAAAGTGGAATGTTGTCGACGCAGAAATCAAAAGGTTCCAAATGCAGAAGAAGTGGAACAACCTCATAAAACAATTTTTTAGTTACTTAATCAATCACCCTAAAAATAAAGACCTGCGTGAAGCATTAAAGGAAACAGGAATGCTGGATGTTCCAATTTCGATATTTAAAGAAAACCTTAGCAATCCTTTCTGCCTTGAATGTTTAAAAGGAAAGAAAAAGCTTGTTAAGACAGTTTTATGCAAAGAAACTGGAGAGCTCGTATGTCCCAGTTGCGGGACAGTTTTAGAAAATGCTTGATAAATATCAAGAATATTAATTAAATTTTATATGGAGGATAAAAGCTTAAGATATAAAAACCACACAATTAAAAAGAGAACCGTACTTACGATTATTGTTATTACATACAGGTCAAAAAGTTTAACCTCTTTTTCAAAAAGTTCGAGATTCTCTTTTTGAATTTTTCCTAAGATATACTGTGAAGCCCTTCCCTCAACTTCTTTTATTGTCGGTAATCTTCCAAGTTCTTTTGTCAGGTGTTCTCTTGCTATGTATAGATCCTTTCTAAGCTTTTCTTCCATCTCTTTCTCCGGTCCAAAATATTTTTGCAGTCCAGTACTTTCATAATGATGTTTAAGTACTAACATCGATTTTTTGATGTAATCTTCCAAATTTTCGTCTGTTGCTGGCTTATCGTTAAAAGTACAAACTTCTTTACCTTCAACGACATAATATGTTCCACAATTACCACAGATAGATTTTTCTGGAGATATTTGCGCTCCACATTTGGGGCATTTAAGTTCTTCGTTAGACATTTTTTCAATAACAAACAGTTGTAAGATATATTTTATAACCTTTATGGAACAATTTCTATAGGCCACGAATAAAATGGGAGATGGTATGCTCATTAAGAATTACAGTTGTTCATCAATTTACGAGATAGCCGATACTGTTACAACACCGTACGGAGATGATGTTGATTGAGATGCTACAAGTTTTCCGTTTTTTAATATTTTGACCCTTAAATATCCATAATCAGTCATTTTTTGAACGCAAGCTGAGGCCATTGATCCTCGGAACGTAAAGCTTGCATCTCCATATCCAGATACGGTTCTTTGCCCCTCCTCAAGGGTTCCAAAAGCACCCGACCACTCGGTATCAGATTCGACGATAAAAGTAAACGTTGCTTCAGACATTCCAGGAAAGCTTCGCATACTTGACCACCAGATGCCCATCTCTATCAAAGAGAATATTACAATGAGTGCAATGGTCGCAATAGCCATCTGAGCTTGTTTCGACATTTCAGTTTTTGATCTTTCTTTTTCTTCTTCCAGCTTTAGGTTAGCACCACAATTAGCACAATAGTTATTTTCTTCTTTGTTATGATAACCACATTTTTTACATTCGGGCATCTCTTATCTTCCCAACCAAGTAAACCACAAAAATGCGCATATTATGACATCTGTTAAAAGTCCGCCGATAAGGAGCAAGGGAAAATCGTAAGCAACGGCTACATCAATAATAGCAAAAGTTATGAAGGAAGCCAGCAGATAAAATGCTTTTTGGACTCTTTCACCTCTCTCCTTGATGATTTTAGCTTCTAAGTCTTCCTTTGTTAATTTTAATTCTGCACCACAATTTACGCAATATTTATTTCGCTCTTTGTTTTGGTAACCACACTTTTTACAAGTAGGCATTTTACTCCCTTTTTGCTCCACACTCAGGACAATACCTTTCATCTTCTGCTAGGGGATTTCCGCAATTGCCACAAAACGACTTTATCATTTGTTTCCATGTAGAAAATGTTATCTCTTTGTCAAGAAATTTCTCTGCCTCTTTAATGCTACCGGATTTCCGTAATATCCAAGTGCTGTTATCATCGGTTATTTTTGCTACACGACTTAAGGCTGCAAATGCTCCTCCGAAAAGTAAGTCTCGAGGTTTGCTTGTTATATATTCCCATTCTGCTCCACATTCACTGCAAACTATTTTATACCCCCTTGTTGTCCATCCATATCTATCATAAACATCCTTTTTGCTACGTTTTTTACATATCGGACATACTGGTAAATGTTCGTTAACTGCTTTAGGCAACGGCTGCCAATCAGCATGTTTCGTCCATTGACTCATTTTTCTTTCAATTAGATCCTAATAATTTAATCAAAAATAAAAATTTCGGAAAATCTTCTTAATATTGGAGTAAATGATTGGATGTCTGTGTATGAGGGTGTGGATATGGTCCTATTCTCTAATAAAGAAGCCTAATAGAAAAGCATATGTTGGTCAATGGTGCTTTCTTTATAGCGCATACTTAACTAGAGTAGCCCCTATGGAGAGGGAATAGGACGAAGTAAGCAATAAGGTGTATACGCATTTGGGAAAACCGCTTTCCTTCAAGACTATGATCTATATTATTGATGTGCCTATATCGAGAATATGATGCCTGAATTTATTAAAATTGCATTTCTTTCTTGTGCCTATATTTTGAGAGTCTAGAGAACTTGTTTGTTTCCATAGTAATGGAAGCCTTTAGAATGTTTGTGGTTTCGAGATACGGTTTTGTAAACTGATTTAGTGTTAAAGGAAAAATATTAGCGATTTATTATTTGCTCCAGTTCCGCCAGTGCTTTGAATACTCGATCTCTAAGTTCTAAGAGCGATGGGCTCCAATAATGTCTTGTGAATATTGTTTTTGGCACTCTTCCTTGTAGTAGGTCGACTTCTTCCCGAATCAGTCCATGTCTCACCATAAATGTGGCGAATTGGTCGCGTAATTCATTTAGCCTTAGCTCTAATCCGTTATGATTTAGCCTTTTACGTATTCGTGGATAGGACACCTGTGCACTGTTGATTATATCAATTATCACTTGCTTGGGAATGAAACTCATGTAAATATTCTTGGAGCCTCGTAAAAATTGTTTAAATTTAAAATGTTCAAGACATTGAAGTTCTTCGTTATAGTATTCGTTAAGCCTATCCTCCCTAGCTAGGGAAATTATCAAGTTGAAACTTGCAATAGCCTCGCCAGTTCGCATTCCAGAAATTGCTAAGAACTTAAGGAATAATTTTTCATTTGGTTCTAGTATAGCATATGCTGACTTATACCATTCTTTTAAGCTAGCGTTCTTTTTGTTAGCATCGAGTATTCTTAAAAAACTGTTGAAAGAGTCTGTTGTTTTCCATTTGATACCATACGCTTTTAAATTGTTTTTGAATTCCACATACTTTCCCAAGTATTTAGACAAGCAAACTAACGCTTTCAGAATGTTTTGATTGTTAGGAATGTTAAGCAACCCGCCTGGATCGTTGATAAGGAAGTGATATTTTTTGGCGTAGTTAAATTGCATAGAAGCGTATTGACTCCTGTACTTGTTATAGATAAATTCCCTATATTTTGACCAATTGATATAGTGGCAGGCTGATGTCCTAGTCCAGGCTAGACTACGGCCGCCCGATAATTTCCGGTTATCTCTAATCGTTATTTTCCTAAAAAGCATTATGTTCCGTACCGTTAAAGGATATCAATTAACCTTCCTACACAGCACAAAATTGACAGCCCCTCTGGTTTTATAGTCAAGTTTTTATTGTTTGTTGACTTTTGTGTTTTTATGTTTGGTAGGGAGTTTTTTGTTAATCGATATCGGTTGTTGGGTTGGGAGTTTAGGG
>CALHLD010000022.1 GCA_938034445.1 uncultured archaeon | reverse complement strand
GTCAACGTTAGCTTTATCACCAAGAGCATAGAAGCGCCTATAGATTTCTATAATCTCCTTCGCTTTCACAATCTCTGCATCATTTCTTGGAGAAATTTCAAGACCTCTACCTCTAAATTTGTTTCTAAGTTCACCTACAGCCGGATAGACTACATCATAGAGGTCAACTTTAACAGCACAACCACATGCAAGCTCTAGAGGATTCACTCCAATTTTATTGTATTTTCCAAAAACATTATTATCCACGCTTTTTCACCTCTTCCTTACACTAATCTTCCAGACTGAAGGTTCAATTTCGATAACTTCCACAATTTCGTGGCCTGAGGCTTTAACTGCTTCTGGTACTGTATCTAATGAAGGCGGGTTATCGATTACTATTTCAAGAATTTCTCCACTCTTTAATTTTTCAAGAGCCTTTTTAGTGAATAGAACCGGATAGGGGCAGACAAGACCCTTAAGGTCAACCAAATATTTTCCGTTTGAAACCTTTCCTATGTTCATACACCACCATCTATAACACTGTTATAAATCATATTTATAAATTTTTACTTAATTTTTTAAGCGAATCCTTAAATATAACTTCAAACTTTTCCATTATTTGATAAGGGTTGAAGAGTAAGTACACACATCTACTTGAGGACGGGGATGTCGGCTCTGGTTTGATAATCTTGCGGCTAAGTCTTATTTGATAGCTACTGTTTACCTTAGAAATCTTGGATTTTATTGCAAGCTTAACAGGAGTTAAGGGGAGCTGAAACGTCAAAAATAGCCGATGGGCGGATGCCAAGCAAAGAAGAGCTTGACAGGATTCTTAAAGCTTAGGGAGGTAAAAACACAACTCACAAAGAATGATCTACAAGAAGGGGGCTTGAAAAATATTTAGTGGAAGGAAGAGGGAACATTGTTCTTTTTATGCATTCTCTATTTTTTCAAGTTAAGCGAGATCACAATGTGTTCTCTTCTGAATTCACTTTTTTCCCTTTTGGGTACAATAGCGCCCACATTAACCCCGCTCTTGTACACAAACATGGAGACCTCACCATCAACTTCACGGTATTCGCTATAGTCCATTTCTTAGGAGCCCTTCCACTGCAGGGTTAGTATCTGGACAAAGAAAAAGTTTTAGAAATAATAACAAAGTTAACAGAAAATATGCTCAAATGATATTTTATTTACTTAAAAATAGGGCAACAAAGACCTTAATAAACAGAAAGAGATTATTTTGATCTCTAAACATTAATTTGAGATTCATAACTTATTTATGGCGTTTACAATTCGTTATCATTACTTGGTGTTAAATTGGAATACCATTACATGTAAGACATTACAACGTTATTTCATTCCTTGCTTTTTGCTTATCAAAAGTTAGTCCTGAAAAATATATTCTAAAAGTTGATGATTATATGTGGCAAGCCACATTCATGAGGAACCCAAACCAGAAGACGTAATACGCCCCTTGCTTGCCATGGCGGTTTTCGAGAAAGCAACTGGAAAAAGTCAAGGTTGCAGACTTCTCCTACTTTAAAACAGTAACAGAAACATCAATAGAAACATCAGACACTAAATAAACAAATCAAGTTCTCCTGTAAGGAGTACCATAGAATAAGGCATGCATTAATAGCAGCCGCCAAGCGACTCATTATTGAATGGAAGAGGTTTCTTAATGTCATGACGAATTGCTTTGATAAATGCGACAGCCTCAGTTTTCGAGCTTTTGGATTTATCGCTTCAACTGCATTTTCAATGTAATCAAAGGCGTAAACTTAGAACCTATTTTCGGCGAAGAATATTGCGCTTTGCCAAAGAAATCAAGCTTTTCTGAATACGCCTCTTCCCAGTGCAGTTACTGTATATTCAGAAACGTTTTTGCCTAATCTATTTTACATTTTCATGGTCCTGTTGCTCTTATCGTCTTCCTTGCTAAGGTGCAAGCTTTCTGCCAAGTTCTTTAGCTCAACGCTAAAGCGCCCCTACTATACCCAGTAATGCTCCTACGAAGAATCTGCCCATGCCCAAGAAGCTGATTAGTGAGAATATTAGAATTACCAGCCCCCATGATCTACGCTCTGCTGGACGAGAGTTAAGCATAAACGCGCCTATTGTCACAATTATTCCGCAAACCAAGCCTACTAGCATGAGCCCAAGGAACAAGCCGAAAGGAAATCCGAAACTGCCCATCATGCCCATGTAGCCCCTCATCCAACCAAAATATGTGTCGTAATAGGTAAGCATCATAAAATTCATGGCGCTATTTAAAAGCATCAATATGCCTCCTATTAATGATAAAGTAAACGCTATCATACTTATGCTTGAACTTCTACCCATAACCGCGTTCATGTTTTTTTACCCTAATCATATTCTATCATTCCCATGATTGTCCATGCCAAATGTGGTACCAAACGTCTCCTGAATAACCGTTCACGCTTAGCATCCCGGTTATCTGATTGTTTCTTGAGAAATCAATAGTATAGTATCCATAAAAAGTCTCTGCTTCCTCGGTTCTTGCATCTGGGAAATAAGCATCCAGCCACTCCTGCGCGTTTTTGCAACGCTTGTTCTATACTCAATGGCATTATTGCATTTGGATTCTTGGAGCGCATGTGCCCATATTTTGTGTTCCACATCATGGTTGGGCCGGGTTCGAGAAAAACGCGTCCAGTAGCCTTATCGACCAACACTTCAAAGGCGTTAACGCAACTGCTATCTTCCTGAATAATGACGTAATAATGATCTGAAAACTCCATGATTTCCTTAACATGTAGATCTAAACCCTGTGAGGAGGCATACTGTTCTGCCAATGTTTTTGCCCGATCTATATTAGTGACAGAGGCTGAAGGATTAAAATTGGATGTAGATGAAAATGCAAGTACCATAACTACAACTACTAAACCAGCTACTAAAGTCAGAATAGCTGTTGTCGAAAAGCGTTTCTGCATCTAAGATCACTTACCAGAATTAGGCTCACCTAATACGAATAAGGTAACTAACTAAACCTTACTGAAGAATTATCCTAAGAGGCACGTGCGCCATTCCTCTCTTACTTTCTCATGTACGTGTTAGAGTTAGCCTTAAACCTTTCTATGTAAGCTGTGTTGCAGAAGTAGTAGGTTTTGCCCATATGTTCCAACCAGAACTTGGCGTTTTCGTCCAGATCCATGCCGCAAACAGAATCTTTCGCCATGCATGAATTCACCTCTGTTCACGTTTATAATTTTAGAAGTTTTAGTGTTGCCAAGTTACTTACCACAAAAAGCGAGCTGAAAGCTATTACACAAGCAGCTATGATTGGACTTAGCAATCCAATGGCGGCTGTTGGGATAGCAACTACATGGTATATGAAAACCCAGAACAAGTTATGCTTTATCTTTCTTATCGTTGCCTTACTAAGTTTTATTCCCCGCGCTACACCACGCAAATCATCTTTTATGAGAACTATTCCGCCCGTTTCCTTTGCAATGTCTGTTCCGTTACCTATGGCTATGCTTATGAAGAGAAATTGCTTGTTTTTGTAGGAAGTTTTGACTCCATGCTCAGGAACTACCTCAAACGGATCAGCGTCTGGAATTTTAATTTTGCTTTGTTGGCGGCTTTCACTATTGCTCCAGTTAATGGATGTTCTGAATCCTTCTCCGAAATTGCCGCTACATCAAGACCTCATCTTCCTTGTAGCCTGCAAAGTCTGTTATTGAGACTCACCCTTTGTCAATGTGCCAGTCTTATCAAAGACGACTTTTGTCAATTTTCTGGCGTTGACAAGATGAAGAAGGCTAGGTCCCAAGCTGGGATTCCAACAATTTGGAAAGTCATTATCGCCACAGCTAAGCCGAACATAGCTATGAGGCGTAGGGCGGCGACGCTTACGACGCTAGCAAGCGCTAGAGTTACTCGGTGTTTTATAGCCTTCAACTCTTGTTCTGATTGCTCGTAGCTTCTGGCGTAAGTTTCACTGCAAAAATAGTATGTTTTATCGCCAAACCTTCTTTTAATGGCTTTTCCTTATCTATGTCCCTGCCACGTATGAGGTCTCTTACCGTAAGTTCCGCGCCTCCTGTGTCTATCTGAACTTCAAACGCGGAATCATCATAGGCACTCTCTTTGTATCGGCAATATTCTTCTCCAAACTTTTCTTGCAGCTCTTCTTCTTCTCTTTTGGCCTGCCGATAATAGGCGTAAGTTAGGATAGGCCACATAGCAACCGTTATTATTGTTGGCCATTGTATGAGAAAGGCGGCTGTGCCAATAATTATACCCAAGTATTGAGGGTGCCTGACAACGCCGTAAAGACCATTGGTGACTAGGGGTTCCCCCGCGCTGTAAATTTGACGCCATCCAGTTACCACAAGGTAGCCACCTAACAAAAGCATGAGAAGGCTAACAACCATCACAACAGTCACTCCTGTTTCTAAGTCCCATACACCTACCAGAGCAAGTAACGCAGCGAGAAGATGCCCCTGCAAAGGATCAGCCACGAGAGGTAAGCCTAAGGAAGATAGAATGTAAATCGTAAGTGGTATTCCAAACATTTCCGTGAACAATGAAACGATAAAGGCTTCATACAGACTTAAGCTTTTCCAATCTCTTTTTCTAATAGGCTTGATAAAAGCTAAGATGAAAGCTGTGAACAACAGGATGGATGTGATTACCAGAAACCAGTCACCAAATAGGTTCAAGTAATCACGCTCCGCCTATAACAACTACTTCCTACTGGAAATTTAGGACTGCTACAGATAGCTTCTCGAGGAGGAGAAATGAAGGATTATCTAAAAGTTTGAACATTTTTGTAGCAGTCTCTCTGCCAGCCTCACGCCATGATACGCCTTCTTTGTAATCATTTAACATATCTCTCGGATTCTCCTTAAATGTAGATTCACACATTGAAGAACAGAAATAGTACGTTTTTCCGTGAAACTCCGTCCTATACTGTGCTGTTGTTTCATCAACTTCCGTACCGCAGACGGGGTCCTTAGCTCTTTTCTCCGTCTTCTCACTTCGCATATGAGAACTTCCACAACATCCGATTCCAGAGCCTCCATGACCCTTGTGAAAGCCTCGCGAGAGTCGAGTATCTCCTATGAAACCTAAAATGAAACCTATTGCTGGGATGATGAATGACCATGGTCCGCCTAGCAGGGAGCCAATGACAAAACCTACAAAGAGCCCTAAACAGCAAAGCATTTTTATTCCTACAAAACAATTATAAAGTTGTGGTATATAAATATATCGATAAAAGATACATCTAGAATAGCTATGTCGTCTGCAGATATGGATAAAATAGATTTCGACTTTTTACGCTTGTATCCTATACGAGGACCCATGCCACGGCTACAGCATTATCAGCAAATTCAAAACCGTAGCCGCCTTTGTAGCCGCTGCAGTGTTGTCTTCGATAATATACTGGAACTTATTAAGAAAATGAACTCTTATCTTCTTGCAGTGGCAAACAAAAATGTTCCATTTGTAAACAAACATTTTTAACAAGAAGACAGTTGACATTTTGCTAACATCATCCTACATTAAAAAGTTTTGAAAATTTAAGAAAAATAGACATTACTACAGATAAGTATATTAACTAGATTTTTAATATAATAATTCGGTTACGGTGGATTTAGTTGGTTAGGAAGAAGAAGATAGATGATAAAGTTGTTTACTTATGCAGCTTATGTGGTCTCGGCTATTTAGATTTGGAGAGTGCTAAAAGATGTGAGGAATGGTGTAAGAAGACGAACACCTGTTCCATTGAGATTACTAAGAAAGCAGTATATTTCCCCTAGTTATTTAAAACAAAGGGTGTATTATGGTTAAGAATTAATAGGGATTGATGGCTACTAATTGTGTTGGAAAAAAATAAATTTTATGAAGAAAATGTTCCATATCGTGTAACTGTTAGGGCAGTTAACGAGAAATGTAAAATTATGAAATTATTTAGAGAATTAGGCGTCCATAAGTTTGCAGTAGTTGACATTAGACGTCTGTATACTGGAGTAACTAGACATTTAGTCAGAATACCCATTAACTATCTCAACCAAATTCCGAGGCATAGTTATGCGAGAATACAGGACAGCATCAAAGTTGGTAATGAAGTAGCTGCATGGTTCGAGACGGATGGATGTGAAGTATGTAACACAATAGTTTCTGAGGGAGCTTTCCTTATAACTGGATGGAATACGAGGGAGGATGAGATTGCTTACACATTTATTGTTCCAAATATTAGGGTTGCGCAAAAAATTATTTTAATGCTAGAGAAACTTAAATTCGATATTAAGGTTTTAGGAATGGAGAAATATAAGAGGAAGAGTCCAATTTTAACTGAGGAACAAGAGGCAGTGTTATGGTTGGCTTTACTAGAGCATTAGCTCTCGAGGTAGCCCAATATGGTATAAATGTTAATGCCATTTCTCCTGGACCAATTTTAACACCAGGCACAAAAGGCATGGTAGAAGAGAATTTTGAGCAAATAAGGAGAAGCATACCGTTGGGCAGATGGGGGAGACCAGAAGATGTAGCGAATCTAGCACTTTTCTTAGCAAGCGATAAATCAGATTTTATAACTGGACAGAACGTAATTGTTGATGGAGGCTACACGATACAATAAGCTACATTGCTTCAAGCTTAACGCCGGCCTTGCCTAAAGCCCTATGGCTACATATATTAGTTTGGAGACTATAATTTCTCCCACCCTCCATCTTTTTTAACATATTATACAACATCACATATCTCTTCTTTCTAGAGAACGTCATCTAGAATACTCTTACTCTAAATTGGGGGGAGTATTATTCAACTTTAAACCGTTCATGATACTGTTAGAAGTGTATATTATTCAGCCTTTTTAGGGAGGGGGCAACTTCTGGATATGATATGCTACTGACAGTTTCATTAAAAGTATTTAAAACAGTGTTAACTTTAAATTTTTGATGATAGTCAAATCACGATGTGAGTCAGTTACAAGATATATTATACCCGCTGTAAGGGGGCTTATTGCAAAAAGTCTTGTAGAAGAATATGGGTTTTCACAATCTAATGTTGCTAAGATGCTTGGTATAACACAGGCAGCAGTAAGCTACTATGTAAGTTCTAAAAGGGGTAGCAAGATTAGTAAAAAACTTGAAGATGATAAGAAGGTAATGGATATGATTAAGGCTATGGCCAAGAAGATAGCGGAGACAAAAGATTTAGAGAAAGTTAACCTAAACCTCTGTGACGTATGCAAAATATTGGACAATTATGTAGGCTTTTAGATGATAGCTATAATCCCCCCTAGAAGTCCAAGTAGAGCACCAATTATAAAACCTCCACCAGAAAACACACTTAATGTAGAGAAGACTATTATAAGAGTACCTATAGGGATTCTTTCTTTAGGCCTTTCCTTAAGCAATAGTGAAGCAACAAGCACCACTATACCAGAAACGATACCTAAAGGGAAAAAGAACCAAAAAATTCCATTAAAGAAAGGCATCATATGAGTCATAGGACAATGATAGATTTCATCGAAATCTATTGGGTTAACTGTAGTACGAATCAAGGTAGAAACTAGTGAAGTTGAAAGGATAAGGATTCCTGAAGCCAGGGATAGTGCGTAAGCTAAATTTATTTTTTGTTTAAACTCGCTTTCCATAACAGTGTTATTAAAGTTAGGTATAAAAACATTTCTAAATTTAAGCTCGTATCAATAAAACTTATATTTATAACAACGTTATAAAATGGTGTTGGAAACACCCAACATACAAACATCACTCAAAACAAAGCTTAAACTAATGGAGATAGATAAACTTATTGTACATGAGGAAATTGATAAGAAAAGGTTCATTAAATTACTTAATGAGATAGAAAAAGATGGTTTTATAAAAAAGGCTATTGCAATAGACTTAAACACGCACATAATCATTGACGGCCACCATCGATGGAATGTGTTAAAGGAGTTGGGATGCCTAAAAATTCCGGCAATATTAATAGACTATTTTTCTCCAATTTTAAAGGTACGATCATGGCGTGATGGTAAAGAGATTTCCAAATATTCTGTTATAGAGGCAGGGCTTAGTGGAAAAATTTTTCCACCAAAAACTACAAAACATGTTATAGATTTAGGTGGTAGAGAAATACACATTTCTGTCCTTGAGCCCACTGTAAACGTACCACTTAAGCTTCTTAAATGAGCTTACAAAATTTATTTCCTAGAATTTTGGATAAACAATTTTTCACATCATCAGAAGGGGTTTCATCATAAATTTTTCTACTAACGGTGGTCTATACCTGTTTAGGAGTAGCGAATTTGAGACAACAGTTACTGAACTTGAGGCCATAGCTATCGCAGCAAAAATCGGATTTAATAATATTTTGAAGAATGGATAAAGTAGGCCTGCTGCTATAGGTATTAAAACTATATTGTAGAAGAATGCCCAGAAAAGGTTTTGTTTAATCTTTCTTACAGTAGCTTTGCTCAATTCTATACTTACAACAACGTCCCTTAAATCATCTTTTACAAGCACTATTCCGCCCGTTTCTTTTGCAACATCTGTACCACTTCCTATAGCGATACCAATATCGGCTGCAGCTAATGCTGGCGCATCATTTATTCCATCTCCAACCATAGCCACAATTTTTCCCTCGCTCTTTAGATCGTTTATAACTGTCACTTTATCAGCTGGCAGTACTTCCGCGTAAACCCTTGTGATTCCTAACTTTTTCGCTATAGCTTCAGCAGTCCTTCTATTATCTCCAGTTAACATAATAACTTCGATACCCATTCTTTTAATGGCAGAAATTACTTCATCACTATACTCTTTTAGGGTATCCGCTATTGCAATAACTCCTAAGAGCTTCTTGTTTACGGCCAACATTACTAAAGTTTTTCCTTCATCCTCTAATCTTTTTAAAATATCTTCAACATGTTCTATCAGAATATTATGGTCGAGCATCAACCTTCTATTTCCTAAAAGTATTTCGTTTCCATCAAACAGTGCTATAACACCTTTCCCAGGTACAGCTTCGAAAGATTCAGGATATGGAGGATTAATCCCCTTTCCCCTAGCAGCCTCTACAATTGCTAACCCTAATGGATGCTCCGAACCCCTTTCAGCTAAGGCTGCAAACTCTAATATCCTATCTTCATTTTCATCTTCTACAGCAATAATATCTGTTACAGTAGGCTTTCCTTCAGTGAGAGTTCCCGTCTTGTCAAATACGATAACATTTATCTTGTAAGCTTTTTCAAGGTATTCTCCACCCTTAATTAGCACACCATACTGCGCACCTTTACTTGCACCAATCATTATAGCCGATGGTGTAGCAATTCCCAAAGCACAGGGACATGCAATAACGAGCACAGAAATCATTATTGTCAAGGAAAGACCAAACGGTAAGCCTCCCACAGTATACCAGAACAAGAAGGACAATATCGCAATAGCAATAACAACTGGCACAAAATATGAGGATACAAAATCAGCAAGCCTCTGAATGGGCGCTTTAGAAACTATGGCTTCCTCAACCATTTTAACAATCTGTGCAAGAGAGGTGTCAGAGCCTACTTTTATCGCCTTAATTTTTAGAACACCAGCCCTATTTATGGAGGCACACATTACTTCATCACCAACCTTCTTTTCAACAGGAACACTTTCACCAGTTACAATAGACTGGTCAACCCAAGAATAGCCTTCTACTACAACTCCATCAACTGGAATCCTTTCACCAGGACGAACAACAACAATATCATCTACCTTAACCTCTTCGGCAGGAACTTCCCTTTCCACATCACCTTCTAGAACCCTGGCCATTTTAGGCTGAAGTTCCAGAAGCTTCCTTATCGCATCTGAAGCCTTCCCCTTAACTATATGCTCCATAGTCTTGCCTAGTAAGATAAAACCTATTATCAACCCACTTTCAGTAAAGTAGACTTCAGAAACGCCAGTAGAAACTTTTGGAAAAAGCTGAGGAATCCAACCTAGCGTCTGGAACGTATATATTGTACTGTATAGCCAAGCGGCTGTTGTACCTATAGCAATTAGGCTGTCCATGTTGGCTTGCCTAGCGATTATAGCGTCTCTTGTGCCTAGGTAAAAACGCCAACCTGCAATAAACTGAACGGGAGTCGCTAAAATAAAAAGCCAGAAATAGTTTGGAAAAACATAGTTTATTGGATAAACGTATTCGAGGAAAGCTATGACAGAACCTACAGTTAAAGCAAATGCTGTCATCCTCTTTAAGTTACTAAGTTCCCTTTCAGGCTTGAGGAAAGTGTCTAAACAGCTTTGACTGCAAAAGTAGTACGTTATACCACCTTTTTCAACTTTAAATGGTGTTCTATTTTCATCAACATGCATTCCACAAACTGGATCCTTGGCCATCCTACAATTTCAACCTCTTAAAACAGTAATTTTAAAACCAGACATTTCAATAACATTCTTAACCTTCTCTAAATTGATATTATCGTTGAAGTAAATTATTAGTATGCTTGCAACAATATTAACTTTAGCGTCTACAACATTTTCAATCAATTTAACATTTTCTATCAAACGCTTAATACAAGAATAGCATAATGGTCCTTCGAGAAATATTGTTTTGTGCTTTAAACCTTCTAAAGACATTGGCACCATATAGGTACTTTAACACTGTTATATTTACTTTTAGTAAAACATTTATAACACCGTTAACTAATAAGAGGGGTGTGAAAGATATGGTAAAAGATGTCGTCTGCAATATGGATGTTGACCCTAAAAAGACAAACTATAAGATAGAATATGGGGGTGAGACATATTATTTCTGCTCTGAAAGCTGCCAAAAAGCCTTTCAACAAAATCCTTCAAAATATTTGGCAAAGGAACATAAACATCATATGTGCTGTTGCTAAATTTTATTAAGTAGAGGGGCATGGCTTATATTTGAATTCAACAATCCTTGACTTTTCCAAACATTCTTCAGAATCAAACTTTATACCAGCCTCCAATTTTTCAACCTCCTCAAGGGTCACTCTTAGCGCAGGATGTGGAGACAGCATAAAAGAACAACAGTCTTGATATGGTAGTATTGAATACTCGTAGCTTCCAATCTTTTTTGCAATACTGATGATTTCAAGCTTATCTAATCCTATCAACGGCATAAACACCTGTACCTCTGAAACCTTATGTATTACGCTTAAATTTTCTAGGGTCTGTGATGCGACCTGCCCAAGGTTATCTCCTGTCACAAGTGCCTTCGCATTCTCTCTTCGAGCGACCGCGTTAGCCACCCTGTCCATAGCCCTCCTGTAAATGATCATTCTATATTTTGATGGAACATTTTTAACTACCTCTAGTTGGAGTTTTTCAAAAGGGATCAAATAAAGCTTCGATTCTAGCTGAAACCTTGTCAAAACGTTGACAATTTTTTCTAGTTTAGAAACAGCTGTGTCAGAATTTATTATTCTATTATAAAAGTGTACAAACACTACATTACACCCCCTCTTCATCATAAGAAACGAGGCTACAGGACTATCTATGCCACCTGAGATGAGAGATACAACCTTTCCAGATGAGCCCACAGGCAGACCACCTAAACTTTCACACTTTTCTGTATAAAGGAAAGCTTCTTTCTCACAAACTTCAACATACAATTTTATATCAGGTTTCATTGACACCCTTTTATTTAATATTCTAGCTATGGAGGCACCAAGTCTATTGTTTATTTCAAATGAATTTAATGGAAAATTTTTGTTTGACCTTCTAGCTTCAACCTTAAAAGTTGTAAACTCTTTTTCGCTCAAAAGTTTTATAGCGGATTCTTGAATTCTATCTAAAGAAAGGTCTGATGAGATAGCGAAAGCAAAGTATTGTATTCCAGGCACTACCTTTAAAGCCTCTTTGATAATTGTTTCCTGTTTTAGTGTTGGCCTACAAATAATTCTACCATATCTCCTGTATACGGAGGTTCCAAAATTGTCTAACAAATTTTTTATGTTCCTAATGAGAATTTTTTCGAAACCAACCCTATTTTTTCCTTTTAAACCTATCTCACCATAATGAATGACTATTGCATCAAAATCCATATCTTCTAACAAAACTAAACTTCTTTAAATAGAGTTTATGCACGGTCCATTAACAGCATACTTTTGATTTCATTATACAAACTTTTTGCATCAGTAGTATTCCGTGCTCCCACAATTATTACTACACCACTTTTTAGAATACTTATGGTAAAGTTTTGGAAATCAAATGTTATACCCAGCCTCCCCACACTATTTACTTTTAGACCTAATCTAACTAAATGCTCCCTAATATGATCCATGTCTAAATTCATGATTTTGGTTGGAGAAACAATATGTGTTGGTAAACCCATCCTACCACAAACCTCTTCAACCAAAACTTCATCAAAATATCTTTTAATCATAGCCTTATTACTGCATACAGGACAATCACTTGCTCTTGGGACATTTACTTCAACTGTGGTTAACTCAGCTAGATCAAAATATAGGAGCTTACCCGCTAACCTAGGACGGCCTAACACTAAGTTTACGGCCTCAGAAGCCTCTATACTAGCTATCACAGAAAGTAGTGAAGGATGAACCCCTACCGTTGAACAAGTAGGTAGTCTACGATCATCTAAACTTGGAAAAATGCATTCAAGGCAGGGCGTCTTTCCTGGTATTATAGTAGACACGTTTCCGTAGGTTTCCAACGCAGCCCCAAATATATAAGGAATACCAAGTTTTATACATGCTCTGTTTACGGCATATCTCGGTGATATCCTATCAAAACCGTCTACAACAAAATCAACACCTTTAACAACTTCTTCAGCCGTCAAATCGTTTACTGAAATAGGAAAGGGCTCCAATTCCACGTTAGGATTCAACTTTCTCAGTTTCTCATAAGCAACTTCAGCTTTTGAAAGGCCCATAGAATCCACATCATAGATAACCTGCCTATGAAGATTTGATCTTTCCACGACATCCCTGTCAACAAGTCTTATGTATCCAAAGCCCATAGCAGTAAGCTGCAGGGCAAGAATTGAGCCTAAACCACCCAATCCAACAATACATGCTCTTGCCCGTTTAAGCTTTAGCTGACCACTATAGCCAATATACTTTAAGATTATCTGACGAGAGTACCTTTCTAATTCTTCATCATTCAATTCATTATCTAATGATAACAAGTACATCACCCAACATACTTTTATAACAATGTTATAAAAGTTTTTGTATGGCAAGTAAACTATGAACTTAACAGTTTATATTTCTGTAGAGGCTCCAAAATTAAAATAGCTTATGAAGAAAGTTAACATAAACTAAAGCGAATTCCATGATAACAAGTGAAGCCAAAATCGAATTAGAAGACGATAAAAGGATTTCAAAACATTAGATGAAACCAGTGAGAAGTGAGGCTTTAGACAAATGAGGTTGTAAAAATGGATGAAGTTTTTCTGACCCTTAATACATAGTATACTATATTGTTAATTAAGTGTTCCTTCCTTCAAGCCATTTAACAATATATTTTATGAATATTTCAAAGTCTGCTAGTCTTGTCTGTAAGAATTCGTAAACAAGGTTTAAGTTTATTGAGGCATAATTGTGCACGAGCAAGTTTCTGAAACCTATCATTGATGCGATTGTTTCAGCAAAAGTTTTCGATATAATATTCGATTCAGATAATATGTAGGGGATATCCCTATAGCGCTCAGGTCTCCTAAGTTGAAGGGACGAGATTATTTCGTTACCTATATCTACTATATTTTCAATAGCTAACTGAAGATATCTTTCTGTTGCACCGCTTAATTTAAAGTCTTTTATAAAATCCTCTAAAGAACTTTTCTGAAGCTCTTTTAAATACCTTAGATATTGTCTGAGTCTATCAAGTTTAGATAAGATTAGAGCCCTATCTATGCTAGAAGCTGATCCACTAAACATTTATCATACCTCTCTAAAACTCTGCATAAATCCAAATATTCCTTTAAAGCCTTTACTTCAAACATTATTCTCACACGTTCACTTCTCGAAAAGATAACCCTACCATACTTTATTACTTGATATGTAAGCATAGGAGGGGCAATGTTAAGTATTACTAAATCAAGATTGTCGCCAACTATTTCTGACAGTCTGTTAATTAAGTATAAACTGTAGTCAAGAAGCTTTTTAGGAACTTCAGAAAGTAGAATAGCGATGTCTACATCACTCTTTAAAATATTAACTTTCCTCGCATATGAACCGAAAAGGTAGGCTACTTGAACCTCCTTCTCATCCTCCAAAATTCTTTTTAACATATTCAATTTTTCTCTTTGCATTATTTCACCATCTAAAGCGTGTGTTCCGTAATTTGACATTATAGTAACCACCTATTTAAGTTCACCTATCTTAGAAAAGTGGATTATATACTAGATTTTTGCTGTGAATAGAAAATTTTTTCTATACTTTCTGCTAGGCCTTTCATGTAACCTAATGCCAAGATCTTTCCTATCATATAGTATCCTGGTTTTCCCCCAAACACTTCATCAGCTATCGTTTTAGGCGCATGGTCAGGTCTCATCGGCCCCTCAAACCCTATCTCATAATATGCTATCATTGCTTCAAACATGTCTACATTACCTGATGGGTCATCGTGAAAAATTTCTTGAAAACCACCTGGCGTGTATACGGTTCCTTTAACATTTCTGAAGTGTGCAAAAAATATTTTCCCCTTTTTACCAAAATATCTTATTGCACTAGGAACGTCTACACCCATTTCTGCAAAACAGCCTTGACAAAAACACATTCCTACATTCTTACTTGGAACTAGCTCAAATAATTTATCAAATGCTTCTACACTTCTTAAAATTCTTGGGAAACCTTGTATGGGAGATATTGGTGGGTCGTCTGGATGAAATGTTATTATCACATTAGATGCTTCGGCTACAGGCACAACATTCTTTAAAAAATATTCAAGGTTTTTCCAAACATCCTCTTCTTTATATGAACCAAACTTTACTGTTGGAGGAATGTCCTTTACAAGCTCGTAATCAAATGCCGTAGACGTTGCACCACCTCTTGTTACCTTATCTATTTCTGTCCTCCATATCATGTTCGGTACAGGAGGCATATGCTGTGGCTTTATCACCTTTATCCCAGCCTTTCCTATGTTTTCTAAAGATTTACAGAATGATTCAAGCTGTTCCTCTTTACCTGGAAGATTATAAATTATCTTCTGCATTGGAGGACCGTCTTCCAAAACTTCAAGTTTTAGATCATGCCTTTCAACATGTCTCTTTATTTGTATAAGGTCACCGTATTCCCAGACTTCAGAATTTTGAGGTGTTGGCGGACCGTGGCCTATAACGTCCGTACATCCAAGCTGTTTCATGAGAATCAAGTTTTTTGTATCATATATGTCTCCAAAAGGTAAGATTTCAGCAAATCTCATTCTAACCATTTAATATTCACAATATAATGATTATATACAATTTTATATAAATATTTTAATCTTTAATGGAAACTGAATAAGATTATTTCATGATATTATACTCCCGTAAAATTTTTCGATCTCTTCTGGTGTTAGGAAGTTATCTTTGAGCCACATCGTTAGTATTGCTTTCCTTCTACCTTCTATATTCTGTCCCATAAAAAGTTGTGTTAGGAAATTTATTCTTTCTTCTTGTGTGTTAAAGTATATTTTTCTGTTTTGCAGCTTTTTGCTTGCAAATAGCTCGAGAAGCCATATTCTGCACTCGCTTCTCCTTCCCGTGCCAGGTATGTTGAATGTTAGGCTTGGTTTGAACCTTTTCTCAAAATTCTTTTGCCAAAACTTTTCTATTCTTTTCAAGTTTCCTTCTCTAACTTTTTCTGGATGTCTAGCCTTATAAAGGTATGCTTCTATTGTGTTAACAGAATAGCCTAGCTTTTTCGCAATCTCCTTTACTGGCATGCCACTATTATAATATTCTACAATAGTCCTTAGAGTGGGATTGAGAATGTTGTTGACTTCTATCAGAGTCCTAGTCCGCCTATATTTTAAGCCAAGCATCAGCCATCAACCATAAAGCATATTCTAATTTGCTCTAAAAATATTCCGGTTATAAAAATATTCGTACAAAAAATTGTGAGTCTACGAATTATTATGTAAAGAAAAATTTGCACTTAAGCCTTTAACATACTTTTGCATCTTGCATTTCCTAAAACATTTTTATTGACTAAGTATTCTGGCACTCTACCTTCAAATAATTGAACTATTTGCAATGCAGCCTTAAACCTTACCTCATGCAATGAACTATTACTGTACCATGCAGTATGTGGTGTTAAGATAATGTTGCCACATCTTTTTAATTCCTCTAAAAGCTCCTTTGAAGGCGGCTCCTCTTCCAGAACATCTAAGCCAGCATAAGAGATTTTTCCGCTCTTAATTGCATTTACTAATGCTCTTGTATCAACAACCTTCCCCCTACACGTATTTACCACTATCGCACCATCTTTCATAATTGATAGACTCCTTTCATTTAAAAGGTGATATGTTTCTTTCGTTAATGGAACATGTAATGTTATCGCATCGGATTCTTTCAAAAGCTCCTCAAAACTTTTCGGAATAAAACCTTCTTTAACAATTTCTTCAACCCTGACATATGGGTCATAAACAAGAACCTTTACATCAAATCCCTTTAACCTCTTAGCCACAAGCTTGCCAATCTTTCCATAGCCTACTATACCCACAGTTGAACCTGAAAATCTAGGTAGAGGGCCTAAAAGTTTCCAGTCCCATTTTCCTTCAAAAACAAAGTTGTCAATGTTTTTAAGACGCCTCCATGATGCAAGAAGCAATGCTACTGTATGATCCGCTACATCCGTAATATCGTATATTACATTGCATACTAGGACACCTGCTCTTGTGGCGGCTTCAACATCGATGTTATCAACTCCGACACCATATCTTACTACAATCTTAAGTCGATCAAGTGACTGGAAAACCTTTTCAGTGATAGGCGCATATTGGTTGAGAAGCGCATCAGCATCTCTTGCCAAGTTGATAACATCATCGTCTGTCTTTGAATGGTACCGTTCCACTTTGGCCCCAATTTTTTCTAAAACTTCTGCCTCAATGCTGAAATCTGGGTAGTCAGAGTCTGTAATGGCGACAAAAATCCCTTCACTCAAATCTATCACAGTAATATATCCTTCAAATGACATTTATAAAAATTTTATAATCGAAACAAATTTTTAAATAATCAACAGTCTAACGTTTTGATGTGAAAAAAAGAATTTTTATCAATGATGTAAAAGCTAAGGAAATAGAGTATAAAATCAGACTTTTTGAGGCTGCAGAATTGTTTGGATTAAAGGGAATCTACATAAAAGATACAGAGTCTGGCAGTGAAGCCTTTGTGGAAGGTGATGTTTTGAGTGTAAAAAATTTTCTATCTAACATGGAAAATATATTTAATTTGAGTTCAGTTAAGACTGAAGATTATTATGGTAATGTAATGTCAATTGAAGGCTTCTATAGAATTTTGGTTCTAGAACAGTTAAATAAATTACTTGAGTTTATTGGACAAAAAAGATAGAATTCAATTTATTCTATAATCTTTTTGAAGCTTATTGATGCAAGTGCAAACATTATTATGTCGAAAAGAACAATAACCACTATATCAAGCCACAGGTTAGTTAAATCACCCTTTATTATAAGAGACCTTACTGCGTCAACGACATAACTCATAGGATTTATTGTAGCAAAATATTGTAAAGCTTTAGGCATCATTGTAATAGGATATAGGGCGTTGCTTGCAAAGAAAAGCGGCATTGTCAAAGCTTGACCAATACCCATGAACCTTTCCCTCGTTTTCATAAAAGATGCTACAAGTATGGATATGGCGGCAAAACCTCCACTTGAAAAGAATATTATGATAAGTGCTAGAATGAAATAGAATGGGTTTGGAATAACTTTTACACCAATAATTAAAGCCACCAGAATTATTATGAAAGTCTGGAATATTGCCCTTATGCCTGATGCCACAGCCCTTCCAATAACAGTAGCATACCTTGGAGCTGGCGTAACAAGAAGTTTTTTTAATATACCAGATTCTCTTTCCCATACGATTGTTAGTCCATAAAAGATTGATATGAAAGTTGTGCTCTGAATTAATACGCCTGGTGTTATAAAGTCGATGTAGGAAATTTCTCCAGTGGGTATAGCTCGAATACCACTCATTATTGGACCATAAACTGCTAACCATAGTATAGGCTGCACAGCCCTCGAATATATTTCAGTTCGGTCATGCTTAAGCCTTCTAAGCTCAAGCTCTATCATAGAAAAAAATGTTCTAAAAGAGTCTTTCAACCTTTAACCCCTCCGCATCATTCTCCTAACTTGCGTCACTTCACTCAACCTCCCACTGGCATCGATTCTTGTTCCAGCATATTTGAGGAAAACGTCATCTAATGTGGGCCTGGTTATAGAGACCCTTTTAACCAAGATATTCTTTTTATTGAAAAAGGTCATAATATAGGGGAGAATAGTTTCAGCATCGTCCACTACAAGGGTAGCGTCTGAATTTGAGACCATAACATCTTTTATACCATCAACCTTTTCCAATTCTCTTAAAACGTCTTCATTCAGGCCATTTTCTTCTAATATAAAATGTAGTATTTCCCCGCCAACAGAATGCTTGAGCTCTTCAGAAGTACCTATAGTCACAATCTTACCCTTATTAATAATGGCAATCAAGTCAGAATAAATTTCCGCCTCATCCATATAGTGAGTGTTAAAGAATATGGTTGTACCATAATCCTTTTTGAACATCTTTAACTTTTCCCAAACCACCTTTCTAGCTGAAGGATCAAGTCCAATAGTTGGCTCATCAAGAAACAAAATTTTTGGCCTAATGAGGAGAGCGCAGGCAATTTCAAGCCTTCGTACCATGCCTCCCGAATATGTTTTAACAAGCTTATCCGAGAAATCATATAAACCCATGCTTTCCAAAACATCATTGATAATTGCACCCCTTTCTTCTCTTGGAATACCATAAATTTTAGAATAGATTAGAAGGTTTTCGTAACCACTTATATCAGTCCAAACACTCATTTCTTGTGGAACATAACTTATAAGTTTCCTAACTTGTGAGCCTTCCCTTACGGTATCTAAGCCGAAAACATAAGCGTTGCCAGAAGAAGGATTTATTTGTGTTGTCAAGATTCTCATAAGAGTTGTTTTACCTGCACCATTTGGGCCTAAAAGTGCAAAAATACGTCCTGAGTCAACTTTTAAGCTTATTCCATTAAGGGCTCTAAAGTTTCCATTAAAAATCTTGACAACATCCTTTACCTCAATAGCGGTCTCCAAAAAGGTCGCCTTTATACCATATTCTGCCCATAATCTGCCCATAATTAAATATTAAAGAATTATTATTACGATAAGTGTTATGCAAGAATTTGTGGAGAAAATCATTTATACAGGATAATTTTATTGGGAAATGATGTAAATTGAGAATAGCGTTCTTTGTTTGGGAATATCCACCTCGACTCGTAGGAGGGCTTGGAACATATGCAGAATATATAACAAGAGAATTTGTTGAACTGGGACATGATGTTACTGTTTTCACACTAAATCCCGGAAATCTGAAAACAAGAGAAATATTAAGGGGGGTGGAAGTGCATCGTCCACTTATAGCTGACGCGAGTAATGTGTTCCCATTTATTGTTACAGAAGATTTGAAAAGATGGGGAACTAACATCAGATTTTTCAACGACATCTTCATTTATAATATACTAAGCGCAACCAAGTTTATTAACGAGCTTATAAGAAAGGATAACATACATTATGATATTGTATGTGTCCACGACTGGTTAAGTAGTATTGCTGGAATGATCGTAAAGAATGAGACAAAGATACCTGTCGTCTTCCACGTCCACAGTACTGAATGGGGTAGAAGTGGTGGACAGGGTTCAACTGTAGTCTCATATCTTGAACATTCTATGGCGGAAGTTGCAGACCATATTATAACGGTAAGTTATGCCATGAGAGACGACCTTATAAGACATGGTTGGAGTGCACCAAAAATTAGTGTTGTATGGAATGGTGTAGACCCAGAAAGATATGATCCTGAAAAATGTAACCCAGAAGATGTTAGAAGATTGAGGGAAAGATATGGTGTAATGGAAGATTGTCAAATGATACTATTCTTAGGCCGTCTGACATGGGTAAAGGGGATAAGGAATCTAGTACAAGCTATGCCTCTTATATTGAACGAATACCCTAAAGCTAAACTTATAATACTTGGTAAAGGCGAAGAAGAAAAGGATATTATAGAGACAGCGAAAAGATTGGGAATAAAGGATAACGTGATATGTAACTTTGAGTTTGTCCCAGAAAACGAGAGAATATTACATTATGCTGCAGCAGACGTTTGCGTCTTCCCCTCAATATATGAGCCTTTTGGCATAGTCAGCTTAGAGGCAATGTCAATGAAAAAGCCTGTTGTTGTTGGAGCGCGTGGAGTTGTAGGCTTCAGGGAGCAGGTTATAGCCTCTGGACCGGAACAGAATGGCGTACACGTTAATGGTGAAGATCCCTCTGATATTGCTTGGGGTATTAAGGAAGTTTTAAGAGACCCTCAAAGGGCTAAGGTTTGGGGAGAAAATGGTAGAAAGAGGGTTCAAGAGTATTTTACTTGGAGAAAGGCTGCTGAAGAGACAATTGAAATATATTCATCACTTATCTAATATTTTTGTTTCCTAAAATATAGTTTATGATATTGCTAAGTTGGTGAAATTTTTGGAAAAAACTATATTTAGAAAGGATTTGCCAGTAATTTTTTGCTGTTTTCTAGCCACTATAATTCTAGGCTTTTTGATAGAAGGATTTCAATTTAATAAGATTGAAGAGTTTTATGTGTCACAGTTTCAAAATGCTGTACTCAATGTTATACCAGTACAAGTTTTCGTTATAATCACCTATTTAGGCGATTTAAGATTTTTACTTATCATTTCAACATTATATTTTGCTTACTCCTATTACAAACTAAGAAGATTGGACAACGGATTCAAACTCTTAGCTTTTCTAGCAATCGTCACCTTATCCACATATATTTTAAAAGAATTTTTTAGACGTGAAAGACCATACCTATATTCAGCAGATATTGTACCATATACTGATGATAATGGATTCTCTTATCCTTCAGGACATGTCTCAAGATCTTTAGGCGCATACGCTATTATTTTTGGCCGATCTAGAGAGAAAAACATGATAACCATTACTTTGACAACACTAATTTCTTTAAGCAGAATTGTTCTTGGAGCACATTATATAACTGACTTAGTTGGAGCGGTCTTCCTTACACTATTTTCTTTAAAGGTTACAAGCATGACATTCAAAATTGTCAACAACAAAATAAATGAAAAAATTAATATTTAAAGAATAGGATTCAATTTGGCGAGATTAATGAGCGATGGGATACATGTGATTGCTGAGGAAGTGAAAATTTGCACAAAATGCCCATTACATCAGACTAGAAAAAATGCTGTTCCAGGTGAAGGCGATCCACTTGCAAAAATAATGTTTGTTGGAGAAGCGCCAGGATTTTATGAAGACGTACAAGGAAGACCTTTTGTAGGTGCAGCTGGAAAACTTCTTACAGAATTAATTGAAAATATACTCTGTATACCAAGACCATCTGTATTCATTACCAATATTGTAAAGTGTAGGCCGCCTGAAAATAGAGACCCACTTCCAAATGAGGTTGAAGCTTGTTCACAGTACCTTGATAGGCAGATTATGCTAATTAAGCCTAAAGTTCTCATAACATTAGGAAGACATTCAAGCAACTACATACTGGGTAAGGCTGGTATAAAGATTAAAGGTGTAACTGATGTTAGAGGTAAAATGTTCAGTCTCTTCATGTTCGACATGCTATTAAATGTTATGCCAACATTACATCCTGCCGCTGCATTATATAATCCACAGCTAAAGGTTCAAATTGAAGAAGATTTTAGAAAATTAAAAAACTTTGTTAACACAAGTTTTTAATGATCAAATCTCTATACCTAAAAGGCTCTTTGCAAAGGTTCCTATCAAGTATGTTGATAATGTTGCCAACAATGTTATAGCTATCGTTTCTGCAGCCTTCTTTTTTATACTGGTTCCTGAAACAACTGCCACAAATGTGGAGGCTAAAGATAATATTGCTATCGTTAAAGCTATAGAAAGTAATATTGCATAGGATCCGGAGAGGCCTAAAAAGAATGGAGCTATCGGAGCTAAGGCGCCCATAAAATAGAATATTGCAGCATTTTTTACAGCGACTCTAGGATCTTCTAAAGCTATTTCAGGCGAACCTATCCTTGATAGGGTATAAAGCTTTTTAGCAAGGCCTTCCTCGGACTTTAGGATTTGGGACAATCTCTCTACTATTGTTTTATCGGATGTTGATGATTTAATGTCATCCAAAACATCGTTTATAATATTATCTTTATCTATACTACTTCTAATATCAACTTCTTCAACTTTACTATTGTATATAATCTTTTCAGACTTTGAAGATACATAAGCACCTGTACTCATCGAAAATGTTCCAGATATTGCAGAAATCAGACCAGCTAATCCTATTAAAATGGGGTTAGGTAGAAATGATGCAATACCTATAACTGCAGCTTCAATTTCAACAAGAGCGTCAAGCAACCCATAAAGTGCATCCTTTAAACCTTCTATTTCACGCTTGTATCCTATAGTCTGCTTCAAAAATTCTATTTCATGAAACATTTCATCTTTAAGAAGTATTAAGATTTCTCCTTTATATTCAATCAATCCAGGTTCAGTTAACAATCGATAATATTCTCTTACAGCCTTCATTTCATTTAATTCAAACATTTTTAGAGTAAGCTTAAATCCTATCATAGAAATTAAAAACTTCATAAAATAAAGTTTGAGCTTAAGGGCTAAAGAAGGCTTCAATTCTACACCATAAAGGTTTTTTGAAAGAGTAGACCAAAGTTTAGCATGTGAGTGTTCCATAGCTGAAAGGTTATTGAAGAAAGAAGACTGTCCCTTAACCTTTCTCGCAATTTCTGCATAAATTATCGATGAGATCACTTCATCTTCCCAAAAACTTTTAAAACGCATTTTATAAGAATCATGCATACACATTTTCAGAAATTAAATGTATTTAAAAATTTTAAATGATCTTACCGAAAAAGATTATATTAGTAGCATATAGACCTTATACGATTAAAGAATTGCTTCAAATTACAGAGCTTATAGACTTTTTAATACATTTGGATCAAGGATTAGCCTACATAATACAAGAGTTTGGAATGTGGACATATATACTACTTTTTCTAATCATATTTTGTGAAACAGGCTTAGTCATATTCCCATTTTTGCCTGGAGATTCCCTCATCTTCCTATCCGGCACTTTTTCTTCAAAAGGATTGTTTATGATAGAATTGCTTTACATCCTATACATTTCTGCTGCAGTATTAGGTGATACAGTAAATTATTGGATAGGAAATTTTGTAGGCCCAAAGGTTTTTAGTAAAGAAAATAGTAAACTTTTTAACAAAAGACACTTGCAGAGAGCCCATGATTTTTATGAAAAATATGGTGGAAAAACTATTGTGCTTGCAAGATTTATTCCTATCATTAGAACATTTGCACCATTTGTTGCAGGCATAGGAAAAATGAGTTATAAAAGGTTCATTATCTATAATATATTAGGTGGAATTTTATGGGTGACCATATTCCTTTTTGGAAACCTCCAATTTGTTAAAGATAACTTAACCTTAGTCATTTACATGATAATTATGGTATCACTTTTACCCGCAATAATTGAAACCCTAAAGTACAAGAAATAGAATAAAAAAATTAGGTCCCAATCTAACCTTTAAATAAAGGATAACAAAGTTAAGTAACCTTTAAATCAAATACATTTTAGAATAACGTGACATTAAATGGCTTTAAAAGAAAATGAGGTTGTTGTTAAAACAGAAGATTTATGGAAGATTTACAAAAGTGGCCAGTTAGAATATCCTGCACTTAAAGGAATTTCAATAAAAATTTTGAGAGGGGAATTTGTTGCGGTGGTGGGGCCTTCAGGAAGCGGGAAAACCACCCTACTAAATTTAATTGGCACACTCGATTCAATAACTAGAGGAGAAGTGTACCTTAATGGAACGCCTGTTTCTAAAATGAGAGGCAATCAGCTTGCCAACTTTAGAAACAGAACTTTAGGTTTCGTTTTCCAAATATACAATCTTGTACCGTACTTGAATGTTTTAGAAAACGTTGAACTTCCATTGATAGCTTCAAACATACCACGTTCTAGAAGGCATGAGAAGGCTAGAAAGGTTCTTGAGCAACTTGGTTTAGGGGAAAAATTAAATAAAATGCCTAATGAGTTAAGTGGTGGTGAACAACAAAGAGTCGCTATAGCCAGAGCATTAGTTAATGACCCATCATTAATTCTCGCAGACGAGCCTACAGGAAATCTTGACTCTAAAACAGCACAAGTTGTTGCTTCAATACTAAAAAACGTATGTGATTCTGGTGTAACAGTTATTATGGTCACACATAATCTTGAAATCACTAAATTATGTAATAAAATCATTTATTTAAGAGATGGAGTTGTAGAGAAGGAGGTTGTACAAAATTGAAAAAAGAGAATATCTTACTAATCATACTGCTTCTAATTAACATACCCTATATTAGAACTGATGCTCAACAATCACATTTTAGTTTTATTGGAGCATTATGGGGTACAAGCTTAAATCCTATTGAGGCTGGACCAAGTGATTTTAATGTTCCATTAACCATTACAATCCAATATTTTGGGTACTATGTAGCAAACAGTATTCATGCAAAATTAATTGTTTCAAATGAATTCTCTAATGCCATTGACGAAAATGAACCTGAGGCTGTAGCAGTCAATATAGCGCCTAACTCACTATTCACTTTAACATATTACTTGAATATTTCACCGAATGCGTCTCTTGGAAAATACATTTTACCTTTAAGGATAATGTGGAATACAACATGGGAATATAACATGGTTGAAGAAGTTAATGTTACAGTAAATTTGAATGGCAAAGTTAAGCTAGACTTTCAAACCGCAAACCTTTATTTGGATCCTGGACAACTTAATGACGTAACTATTACTGTAAAAAATTATGGAAGTGGGGAAGCAAAAAATTTGAATGTAAATGTTGTAAACCCAGCCCAAACAGTTGTTCTAGAGAGTTCAAAAACAGTAGATAAGCTTGAACCTAATTCGGAAATAAGTTTTAGTATCAAGGTTTTTGTCGCCGCAAGCTTAGCAAATCAACCCATTTCATTAGCCTTAACTGGAAATTATAGGGATGCTTATTCCAACCTAAAAAGTTTTAGTCAAAGTATAGGTTTCATCGTCAAACCTATCAAGGCAACTGAATTTAGGATAACAGCAAAAGAAACCTATTTAAAAATAGGGGAAGTGAATACAGTTAAAATTTTAGTAGAAAATTTTGGAAGCGTTACATTAAATAACTTTACAATAGGAGTCACACCATCACCACCCCTAAATCTAATTGAAAGCGATGGAAAAATATTTTTAGGAACATTAAAAGTAAATGAAAAAGTGGATACAAGCCTAAAATTGTATGTTACCCCAACATCACAGACTACTTCAACTTTAGCACTTGCAATAACATACTATGATACTACAGGAAATTTAAAAAGCGAAAGCAGATACCTCACATTTTTATTAAACACTACAACAAAAACTTCACCAATCTCTATAAAGGTTAATCCAACAACCTTGGTTGCTGGAAAAATAAACGATATAGAAATAACAATAACAAACGAGAAAACAACCACATTAAAGGATGTTTCAGCAACATTTGCATTCACAACTAGCCAGATAACATGGCTTACACCAGACATATTTCAAGCTGAAAAAATATTGCCAGGAGAAAATCTAGTGATACGGGCAAGAGCGTATAATCCTCCAACAGCAATAACTTCAACAATTTTGCAGGTAATATTAAAATATTATGACGAAAGTGGAACATTCTACCAAGAAAGCAGGAACATTGGAATACTTTCACAAGGAATAATAGAGTTAAAAATCGTTGATATTGCAACATTGCCAGAACAACCTGTACCTGGACAAATATTTTCTGCAACAATAACAATAACTAACGTTGGAACAATAGCAGCATCATCAGTTACAGTAGCCCCTAAACTTCCTGAGGGATTCAGAATGTTTGGCTCAAAATCGGTTTTTATTGGAGACATGCAAGTTAATACGCCAGCAACTTTCACACTAAGTATACAGGCTTTAAACACAACAAAACCTCAAACATATCAGATACCAATTATAATAACATATTATGACAATTTAAGAAACCAACACAATATGACCTTAAACCTTACAATCAATATACAAGAAAAAAATATTACTCAAACAGTAACTTCAAAATCAAGTAGTACATATTTAACCTATTGGACATTACCAGCTATTTTGGGAGTAGTATTATTTGTAATAGGATATATTATTGGTAAGAGGGTTAAACATAAATGAGAATAGAAGACATACTGTGGCTTGGCTTCAAAAGTTTAAAGACAAGAAAAGTAAGAGGTGCACTCACAATATTAAGTGTAGTGATTGGGGTAGCAAGTATTATAGGTCTCGTTGCACAAACAACTGGAATACAGGCAAGCGTTTTAAAAACATTACAAGCTCTAGGCCCTACAACACTCCTTATAACTCCAACAAGAACAACAACTTTAACCCAAGCCGATGTTGCTAGAATAATGTCAATTCCTGGAGTAGAAAATGTTGTTCCAGTAGTAGGTGCACAAATGAGGCTGGCGAAAGCTAATGAGATGGTTCAGGTTAATATTGTCGGTGTTGATAGTGTAGGCTTACAAACACTTTTAGGAGAAATAAGGTTATTAGATGGTGAAATATACACCCCTTCTGCTACACCCTTAGCTGTTGTAGGAAATAATATAGCATTTTCTAGCACACAACAGGCACAAGAAGTTTATGTTGGACAACCAATAATACTTGAACAACAAATTGGTACATCATCTAGGAGAATAACATTACAAGTTGCTGGAGTTTTAGACAAATATGGAGCAAGCGCATTCCTTTCAATAGACAACTCTATCTTTATACCAATAGAATATGCAATGAACGTACTCAATAGAAGAGCATACAGTTACATTATTGTTAAAGTTACAAATATAGAAAATGTGAACATCGTCTCAGAATACTTAACCACAATATATGGTCGCAATATAAACATCTTAAACGTGCAACAAATAACACAAACTGTCTCAACAATCATGGGCTTCTTCAGCATACTTTTAGGCTCCGTAGCAGCAATCTCACTCTCAGTAGCAGGACTTGGAATAATGAATATAATGCTTGTATCGGTATATGAGAGAACAAAAGAGATCGGCCTACTGAAGGCTATAGGATTTAAGGATAGAAACATACTAATAATATTTCTTTCAGAGGCATTAATAATAGGTTTAGTTGGAGGAATTCTCGGATTAGCTGCTGGTGCAGCCGCTTCACAAATCGTTCCCACCCTAGTTAGCACATACTTTAGCACTTCGTCTATGCCATCTAGTGGCCCTATGGGAACACAGGGTATAGCTTCCTTCACATACACTCCAATAATAACATTAGATTTGGTTGGCATAGCATTGCTAACAGCAATTTCGGTCAGCATGTTATCAGGATTATATCCTGCGTGGAGAGCGTCAAAAATGGAGCCTATAAAGGCTCTAAGGTATGAATAAAAAAATTACTTAAAAAATTTTGTTACAATTATAGCTTTTTATAGCATAGCCACCAATCAAAGCATTCAAATTCTCCAGCCTTAGCTTTCTCAAGCCGCTCTTTTGCAGTTTTCACATCCTTTGGAGGGGGTATTATTACCTTATCGCCTATTAACTCATTATTAGGCCAGTTTGCGGGCATAGCCACATTATTTCTGTCAGAAATCTGTATTGCTTCAATAATTCGCAAGATTTCATCTATGTTTCTACCTAATTCTTGAGGATAGTAGAGGATCACACGTATTTTTGATTCTGGATCAACTACAAAAACTGCTCTGACTGTGTTTGTACCTTTTCCTGGATGGATTAACCCAAGTTTCTTTGCAACTTCGCCTGTGTCAGCGATAATTGGAAATTCGATTTCAACATCAAGCTTTTCTTTTATCCACTCCTCCCACTTAATGTGAGAAAAAACTTGGTCAACACTTAAACCTATCAGTTCACAATTTAATGCCCTAAATTTACTATACCTTTTCTGAAAAGCTACAAATTCTGTTGTACAAACGGGTGTAAAGTCTGCTGGATGACTAAATAGAATAAACCATTTGCCTGAAAAAGCTTTAGGAAGTTCCATTACACCATGTGTTGTCTGTACTTTCATTTCTGGAAAACTTTCTCCAAGAAGTGGGATTCTTATTTCGGACAAAATTATCACCTAATTAGATTTAATAATAAAAGTTTATAAACATTTAGTTCGAAAAATAAACCTATGGATGAAGTTGACAATACAATTATAGAAATTTTAATGAGAAATGCTAGAACGTCAAAGGCTGTTTTAGCTAGAAGACTTAATCTTACAGAGGCGGCTGTAAGAAAGAGGCTGAAAAAGCTTGAAAGTTCCGGTATAATAGTTGGCTATAAGGCTATAATAGATTATCAAAAGGTAGGATATATCGCATCATTAACTGGAATAGATACCGTGCCAGAAAAGCTTTGGAAGGTCATTGAAAAGTTGAAAACATTTAACGAGGTCAAGACAATAATGTTAACTAGTGGAGATCATATGATGTTGGCTGAAATTGTTACAGATAAAATAGATAGTTTAGAGGAGGTACATAGAAGGATTGATGGGTTAGATGGTGTTATAAGAGTGTGTCCAGCAATATTAATTAAGAGTGTCAAATAATAAACCTATTCTCTCTATATTATATTGTGTGGCTAAAAAGTTTTAACTTTAAATACAGGTTAATCATACATTTTTTAGATGAAGAAAAAACTTATTATTGAGGGAGATAGAGTTCAAGATGTTGGATATAGACTATTCCTTTTTGACATAGCCGAATCCTATGGCCTAAAAGGTTTTTATGCAAAAAATGTTGACAAAAACGTTGAAGTTTTAGTTGAAGGGGACGACATCTTAGTAGAAGATTTTCTTAAAGAGGTGACAAAATCTTATCCCCCATATGCGCTGGTCAAAAACATTAGTGTAAAAGACTATGATGGTCCAGTAACTTCAGTGGAAAGCTTCTATAGAAGTTTAAGTTTACAGCAGCTTACAAAAATTGTGAACGTAGGATTGGATTTACTAGATGGACAAAATAAGTTGCTTGAAAAACAGGACCTAATGCTTGGAAAACAGGATCTTATGCTAGAAAAACAGGATAAAATGCTAGAGAAGCAGGATAAAATGCTAGAGAAACAGGATAAAATGCTAGAAAAACAGGATTTAATGTTAAAGAGGCAAGATCAAATGCTGGAGAAACAAGATCTCATGCTAAAGAAACAGGATTTAATGCTGGGGAAACAGGATACTTTGATAAACGAGGTAAGGATGCTTAGATACGATTTTAGAAGTTTTATGGAAGAAAGGTTCGCTAAAATAGAACATGAGATATCCCTTATAAAGGAGAAAATAGGCTTAAAATAGAATTTCTACTAAAAGCCAGTAGTATTCTAAAAAAATTTATTAGAATTTTGATTTTTTCTAAGAGGATGAGTCTTTTTGCAGTATTGTAAACGCAACAAACATTTTATAGTAAACATTTTCTCAAGAACAGAATTTGTTTTGAAAATTTAATTAAGACATGAATTTAATTCTTGTTGGGGGATAATGGATTTAAGTCTATTAACTTCTTTAAAATCTACGATAAAAATCTTTTATGATGAACCATATTCGAAAGTTTACGATGCAACTGTTCTCAAGTTCGTCCACGAAGGTTCTAAAGGCTATCTTGTCTTAGATAAGACTATATTTCATCCTCAAGGTGGTGGACAGCCAAGTGATGTTGGTCAGATTGTTGGAAGTATGGGTAAAATGGATGTTAGAAAGGTTATGGAGAAAGGAAACGTTATAGTTCATTGGGGAAAGGTTGAAGGAAATTTTGTTGAAAATGAGGCTGTTAAATGTGAGTTAAGTTGGCCTGAAAGATTTTATAACATGAGAGCTCATACTGCAGGTCACATACTTGACTATGCACTATTAAAGGTAATGGGTAAACCTATTACCACACTTTCAGCAAATCATGGTCCAAACGCTTACATAGAATATGAGGGAAACTTTTCAAAAAACCTTAATATATGTAAGATTATGGAAGTAGCAAATGAAATAGTAAGCTTGGGAAAAAATGTTAAGTCATACTATGTTCGAAAGGAATTGGTTGATAAATTTATTTTTAACGCACCAAATTTGGGACGAGTACCGGATTTAGAAGTTTACAGAATAGTGGAAATAGAAGACGTAAATGCTATGCCATGCGGGGGAACACATGTAGCCAACACAAAGGAGATTGAGAAAATCAAGATCAATAGAATAGAAGAAAGCATAAATAAGTTTAAGGTATTTTATTCAATTTAAAAAATTGTGAGGGTGCTATTCTACTCCCCACTTTTTGGTAACCTCAACAATCAGAAATATCACGAAGGCAACAATTATGAAGGTTATTAGGGCGACCAGAAAATCGCCAATGCCGAAAAGCTGTCCTTTCCAATTTGGGTCAATTGGGTTTCCTTGAGCATCTAATGCCGTTGGAGGTATTGGAATCTTAAATGTAGCCAGGTTCCCAAGGCCGGGCAACGCAAGACCAATTAATGGCATTATCAGATCCTTAACAAGTGCTTGAACAAGAGTACCGAGATAGAGACCCATTATGAAGGCGACAGCCATTCCCATAACCTTGTACTTTGATATAAAGTCCACGAACTCATTCCAGAGACCTTTTGGAGAGGGAGGCGGTGGAGGAGAAGGTTTCGGTTCAAGAAGAGCCTTTATCTCTTTTAGAACCTGCAGCATTTCATCATCCATTTTTCTAGACATAGAAATTTACATCTTACTTATACTATTTAAACTCTTTAGACATTAGAACGAGAGACGTTCTATTATTCACGCATGAACAATTCTCTTGGAAAGGAGAAAATGCGGAGAATTCATCAAAGGACATTGAAAGAGCTTAAAAATTTAGTTTCCCAACAGCTACTTTAAGTATTTGGAAGAAAAGCTAACTAATTTATACAAAGGAACTTTGAATGTAGAGAGAAAGATCTGTTGTGAATAAAGATGCATGTTCTATTAGTCTGTAAACCTTTCACGAAAATTATATGGAAATATTTTATAAAAATTAGAAAATTAAGATATCATAATCTCTATATAAAGATTGCAACCTTTACGCTTTAACGGCTCCCGCAACCAAACCCATTCTGACAAATCTTTGAATAGCCATAAATAGTACTACAGGAATCATGGCGGAGAAAATTATTAAAGCAGAAAATGGTCCCGGATCAGTTATTTCACCACCCCATAAATAGAAACTCATATACAATGGTAAGGTATAGTTGTTTGCAGTTCTTAAGAGGACTAGGGGGAAAAGGACGTCACCCCATGACATGGTGAATGAGAATACAGCTACTGTAACCAAACCTGGTAAGGCTAATGGTAAAACAATCTTCCTTAACACTTTAAACCTAGTGCAACCATCTACTAAGGCTGCTTCTTCTAACTCTTTAGGGATCCCCATAAAATATCCCCTAAGCATGTAGACTGAAAATGGTGTGGTGTAGGCTAACTGAACGAAAGAAAGAATTATTAGGTTATCTAAAAGCTTGAGTGAAGCCACCATATACATAATTGGGACCATCAAAATAAATCCTGGAAAAATGTAGGCGAAAAGGATAAGGATTGAAACAAATTTTTTACCCTTATATTCGAAACGAGCTAAATTATAGGCAGTTAAAGGACTAACAATTAAAGTTAAAATTACTGTAGTTAATGCGACCCTAAATGAATTAAATAGTGGTGTTAGAGCTGAAGATGTAATCACAGCGTATGTTCCTACAACTTCAGCCATCCTTCCCCTAGGAGGTGCTGGGGAGAGTATGTCTATAAAATTTTTTAATGTAGGGTTTCTAGGCAGACCTTTATCCCAAACTTCTGTTTCTGGAGAAATGGAAGTTTTAAAGACCCAATAAAGGGGAATGCATATAAAAGCTAGAAGAAGAATAACAAATAAACAAACCACAAGTTTGTTCACTTCATTTCACCTCCATCTGCTTAATTATATAGTATATTATTGTTAAATACAATGGCAAAATGGTGGCAGAATAAGCTGCAGCAAGGGGAATGTTTAATCTTGTGAGAAATGCAATCTTATAGGTTGCAATGGGAACAGTTAAGGTTGCATCAATCGGTCCACCACCAGTAAGCATCCATGGTATAACAAAATCACCCATGGTCCACATCAATGATAACCCACATACAATAGCAAAAACTGGCTTCAATAATGGAAGTGTGATAGACTTAAATTTAACAAAAGTAGAGGCACCATCAACTGATGCAGACTCATACAATTCTATTGGAATAGCCTGCAGACCAGCAAGCAATCCTAAGAAAAAAAAGGGCCAGCCATGCCACACATTTACCATGATAACAGAAAACATCGCCGTTTCATATCGAAGTGGGTACACGGGTCCCAGTCCAAAAATACCTAATATAGCATTTAATACACCCCTATGATCATAAACAAACCAAAATATTAGAGCACAAAGAAAAGGTGGAATTGCATATGGTATAAGGGCTAAGCCCCTTACTAGTCCTCGTCCAAAGAAATTTAGGTTAAGTAAGAGGGCCACACCTAGACCAATTAATGCTTTCAATAACACAGCCGTAAATGCATATACTAATGTTCTTTGAATACTTACATAAAGTTCTGGCATTGTAAAAACTTCAATGAAATTTGATATACCCGTAAATTTTGGTGGAAGACCTGTTGGCATGTAGTGTAAGGAAAGCCAAAAAATAAGAAGTAGGGGAATTATAAGGAAGACTGAGATTGCTGCTATGCCGGGTGCAGCATATAACCATTTAATTATACTATCCTTTTTTACTCTCATGGAAATCTTTCTTATACACCATATTCTTTACGGAATATATCCTCTAACTTTCTTTGAGTTTCATCGAGCACCTTGTCTGGATCTTCCCCTTTTACAACAGCTCTAACAACCACTTCATTCAGACCAAAAGCCATATTCCATTCCTCTATTGCGCCTATGGGCTTCATGAATGGTGGCCAGCAACCTGAACCACGTGGAACTCGGCTAAGCGCCTCAAGCGGATCAATACCCCAATAAGGATGCTTACCCTCTTTCCATTCCTTCTGTATTGCTTCCATCTGACTCTTGAATATTGGTAAGTTATACCACCAGGACAGTTGACACCATCCCTTTCTGTATCTTTCTTTATCTTTAAAGAAGTAGAGTACTAACTCTTTTGCTAGATCTTCATTTTTGCCTTTAAAGACCACACAGGATTCACCGCCCAAGTCGAGCGGATACCAATCTGGGACTAGCTTAGTCTTTGGAGCGAGCTCTTGTTTACCTGTCATTATTGCGTAATATATACTCATTGGATTAGATGTCATTGCAATACGTCCATCTAAATATGCTAAATTATTTGATACATCAACCCATGTATCAGAATCAGGAGGTGTCCATTTATTTTCCCAGATGGTTCTTAGAAAGTTAAAAGTCTTTTTAGCGGCAGAACGGTACGGTTCTTTACCAAAAACTACGTCGGTAGAACGTTTACCACTAGCGTAGCCGCCACCAAATGCTTCAAAATATATTTGGAAGGTCCATGAGCAATCAAAACCACTGCTGCCAAGTGGAATACCTATTCCATAAACACCTTCCGCCACTTTAGAAAGTTTTTCAGCAGCTTCTAACACGTCTTTTTCATTTTTAAACGGGAAGAGATTAGTCACGCCAGCTTTTTCAACCAGATCCCACCTAACATGCAACCATGTCATTTCAAATCCAGTGGAAATAGCATATAGGTGGCCGTCGAAGGTTGCTTGATCTATCTTGGTTTTAAATATGTCGTCCTTTCCTAGTTCATTTACTATGTCGTCAAGTTGAGCTAAAAGCCCTCTTTCTGCATAAATGGCATAGGGTTCGCCTCCTACAAGCACATCTGGTGGATATCCAGCAGCTATTGCAGCAGCAAGTTTAGGTGCCTGCTCAGCAACAGGAATCCATGTTATTTCTACATCTATACCTTTCTTTTTAGCCCAATCATAAATTAGGTCGTTAGCCCAATACATTTGGGCTGGTGCGAACGAAGCTCTTCCCCATACAGTAAGTTTCCTTTTTTCTGTTGTTGGTACTGTTGTTGTCACTACTGTTGTTGTAGGTTGTGTTACTATTGTGGTTACTACTTCTGCTGGTCTTGTCGCAAAGTATGCTGCTGCACCAATAGCAATTAAAGCTACAGCACCAAGGCCGGCGTAGATAAAGCTTCTC
>CALHLD010000021.1 GCA_938034445.1 uncultured archaeon | reverse complement strand
TCTAAAAGAAAGCGAACACTATGTGTTCGCGGATATTCGGCACCGTTCTCTAACAACTTTGATTTAATAAACAGCTGAAGGTCTTGCTCTAGGCTAAATACGGCTAAACCGTAAAATCCTTTACTGATCTGATATTCGGCGGTTTCAAAAACTGCTTTGACCTTTCAAGAAGATACTACAAATCAGTGCTTGGACAACGGAAAAGTTTGCCCCAGAAAACTGTCGATGAAGTCTTAAAGGCTGAAATGGGACAGATAGTTGGGAAATTTTAGCTATCCGACAACAGGATTCTTCAGTATCGTTAAGAATTTTTAAAGTTGAGATAACATTTTTATTTGGCATTTTTTATGGAATAAATGGTGAAAAATATGGAAACAACCATTAAGATAGATAAGCAGGGTCGCATCATCCTTCCGAAGGATGTTAGGGTAGCCCTTGGAATAGAAGGGGAAACGGAAATGGTCTGCAGGGTTGTCGGAAGCAAACTCATACTTGAAAAGTTCTCCATAGAATCGGCGAAAAAGGCCTTCGTCGAACTGGAGGAAATAGCTCCAAACCTAGAATTGGATACTATAGAAGTTGAAGGAGAGGATAAGTATATTGATAGGGAATATGCGTTACGCAAAATTGGGCTTCGAGGCACTGGTTGACGTTGGCATAATAGTTCTTGCCCACTTTAAAAACCCTGCCCGCAAGCATGCAGCCCAACTATTGCTTGACGCCCTCACCCTTAAGAAGCATATCCTCGTCCCCGTGAGCACATATTTAGACGCCTACATAATCATGACAAGATACCTGAAACTCAGAAGTGACTGTGTAGCAAAAGCATTGCTAAAGACCTTATCCATCGAATCTCCAGCATTCTACGAAAACCTTTCCAAAGTGGTAATTGAAAAAGCCCTTGCCTCAGCATCAACTCTAAACATATCTTCATGGGACGGTTACCTAATAGAAGTGGTTAAAGAGCTCGGAATCAACAAAATATATACAATAGACGAGGAATTAAAAAGGAAAATAAAGGATGTAGAAATCGAAAACCCTATTCCCCAAGACATTATGAGAGAATATCATCAATACATAAAAGAAAAATATCGTAGCAAAAGTTTCTCAACTGACGTCCAAAACTTTCAATAGAAGCCATAGGCCCTAATACTCGTAAAAACCTTTATTGTATAAAGAATATAAATTTTGAAATTTGTTCTAAAATTTTCAAAGCATATGGTTAAAAAAATTGTGAACATATTATCCTATAGGCTTAAGATAAGATAACTTTTTAATAGATAGAGAGGACGGTGTCCATCTTATCACATTTTAGATGATCTTAATTTGTAAGAGAATAAACTTATTAGCTTGCCAGAAAACATCAATTATGTCAAAATAAGCCGCTCTACATTAAACTTCTCTTAAAATATTGAAGTCTGAAATAGAAAATTTTTAGGCTAAATGTTTCTCCTTTTATCCTTTAACCTTTTTATTCAGAAGCTCTTACTAAACCTATTCGATAAAATCGTGGTCGTGAGTGGAAAGAATTCTTTTTTCTCCTTCAGCGATCAAATCTCTTACAACAAGTTTTGAGAAGAAATTCTCTTTCACCCTTCTTCTCCGTCTAGCGATAACGGAGGTAATGTTTTTGTATACTGAATAATCCTGACGTCATTCTTGCTCGGTCTTTGTAGCGGAAATAGAAAATTGGACTCTATCGGAGAAAAGATACTTATAGAATATTGGAAAACATAGTGAGATTGTTATCTATTAAGTGTTGCTGTTAAACTGAGGTTAAAGTTTATAGGACATTTGATGGGGATAATGTATATGGTATACGTTATAGAGTATAGATGTGCAAGATGTGGTACTGTGCACGAGTCTAATGTTCCTCAAACCATTTGCAGATCATGCAATGGCCCACTACTTGCAGTTTACGATATTGAATCGGTTAAAAATGCTGTAGATAAACATGTATTTTGTTCTAGGTCAAATAGTATGTGGAGGTATCTTGAACTTCTCCCCATATTTAATGAAAGAAACATTGTTTCTTTGGGTGAAGGAAGTACTCCTCTAATTAAATTAGAGCGTTCGGGAGAAAGTCTTGGGCTTAGAAACCTGTACATGAAGGATGAAAGTAGAAATCCTACCGCCACTTTCAAGGATCGTCCCATATCTGCTACAGTATCTGTCTTGAAGGAACTACATGTCCATTCTATAGCCATACCTACTGCTGGTAATGCTGGCTCTTCTCTAGCCGCTTATGGTGCTAGGGCGGGGTTGGATGTTCACATTTTCATGCCATCTGATACACCTAAACCCATATACTCTGAAGCCTTTATCCGCAATGCTGACGTGAAATTGGTTGATGGTTTGATAAGTGATGCTGGTAGAGTTGTTGCTGAATGTGTTTCTAAATATGGCTGGTTCGATATATCGACTATGAAGGTTCCGTATAGGGTTGAGGGGACAAAAACTATGGGGTTTGAGGTTGCTGAGCAGCTTGGATGGATGTCGCCTGACACTATAGTCTTTCCAACAGGAGGTGGTGAAGGAATAATAGGCATATGGAAGTCTTTCAAGGAACTGATTGAACTGGGTTGGGTTAAAAGTATGCCAAAAATGGTTGTAGTCCAATCTGAGTGCTGTAAGCCAATAGTTTCAGCCTACAGTGAAGGCAAAGATAGAGTAGAATTCTTCAAAGGATGCAACACTATAGCATCAGGTCTTCGAGTCCCCAAACCCTTCGCTGACATAGAAATACTTAAAGTAATCAGAGAAAGTAGAGGGTTAGCCATGGATGTTAGCGAAAACGAGATAATCCATTCGTTAAAAGAATTGGCCTCTAAAGAAGGCATTCTAGCCTGCCCGGAGGGTGCTGCAGCATATGCTGCAGTCAAGAAGCTAGTGGAATCAAAGCTAGTAGACAGGGATGAGAATATAATAGTATATAATACAGGAAGTGGATTAAAGTACATTGACCTACTTCATGATGTATCAAAATAACTTGCTCTTAATAAAAAATTGTCACAAAATATAAGCTTGAAAGTTTGTTAATTGCATTCATCAACTTAACCGACCCTCTATTATGTAAATGTATATAATATACTGTGCCCTTGTCGCATACCTATTCCATATATTAAGATATATCCAAAATATACTTCGGCACACTAAAGAACAGATAAATAAGGACGGTTATCTAAAGATGCCAACTGTTCTTATGTATGCATCAAGTAACGAGGGTCTTCTTTGATTACATGAGTTGCGAATGTCAACATACTATTTTTATTCTTTAACTCGAAATTAAAGGCTAGAAATAGCGCTTTCAGAAAACATTACCATTTCTTACTCACTATTTTTGCTTAAGGAAATTGTGGAGCATAGGGGAAAAAATTAAGGATAGATTGGACTAAATGAAAAGTAATTCTCTTTGTAACTAAAAAAAATGTAGTAAAATTTGTACCTTTAATTGAATTTAAAGAGCTTGTTAAGCAAGCTAAAATTCTCTTCTGACATGAATTAATTTGTATAGAAAAGTTAATTGAAGGTTATAAGGTAAGTAAGTTGGTGGAAAAAATTTTAATGGTGATAATTGCATGAAAGTAGTAATGATAAATGATTGTGCGTTTGTCGGTGAAACATTACTCAAGTATTTGCCAAATGATCTTGAAAAACAACATATTAAACGAACGAGAAAATTTTTTGATAAAACATTTGGTTTAGCTTATAATATTCTAAAGGCAAAAGGTGACATATACCATGTACATTATCTTTTGCAAGATTGTTATATCGCAGCCAAATTAAGGAAGAAACCATTAATTGGACACGCACATGGGAGTGATTTAAGACAACAGATTAATAGTAAAAAATGGGGCTGGCTTGTTAAATATAATTTAAAAAGTTGTGATAAAATTTTAGTTGCTCAACCAAGTATCTTGGATATCGCGAAAACCTTTAATGAAACTGCTGAATATTTTCCTATTCCATTCGATCCAGAAATATTTCATCCAAAATCCATGTTGAAAGATAGTAAAAAGAAAATTGTTTTTCTAGCTTCTTCCCATAATTTTGAAATAAAAGGAACAGATAAGTTTTTAAAGGCATTAGCTCCCATTTCGAACCTAATTGAGATAAAAAGTATATGTTATGGGAAAGATTATGAAAAAGCAAAACATTTAGCAAAAGAGCTTGGTTTAAAAGTTAATTTTATAAATAAGGTGCCACATAAAGATATGAATAAGCTGTATTGGGGTAGTGATCTAGTATTAGGCAGTTTTGGCGTTAGGCAATTGGATACTGTTGCTATTGAAGCAATGGCGTGTGGTCGTCCTGTTGTTCATTCTGTTTCAAAAAAGTATTTTCCAAAATGTCCCTTAGAAGAACTTGAGTCAATCGAAGACGCTACAAAAATTATATTGAAACTTCTTACAGATGAAAGTGAAAAAGAAAAAAGAGTTAAAGCTCAACTTCTATACGTTAATTCAGAACATTCTGCTCCATTTTTAGCTAAAAGGCTAATAATGATCTATAATCAACTTTTAGCGAAGCTTTAATATATGAAAAATACTATATATTCTAGTTAACAACATCAATTCATTTGACGCATTAAGATACAGCATTGGTATCAACTTGTAATATTTTTAATAGGAAGGTTGAAGTAAATTTTAAAACAGTTTCATGCTTCATGTTTCCAAATTATTTATTTTCCTTATTTTTGTTTAAGTATAACTTTTTAAGATTATATAAAATATTTTTAGTACATTTTTGGACCATTGGATTATATGCACTCTCCTAAAGTTTCGATTATAGTTCTAAATTACAATGGAAAAAAGTTCATAAAAAATTGTTTGAGATCATTGCTTTTAACAAATTATCCAAATTTTGAAGTTTTGTTTATAGACAATAATTCTAACGATGGGAGCCGTGAATGGTTGGGTAAAGAAATAGAAAAATTAAAGTTAAGTAACTTTAGATTTATTTCTTTAGATAAAAATTATGGGTTTGCGAAGGGTAATAACATTGGGATAAGCCTATCAGATCCTAAAAGTGAATTAATTGTGCTTCTAAATAATGATAAAGAAGTCGACTCTGAGTGGGTCAAAAACTTAGTTACCTTTATGGAATCCCATAAAGAGGTCGGTGCTGCACAATGCAAGCTAATGTCCTTAAAAAATAGATCTATTATAGATTCTGCAGGAGGTGTATTAGACTACATAGGCCGAGTCCTAATTATAGGAAGTGGTGGATTAAATGATAGAGAGTTTAATAAATCATATGAAATATTCTCTGCGCAAGGTGCAGCAATTGTAATAAGAAGTATTCTTCGGAAGATTGGTTTATTAGACGAAGAATACTTCATTAACTATGAAGAAACAGACTTATGTTGGAGAATCTGGCTTAGTGGAATGAAAGTAGCTTTTATTCCAAATTCTATAGTTTATCATTATGGTTCAGGCACTATTGGTTCTAATATCGGAGGCCTTCCTAAACCGTTTGTGTTATATTATAGCAGAAAAAATCAGCTCAGCACTTTAATAAAAAATTATTCTGCAAAAAATGCTTTAAAATATGTTACTTATCTTTATATTCGATACTTCCTTTTTACTTTTAAATTAATTTTAAGGAGAAGAAAGGAACATGCTCTAGCATATTTAAAAGTAATGGTTTGGCCTTTAATAAACCTTAGAATTTTGTTAGCGAAACGAAAATTTGTACAGAAATATGTAAGGAAAGTGTGTGATAATGAAATAATGGAGAAGATGTTAGATTTACGGGTGTATGAATCTTTAAAACCACAAATAATTAAACGAAATTTAGCATATGTTAAAAACAGGACATAAAGTTTTTCCTTACTAGAATATCTATCAGAATTTGAACATTTTCGCGGTCAACAAACTCTTCTTAGTAAAATTCGTTTTCCTTAGTCCTATACTGTGTTAGTGTAAGTTAACTAACCTTTATCTATTCTGTTAAGATGCAAGTTTTATAACGCGATTAGGTATACTTACTAAAAAGTCTGTATCTATAAGAAATATCGTAATAGTCGCCATAGTTCATAGCATAATAGTATACATTTAGCTCAAAAAATATTGTAGGAAAAACTCTTGAACAAAATATTTATTTACCTTTCTTAGCGTTTAAAAGTTTTAATGTTACCAAAAGTCACAATAGGTCTATGCGTAAAGAATAACGGGCCAACAATAGATCTTACGATTAAAAGTATTTTGAAGACCAACTATCCTACTAAATTACTTGATTTAGTAATTGTTGATGGAGAATCAAAAGATAATACACTAGAAATTGTCAAAAAATTATTAAAAAACTCAAATCTATCTTACAATATATTCTCCGATGAAGGGAAAGGGCTATCGTATGCAAGACAAATAGTAGTCGACAATGCTAAAGGCAGCTTTATCCAGTGGGTTGATGGAGACCATATAATTCCAAAAGATTTTATAGCTAAACAAGTAAAATTTATTACACGCGACCCCAAACTAGGGGCTGCAGAAGCAATAACTAAGCATGTAGGTAAAAATTGGTCTTCTAAGCTTGAGGGATACACCTGGCTTTATTATGGATTACGTAGAACAAAATTTAGAGAACTTGAAAGTGTGGGAAGTGCTGGTACAATCTATAGAGTGGAGGCAATAAAAGATGTTGGAGGCTACGATCTAAAAATAAAGGGTGCTGGTGAAGATGGTGACCTAAGTCGGAGGCTAAGAAAAAATGGTTGGCGACTTTCCATGAATCCTAGCGCTTACTACTATCACATCACCAGACAAAACTTAAAGGATCTTCTGAAAGAGTATTGTTGGTATGGCTACGGCGCATATTATGTGGGGAAAAAGCATCCTGGAGAAGTTTCTCCTATAAGGTTTATTCCACCTCTTCCATTTATATCTGGTTTAAGGCATAGTGTTTTTGTTTACCTCTTAACTCAAGATCCAATTTCTTTCTCTTTGCCAATTCACTATTCATTGAAAAGATTAGCATGGATTTACGGCTTTTCTAAAGCATATATTAGTAAGTATGGATGGTAATTTAGATGCTATTAAGCCATAGTTTTTGTTGGAAGGATCCTAAAAACTAAGAAATTAAAATGAATGTTGTTAAGTTTAAATATGTACTTAAAGAATTTTAGTTATAATTTTACACTAGTAGGAGACAAGCCATTATAAGGATGAAAAGTTTATTTAAAATTCTGACAGGTCTTTCTTTTATAATAGGCAAGAAATCAGTTTTCTAAGAGCTTTTAACCATCTTTTTTATTGCTTGCACGATCTTTTCAACTTCGTCTTCTGTGTTATATATGTGTGGTGATATCCTTAATGCGTTCATTCTTTTTGAAACCACTATCTTTTCTTTAGCTAACTCTTCTACAGCCCTATCGTAGTCCATTTTCTCGAATCTTACTGCCACTATTCCCGCTCTCTGTTCTTGGTTAAAAGGTGTTAGTGTTTGCGCTCCTAAATCATTTAACTTTTCCATAAGCTTCTGTGTAATATTCATCACATAATTTCTTATATTTTCTACCTCTAAATCCATTATATACTCTATCGCTTTAGTAAGTCCATAGATTGGCGTGTATGGCATTCCACCGTACTCGAACTTTCTCGCAGCATTTGGGAGCGTGTATCTTCTTGGATCATATTCTTTATGTTCTATACTGCTTCTCCATCCAACAAACAATGGTTCAACGTTATCGTAAAATTCTTTTTTCATGTAAACGAATCCTGCTCCAAATGGTCCCAGAAGCCACTTGTATGCTGCTGAAGCTAGCACGTCAACCTCCTCTCTTCTAACATTTAATGGTACTACTCCAAGAGACTGTACTGCATCCACCAACAATATTGCTCCATGCCTATGTGCAAGTTCCGCTATCTCCCTAAGGTTATATCTTAGCCCACTACTGTATTCTACGTGGCTTAATGCGATAACCTTTGTCCTGTTGTCTACAAGCTTTTCTAGGTCTTCAACTGACACTATACCATTCCTGTTTGACGCGAACCTTACCTCTACACCCTTTTCTTTTGCAATTCTCAGCCAAGGATATGTTACTGTTGGAAACTCTAGGTCTGTAGTAACAACATTGTTTCCATGATCAAATTTTATTGCATGTGCTATAAAGTTTATTCCCTCGCTAGTGTTTGTTGTAAGTGCTATGTCATCTTTTGTACATCCTATAAGCTCAGCTATCATACATCTTGCGTTCTCTAAAACCTCTTCTTCTAAACTGTCGCTGAAATTGAATGTACCATTCATCTCATAATTTCTCATGAACTCTGTCATGGAATCTATAACCTGCAATGGCTTCAGTGATATTGCTGCAGTATTCATGTAAACAATCTCCTTTGAAATTGGGAAATCCTCCTTAACATTCTCCATACCATAATATTGTTTTATGATGTTAAAAAGTCTTGTACTCTTAATCCCTCTCAGCCACTCCTATAAAAATCCCTTTTTGTACCATATCATATTTTACCCATAATGTAGCAGTAAAAAATTTTTTTCAGATGAGGGTGGACGATGGCCCTAGTATGGTGTATCCTTCTAGTTTTTTGAAGTCTTCGTCGAAGGTTGCTATGTTCGATATTCCGTTTGCTTTGCATGCGGCTATACTTGTGCAGTCTGTGAAGCCGAATATCGCTTTTCTCTGCTCTCTAAATATGCTCCAAGCTAGATTGAATAAGCTTTCGTCAATTCTAATAAGTAAGGTTGATTTGAGGAGTGTTTCACCTAACTCGGACACCTTTCTCAAGCTCTTTGTTCTGACAAGCATGACCGTGACAACCTCATCAAATATGTAGTCTGTTATGACTGGTGTCCCATACTTGCCTTTATCCACATCATTAACTATTTGAAGGGCTTTCTCATGATTTTCGTCAGACTCGTTTGAGTAGGCCACTATAAGGCTTGAGTCAGGGAGGATCATAGTCTTTTCCCGTAAAGGATTTTATCGATTTCAACACTGACTTTTTCTGTTCCCTCCCCCCAGTTGAAGGGCTTTATGTCTAGAAGCCTTGCCTTAGGCTTCATACTCCTCTGCCTGATCCACATCTCCATAGCTTGAGTTAAAGCCTCATACCCTCTTCTACAGCCCTTGCCTTAAAACGCTTAAAGACTGACTCATCTACTCCTCTTATGGTAATATTCATACAAGTCAGCAGTTACATTTTTGTAAAACATGTATTAAAAGTTTTCCTAGAAGGTTTGGGACCATATATTGTCTTAAAAAAATTTTTGAGGAATCTTGTGTCAATTCTATTTTCCCGCTACAATCATTTCCCTAAACTTTACTGTGGGCGAATGGTATTGGTTATTGTTTCTTACATCTTTTCCAACCATCTCCAAATCTTCTAAAATCATCTTATAAAAGTCTCCTGAAACCGTCACCCCCTTTACTGGTGTAGTAGGCTCACCATCTTCTATCAAGTAAGCGTGTGTTACTGTTGCGTTAACGTTTCCGCTAACTGGATTAGATAGCCATTCTCCAATAACATCTTCAACAAGCAGTCCCCTTCGAGTCTCCTTCACAATCTCTTCCGAGCTTACATCGCCTGCTTCAAGTATTAGGTTTGATGGTGATGCTTGAGGCGGCAGCCAGTAGCTTCCTCTTGAAGCGTTTCCAGTAGATTTCACATCATCTTTTAATGCGGTATATGTGTCATAGAGATAGTTTTCTAGAACACCCTCTTTTATAACATAAGTTTTTTGTGTAGGATGTCCCTCATCATCGAAGGGCCTTGTCCTCATCCCACCATATAATATTCCGTTATCCACTATCGTGAACTTGTCACATGCCACTTGTGTTTTAAGTTTTCCTGAAAGTGGTGACCTATTCTTTTGAACCCAATCTGCTGATATTGGGCCGCTTAACATTGTCCCCAATATGCTTGCGAAAACATCGTTTCTAATAATAATTGGCATTCTACAGCTTTCGATAGGTTTTGCCTTCAAAAATTTTAAAGCCTTCTCAGCAGCCTTGGAAGCTATTTCCTCTAGGTCCATCATCTTCCAAAATCTTGTCTCAAAATGTTCGCTTCCTATACTCTTCCATTGCCCTTCTTCAGCCTTCACCCTAACCACCGCGCTAACACCCGTCTCTCTCATCTCAAACTCTTCACTGTAGCAGTTTGCTACAAAGGTTTTTGTTGTTGAGATCATTAGCAGTCCTCTCACTGGTTTAACTTTTACATTATAATCTTTAATCTTCTGTATCGCCAGCTTAACATTTTCAGCAACCCTCTTATGCTCTATTTCTTCTACACTCTTATCATAGTAGCCTTCTGCACTAGATTTGCCTAAGTCCATGTTAAAGTGTCTCCATTCAGGATCTTCTGGTACAATTTTGGCGATTTTAACCACCTTCTCTGCAGCATCTTCTATACTACCATCATCTATAACTGATGTAGAATATAGTGTAACCCTCTTGCCGACTGCTGCTCTCAAACCTATGCCACTAGACTCTATAACCTTAAAACATTCAATTTTCTCATCAAACTCTATCCACAAAATTTTCTCACTTTGAAGATATGCTTCTGACTCTGAAGCTCCAAAATCTAAAATCCTTCTAACAGCCTTCTCCACCAAACTCATACTCTATCTTCCCCCAACTATCATCTTCTGAACCCTAACATGTGGGCCGCCGAATCCAACCCTAACAGTTTGCCCCATTTTACCGCATCCTCCAAAAACATTAGTCCTTATCGTCAAATCCTTTCCAACAGCATCTATGGTCTTTAGTGTATCAAGTATTAGGCCGCTTACTACAACCCCCCTAACTGTTTCCTCTAACTTTCCACCTCTGATAATCTTTGAAGGCCCTACACTGAAGGTGAATGTTCCCATTCCAACATCAACCTGTCCCCCAGTCGCACCCTTCCCACTAACATATATTCCATAATCTACATCTTCTACCAATTCTTCAAAACTGTAGTCTTTAGGTTGCATAAAATAGTTGGCCTGTCTAACTATTGGTATGTTCTCAAAATCTTGCGCCCTACCATTTCCAGTACTCTGAGCATTAGTCTTTGAAGCTGAAGAGGTGTCATGTAGGTATCCTCTTAAAACACCATCTTCGACAACCACAACCCTCCTTTTCGCTGTCCCCTCATCATCATATGGGTAAAAGTATCCGTCTTCAACATTATCGTCAACTATCGTAACTTCCTCGCTTGCAATCTTCTCCCCCACTTTTCCAAAGAGTACCGATTCCCGTGTTGAAATAAGGTCTCCTTCTGAAGCATGTCCGAATGCCTCATGTAATAGTAGTCCGATGGCGTCTGGGTCTACAATGACCATATAAGTGCCTGCTGGAGGTGTCCTGGCTTCTGAAGCCTCTATAGCAAGCTTGGACAGGTTTGATGAAAAACCGTTCCAATCTCTTGAGGCTATAAACTCGAATCCTGCACACTTTGATTCACTGTAGCCTACCTTCTCCATGGCCATACTAGATTTTGCAACACTTTGATGCCATAGGCCGGACATTACTGTTTCAACCTTAACATTAGCTCCAACTGTCGACATGAAAAGTCTTAGGTCCTTCAGGAACCCTATTCTGGTTGCTGCATTCTTTACCCTATCTTCGATGAAAGCTGACTTGTTTGCATCTAAGGTAACTGAAATCTTTTCTTCTGGAGAAACGTTTATTGGATCAACTTTAAAATTTGATCTAACTTCAGCCCTGTTTGTTTCAAAATCTAAACTCTTTTCCCCTCCCTTACCTAAAGCTCTTGCAACATTTATTGCATTATTCAATGCTCTTATAAGGCTTTCACGGCTCATATTGCATGTTGAAGCATATCCTAATGCTCCTTCAACAAAAACCCTTATCCCCACTCCAGAAAATTTTCTTGAAGAATAGTTCCTCAAAACCTTGTTCTCGACCAAAATACTCTCATAATAGTGTTCCTGGTACCTTACATCAGCATAAGAGACACCAGACCTTTCAGCCTTCTCTAAAATCGAATATAGATTGGACTCTATCTCCAAAAAACTCATCCTCTATAGACACTAAAAATGTGTTTAAATATTTAATTTTTGCTTTAAAAGTTTAAAATGTCAACTCATACCTTTCCTCCACAATATTTTTTCCCAAATTCTATGGCATTTTTCTCCAGTCTTAATAAAGCCGAAGTCTGTATAAAGCTTCTTTGCAATAGTAAGCTCACTTGTAGTCCAGAGATAAATATTCCTATAACCATGTCTTCTACAAAATTCAATCGCATTCCATAAAAGTGTCCTCCCCAACCCTCTTCCCCTATATTTCGGGTGGACAAGAAGCCATCGAATTTGGGCTTGCTCTATAGAGCGTCCGAAAACAGCTACACATCCAACAATCTTCTCATTATCTTCTACAATCCAGACACCATCTTTTTCAGGACTGTAAGATTTTATAAATTCGGCTAAACCTTCTGCAACATACGCTTCAAATGTAATGTCATAGCCGTATTCTTTCGAATATGTTGTTCCATGAAATTTTATTATCTCTCCAATGTCTCCTGGCTTAAGCTCACATCTTATTCTCAAACGTTCAATCACGTTCACAATATTTTTATAAAATTTTTCTTCAAACTTTAACTACCTAAAGTTCTTAAGCAAATCTTCCACTATCCCATTATGGGATGATATGCCATACTGTAGGATGTGCGGCTCTAGTACTGTTGTAGTATATCTTCCATATGCTAAGATGAGCTTGTGCCAAAAGTGTTTTCTCGAATTTTATGTTAGGCGTGTTAAAAGGACTGTTGAAGACTTCAAAATGTTTTGGGAAGACGATGTCGTGGGGGTTGCAGTCTCAGGAGGTAAGGATAGTTCTGCCTTAATACATTCTTTAAGTAAGGCTTTTCCTAAACTTAAACTTAAAGCATTACACGTGAACCTTGGCATTCCAGAGTATTCTGAACATTGCGAGTCTGTTGTAAGGCTTCTAGCAAAATCTTTAGATGTGGAACTTTATATTTTCGATGTTCGAAAAAGGGTTGGATTCACTATCGAAGATTTTATGGAAACACGTTTTAAAAGAAAAATATGCTCCATATGTGGCACAGTAAAACGACACATTTTTGAGGAATTGGCTCTAGAAGCTAAAGTTAGGGTGCTTGCTACAGGACATAACCTAGACGATATGGCGAGTGTAATGCTTAACACTTTCTTTAACGGCCACTGGAGCCAGCTTATAAGAGTAAAGCCTCTTCTACCACCACTCGCAGAAAATATGGCTTACAAGGTTAAACCTCTAATACGTTCTCCTGAAAAAGAAAACCTACTCTACTGCCTATATGGTGAAGTTCCAATTAGAAGCCTTGGCTGCCCACATGCGAGTCAAACTGGAATCAGAAAATATATGCAGTTACTTGAAAAATTTTCGGAGGAAGACCCCAGTTTTAAGTACATTATATTAAACCGTTTCCTAGAACTAATACCGGTAATAGAAAATTCATTCACGAAGCCTGCGCTTACACGATGTAAGGTATGCAACTTTCCATCAACAAACGAGATATGCTCCTACTGTAAAAGAATATCGCTGGTGAAGGGGAAGGAGGCCAATAATTAAATTTTTAAAAAAAAGATGGAAAATAATAAAAAATTTTGAATTCTAAAAATTATTAAAAAATTAAAGTTTAAATACACAAAATATAATACTATGATTCTATGACATCTGCCAAAACAGATGTTGAAAGTTCTGATGACCCACAGTGGGAAATAAAACCAATGCCCGACCCCCCTCCAGTAACTCTTCGAGGACTACTTAAATGGTGTGGGCCGGCGGTAATCTTGGGTACACTATCGGTTGGTGGTTTCGAAGCCTATCATGCTGGCTACGTGAGCGCCCAACTCCTTACAGGAATCTTCTGGCTATATATTGTATCATGTTTCACACAAATCTTCCTTAATAATGAAATAGCAAGATATGGTATCGCTACGGGAGAAACGGTAATGCAAGGCTTTCATAAGCTTAAGCCTAGAAAGTTTTGGACATGGTTCACAGCGATCTTCGTGTTTATCCAGCAGGCTTGGCCTGCCTGGATTGGTGGTGCGGCTGCGGGTGCCGCAGCACTTCTCGGTTTTGGAACTTGGGAACAGTGGGCTGTTGTAGCCCTCGCTCTAGTGTTCTTGCTTTTTGCAGCAAGTCCTATAGTCTATAAGACTATCGAATACTTGATGTATGGTGCCTTCATTATCGCAAACGTTGGTATAACAATATTCACGATACTTATGGCTCCACCTGAAGCCTTTGTTAAGGTTGCTACAGACTGGGTTAGCTTCGGGCTTATTCCTGCTGGAATAACTATTGCAGCCATAGGCCCATTCTTGAACCAGCCTGCTGGAGGCTTCTGGAACTTTTGGCACACGTACTGGGTTAGGGAGAAGGGTATGGGTATGTCAGCGTACATGGGCCGTGTTACTGGACTTGCTTGGAAGCCGGAGGATATTAGGCGTTCAGGCTACATCTTTGACACCAATGACCCTAAGGAGCTTAAGAAGTTCAGCCAATGGATGAAGATAAACGGCATAACTATGGTACTCTTCTTCATAATATTGGGTGGTATATGGTTTACCTATGTGGTTAGTGTTGCAGGATATACTGCTGCAAGCATCTACGGCTTAGAAGTTCCCTCCGGATGGAGGATTGCTGTAGTTATTGCTGAAATATTTGGTAAAGTCTGGGGTCCGATAGCTTTCTCCTTGTTCGGTATAGTTATTATCGCTTCACTCTTTGACAGCCAATTCACTGTCTATGATGGTATTGCGAGACAGTGGGCTGACACACTATATCTTGAAGCTCCAGAAAAGACTGGAAAAAGACCCTACAGATTCTGGTACTTTCTTATGCTGGCTATAATAGTCATATGGGGCATTTGTGCAATACCCTTAGGTACACCATACGCTATTTGGCTTGCAGTAAACTGGCTTGGGAACTTAGCTCACGGTTTCCTATGCTTCATTATAACATTCATGAACTATAAGCTTCTGCCTAAGCCTATAAGGCCTAGATGGTATCATATTGCAGTAAACTTTGGCTGGGGCGTCGTCTGTGTAACATACTTTATAATCTGGACTCTCTTCCAGCCTCCATGGGGTTAAACCCCCCCCAATTTATTTCTTTAATGAATAAAAAGTTTAATATCTCCTATATCCTCTGTACCCTCTACTTCTTTTGAATGGTTGCTCGTAAACCTTTTCTGAAAGATTATTTGTAGTGTTCACTTCCTCTTGTAGTGCTTCTGTCTTCTCTATCTTTCCAAACCTTCCTACATTTAGTCTCATGTTCCCCCTATATAGGCTCACGTAACCGTTTTCTATTCTGACAGTTTCCCCAACATTTGCTGCCTCTATGTTCTTGTCCCATAATGTTAGCACTATACATCCAGTACTATCGCCTACGAGGGCGTCGCATACTTGATGTGGTATACCATCTTTTCCAGAAGTAACACCTTTCACTTCACTTTTAGAAACAACTTTTGCTGTCACATTTACTGCTTTAGATGAAAGTGTTAGTTGTCCCACTTTTGACTCAACAGGTTTTCTTTCTCCATAAAATTTTTCTGACAAAATTTCTACACCATCTTATATGGCAGATACTTTAAACTATACCCTTTTAAATGTTTTGAAAAAAATTTTAAAGCTTTTTAACAAGCCATAGAATAAATAATACTATGTCAGAAGATATTATTAGGATCGTGGACTATAAGAAGCCTAACTTGAAGGGGAGCGTTATAATAGATGGTGTTCCCATGGTAAGTTTGTCAAGTGCTATAGCAGCAAATTTTCTTGTATCGTTTTTGAACCTTGACCAAGTTGCGGCAATAGACTCAACATTATTCCCTCCTGTCAGCATGATTTATGCTGGTAAGCCTAAGTGTCCTGCAAGAGTTTATGCTAGTGAAGAGCTTAAGATTGCAGTATTTCTTTCAGAATTTGTTATACCATTAAAGTTGAGTAGGAACCTTGCTAGGGCTATGCTTGACTGGTGTAAGACTAGAGGCTGCAGTTATATTATAACGTTACTTGGTCTCCCACTAGAGGGTTTAGAGAAAAAGGTTATGCCTGAAGAAGTTTTCGGCATAGGTAGTACTGATGAAATGAGGGAAAGGCTTTCTGATGCTGGCGTAAGGCAGTTGGACTATGGTGTAATAACAGGCTTATCTGCTATACTATTGAATGAGGGTAGGCTTGAAAATTTTGACGTTATAGCATTGGTTACACCATTATACAGTCAGGCTGAAGAGTATAGGGCTGCTGTAAAGCTTCTTGAAACAGTGAATAAGCTTGTTCCAAGGCTGAAGATTGATGTAACAGAACTTGTTGAAGAAGCTAAAAAGTATGAGTTCATGATTAAAACTTTGAGAGAACAGTCTAAGTCTGTTCAACCTAAGGCTCCCGAACTTTATATCTAAACCAAAACAGTAAAAAGGGGCCTTCTATCTAGCATGGGCTATAAAATTAAAGTTTTTATGCACATAAGCACTTTAATATTGTTGCGATGAAGAAATTCAGTGACTATGAGTGTGCGATGATTAGCCATTCATGCCCTGAGCCCATACTTTAAACGATTTCAAAACAAATTTAGGGGTAGTGTACTTGACCCACCTAAATTTTTTCGCTACAGTAGCAAACGGTATTGAAGATCTTGCTTCAGCCGAAGTAGAAAGGCTTTTGGGTGTAAAATGTGAGCCTGATATAAAATTTTTTCTCTTGTTAGAGATAAAGAATTTATTCTCGGCCTTAATACTACAGGCTACTCATTAAATAGGAGAGGCTATAGGGTTTACCAGCATCCCGTAGCCTTGAAGCCTTTATTGGCTTTGGCAATGCTTGAACTTGCCGGATACGATTACGGTAAAACTTTGATCGACCTCATGTGTGGTGGTGCAACGATTCTAATCGAAGCTGCTTTAAAGGCTAGAAATATTCCGCACAACTATTTAAGAAGGGATTTTTCCTTTACTAAAATAAATGTCTTTGATTCTAGGGTCTTCGAAATTTTTAGGGAAAATTTTTTGAGCCAATCAAATAATGGTGTATACAAGATCTATGGAATAGAAAAGTTTGAGCATCATCGTGAAGGGGCTAAAATCAACTGCGCTAAGGCTGGTGTGGATGATACAGTCTTTCTAAATTTGGGTGACGCCCTAGACTATAGAACGTACCCTCAAGAATCTTTTGATATGATTGCAACAAATCCACCATATGGTGTAAGGATGGCCATAAAACATGGCTTAAAAAATTCTATTCACTCTTTTTGAAGACATTGAAAGATAGGTTTTCTGGCTCGATCCTTGTTTTAATAACTGCTGCATGCAGGAAGTTTATGTACGTATTAGAAGAGTTTGGATTAGATGTTTTGGAGGAGAGGAATGTTCTACATGGTAACTTGAACGTAAAAATCTTTAAATGTAAAATTTAATCTAATATTCTGTCATGTATGCTGTTGTTACTGGTGGTGCTGGCTTTATAGGAAGCCATCTTGTTGACAGAGTTCAAGACTTGTTTGAAAAGATTATTATAGTAGATAATCTGTCTTCTGGATCAATAGAAAATATTAGGCATCATTTTGGTAAAAAATACTTTTCTTTAGAAACTGTTGACCTAAAAACTTTTAAAGATTTGGATAAGATTTTTGAAGATGTCGAATCTGTTTTTCATTATGCTGCAAACCCTGAAGTTAGGGTAAGCGTTTTTAACCCGAAAACTCATTTCGAGGAAAATCTCGTATCAACTTTCAATGTTCTTGAAGCGTGTAGGAAATTTGATGTAAAGTACATTGTTTTTGCTAGTACAAGCACCGTATACGGTGACGCTAAAAAGATACCTACTCCAGAAGAATATTATCCACTAGAACCAATATCAGTATATGGTTGCTGTAAACTTGCATGCGAAAATCTTCTAATAACCTACTCGAAACTTTATGGTATAAGGTCACTTATATTAAGGTACGCGAACGTGATAGGTCCTAGAAGTGGCCACGGGGTTATATTTGATTTCATAAACAAGCTTAAAAACGATCCTAATACACTTGAAATTTTAGGAGATGGGCTGCAGAAAAAAAGCTATATTCATGTAGAGGATGCTGTTGATGCAACAATACACCTTTACAAAAAATTTCTATCTTCTAAAAAAGATTATGAGATATACAATGTTGGAAACGATGACTGGATTACTGTTAAAGAAATAGCTGACATTGTTGTAAAAGAAATGGGCTTACATAATGTCCAATATAGTTTCTCTCCCGCAACATCAGATGGGAGAGGGTGGTTGGGTGACGTAAAATTCATGCTACTAGACATTTCAAAGCTTAAGTCCACTGGCTGGTCGCCGAAAATAGGTTCAGAGCAGGCTGTAAAAAGTGTTGTAAAATATTTTCTAAACAGATTTTAATTATATTGGCCAGTTTCTTCCTAATGTTTTGTTATCCTAAAACATGTACTTAATGCTGGAGAAAAATGTGTTTGCCTTTTAGGGCAAGTTTCTGGTAGCTTAAAGGATAGTTTAATCAGGTAGGATAAAATTTGAGTTATTTATCAAAAGTATTCCTGTTCCTCCAAGAATATTGTTTTTGGGCTCTTCCAAAATCTTCCCTTAAACCATGTATTTAAAAAATATTAGTTTATGTTATTTTCCTCAAATTTTTTCTTTGCCCAAAGTGCTACGTTAACGAGGCTTATCATGACAGGAACTTCTATGAGTGGTCCTATGACTGTTGCGAAAGCCTCTTTGGAGGTTATCCCGAAAACTGCTACTGCCACAGCTATTGCAAGTTCAAAGTTGTTGCTTGCCGCTGTAAACGATAATGTTGTTGTTCTCCTATAGTCTAGTTTCATGAAATAGCCTAGTATAAATGATATCGCAAACATTAGTGTAAAATAGGCGACCAGTGGTACCGCTACTATTGCAACATCTAATGGTGTTTTGATAATATACTCTCCCTTTAAAGAGAACATTACAATTATGGTGAATAGTAGTGCGAAGAGTGATGTTGGCCCAATCTTTTGCAAAAATACGTTTTCATACCATTCTCTGCCCCTAGTTTTAAGGAAATAGAATCTTGTTAAAACACCTCCAAAAAATGGTATTCCAAGGTATATAAGTACAGACTGCGCTATCTCATAAAATGAGATTTCAACCACCATACCCTTTCCAGAAACCCATGAGCCTGCGACTGTAATCCAAAAGTATGCTAGTAGTGAGTATGCAACTATCTGGAATATTGAGTTTAATGCAACCAATATTGCAGCCCACTCATTATCTCCTTTTGCTAGATCATTCCATACTATAACCATAGCTATACATCTTGCAAGTCCTACCAAAATTATACCGTTTCTGTATTCTGGAAAGTCTGCTAAAAATGTCCATGCTAGGACAAACATTAGGGCCGGTCCGATTATCCAGTTGAGGAATAGTGATGCTGTAACAACTGTCTTAGAACCTGGCGCACTAACAATTTCCTTTAACTCCTCATACTTGACTTTTGCAAGTGGGGGATACATCATCCATATAAGGCCTAAGGCTATAGGAATCGATGTTGTCCCAATGCTTGCAGCACTTAAGTAAACTGATATTTTTGGGAAACTGTATCCTAATCCTACACCTGTAACCATCGCCAGGAATATCCATAATGTAAGAAACTTGTTTAAGATTGAAAGTTTTTGATCTTCTTCATCCAAGATGTTTCTCACCTCATAGGTTTTCTGAATCTTAAAGCAGAAACATTTTTTATAATTTTTTGCATAAAAAGGGTCAAAAATAACAATATATAAAATTTTTTATTACAGGGTATAAGTTGTGGAATTAGATAATAGCTTTGGTAAATCCAATGTATGAACGGAATGGGTTATGTGCTCGATACATGAACTTTTTGTTGGTTCTTATATTTTATAACAACTTTTCCATTGATGTTGGATAAGTGTGGTATATGTGGTGGTAGAATAGTTTTTGATAATGGAGAATATGTTTGTGAAGGATGTGGGCAAATTTTTGAAGAATCATTTTATCAAGCATCTCCAATTTCTGTTCACAATTTTTCTAAAAAATTTACTTTTAAGTATTCTAAAATAGTATCTATTATTAAAGGTGTTTGTGACCGTTTAGGTTTTAATAGCAAGATTTTTAATGAGGCTGTTTATGTTGCAGAGTCCATTATAGAATCTGGTATAAGATCTAATGGGCTTAAAATTGCCTTCTTCAGCCTATATTCTGTCTGTAGGAACTTTAATCCAATACTTTGTGATAGGGTTCTGAAAGAATTTCGTAGTATGGGGTTAAATGTTAATGAGAGGAACTGTATAAGAATTCTTTCGAGGTTCTGGAAATACTATTCTTATAAAGGCGCTAATTTAGGCTCATACCTTAATCTCATGCTTGAAAGTTTAAGGTCAAACATTTTTGTAAGAGAATATGTTCGAAACTTTTACCATTTAAACGAAAATATTCTCTGGTCTAAGGTTAAGCTGTATTGCCTAAAATTTTTGGAAGGATACCGTTTTTCAGGCGAATCTTTAAGGGTTAAGTGTGCAATATCAATATATGTTTCATGTGATAAGGTTTTCAAGTCATTTGGTCTAGAAAATCCTATAACGTTAGGTCTTCTTTCAAAACACTTTTGTCTAGACTTTAACAACTTAAGAAAGGTTTTAGAGAGGATGGTGTTATCTCATGAAGGCTTGGCCAAAATGTGAACTCTTCTATCTGCCTCTGGAAAAGGTTTACCCTAACCCTTTCAACACAAACCGAATGTGCTATAAAGAGTATGAGGGTTTGAAGAGGGATCTTTTAGAAAAGGGTGTTGAAGGTATTCCACCTATACTTGTTACTCCAAGAAATGATGGCTTCATGATTGTTGACGGTGAACATAGGTGGAGGGCCGCACTTGAACTTGGCTTTGATACTATTAGAGCTGAAATTGTCCAATTATCTGATGAAGACGCTAAGGTTGAATGTTTTAAAAGGAATTATCAGAGGGGTAAGATAGATTATCTTAAGGCTGCAGAACTATTCAGTATGGATAAAGGTTTTGGTCTAACTGTTAGGGAGATTGCCAAAAAATATAATCTTTCAACATACATGGTAGACTATATTCTACAGCTTACAAGATTATCTGCTGAAGTAAAAGAATTTATATATAAAGTAAATGATTCTAGCGAAGACTCCCTCGAAGGCGGTTTCAGGTTCACTTTTAGGCATCTGATTGCAATTTCAAAGCTTCCCGAAAAGAATATGCTATCCTTTGCAAGAGAATTTTTTGAAAACAATGTTTCTGGGCCTGAAGCTGAAAGGATTGTTGCAAGTTTTATTACAAAACTAAAGGTTATTTCAATTATAGAAGAGAAGGTTTCGAGTGGCATAATATTTCCTAAACCAGCTGAGCTTCTAAAGTCGATTGTTGAAAGGGATCCGCTAACATTTTCTGAAGACAAGATTGAAAGTTTATGTAAAATTTGTGACGAGGAAGGTCAGATCAATTTTATTAGAAGCACTTTTTTAGAACGCTTGGATAAAAGTTCACTTTACTCGCTTGCTCCATTAAATGGTCCTGAAACAAAGTGTAAGAGAAGCACATATTTCAAGTGCCAATGTGGTAGAGTTTATCTTGTAAAGGGTAAGGTTCTTGACGTGCTGGAAAGGTGGGAAGAGCCTGCTGAAAAGATTATAGAAATTTTGCCGGAGCATGTTGGGAAAAGGCTTCATGTAAACTATGCTGATATGATAGCATATTTTGAATAAAACATTTTTCCAAAATATTAGAATAATGATTTTTAGAATGTTATTTTAACTATTTTTGCTAATCCATCTTGTCCAGATAATATTGCTAGAGCTGTATTCGAGTCTATTAAGGAAAGCTGGTACTGAAAATATTCGTAGCCATAGTCTGTTCGTTCTCTCACAAAATTTGAAAAATATGTTTGTGGCGTATAATACCAGTTGTAGCCTTCTGGTAAGTTAACGCTTTTAATAACCTGTAACCTGCTGTTTAGTATATCGAATCCATTCCATCTAAGCAGGATTAGACCATATCTTGTATACTTACAGCCTAGTACTGAATATGGTGCTGTCCAAGATATTTGGTCACTGTATCCTCCAGCCTCCATATTATATGATGTGAAACTGTCACCATTTCTTGCTATAAAGTATCCATCTCTTGTAATAATAATATTTTGAGCTGAACTGTACCTTATGTATGGTGAACTTGATCCGCTAGCGATCCATGGCATACTAATAGCACTTCTTCCAACTATCTTGTAAACATAATAATAGTAGTAGTATGGATCATACTTGTATACTACAAAATAGGGGTAATTGAATGATGAAATACCATAATCAGTGTAAGAGCTTCCTGTTAATGTAATGCCTAAACTGTTTGCAGCATCTGGACTTGGACTAGAAGGGCTTACTAGAGAATAGAAGACACTTGAGCTTGCACTGTCACTTATTGCGGAAAGCATTAGTATCCATGCAGTGCCGCCTGGGGCTTCGGTGCTAACCTGCTGTATATAGTAGGGGTATGTTGTTGTTCCTGTGACACTTTCAATTCTTTGACCATCTTTTTGGCAAAGGAACCTGTATACAAAAGCATAGGATACGCCTGAGCCATCATAAACTGTTCTAACCTTTCCAGTTGTAAAGGAGGTCATCTGCCAGCTTGCCCAGCCTGAAAGGTCATAGAATGGGATAACAGCATGCATATAGTAAACCCATCCCCTGTAAGGGTTATCTTCTAGAGCGCGTGGTGCGTCAACGTAGCGTACTGCAAGCAGTTGCCCATTAGTAGTATTAAATGTGTAAACGTAATGTAATCCTACAACAACGTTGAATATTTTTGGATTGTCTGGGTTAACGTAGAGTCTTACTGGGGTTATGCTTCCATCTTCACCATATAGTCTAACTGATATAATATCATTTTTTACACTCTCACTTTCAGCTAGGAAGAGGTTTCCAAGTGATGTTATGACACCAACTTTATCTCCTTCCCATGCAAGCTGTAAACTTTCCCTTCCTCCAGGAGGTAATATAACGTTCGTTTCAACAATCTTTTCTACAAAATTACTCTTATTCAAGAAGACTATATATTTTATTTCTGAAAATTTTGTCCAACCATTATATAAAATAACCTTATTGTTTTCACCCACTATTTTTATATTTTCTTTTGCTCTATCAACTTGTCTGGTTAAAATATTTTCTTTCAGCCTATACTCTTGTCTGAAGGCTTCAATCTGGTTATAGAATATTGTGAATCCTGAAATAAACATTAGAGCGATAAAGACTATTGCTACACTTGCAGACTGCCCTTTCCTCATACTCTTCAAAAGATTATATTAATTTTCCATTTTTAAGCGACTACGTAATCCTATTATCATGTAGATATAGTATGTAGTTTATTTTTAATGAAATTGCTTCTATAATCTTTTCTCTACTATAATGGTTTATTTTTGCCCAATGTTGTAGTATCTTGCTCTTATCGTATACTTTTTCGGGGCCATCGTATTCTTCAAAAGAAATGTTTGTCCTATATTCTCCGAATTCTTCTATCAACTCTATTCTATTAGATTTAATGTTGTTTGTAATGTTCACTATCGTCTGTATATTGTTTGTGACAGTTAATGGTGTCTGTCTCATGTAAATGTAGCATGTTCTTGTAGAAGGTATTTTTACCTCTTCACCCTCCTCCCCCTCTATTATAGTATACTCTATATCATTCTTTTGAGTGATATCAAAGATTTTTTTAAACTCCTCCTTTTTCTTAATATGAAGTTTTATCAGATACTCTTGTGGATATGATGCTGTAGTTGTGTTTTCTACAACCATAACACGTGCTCTTTTTGGAATAAGTTGGATGAGCTCATTTAAGATGTTTCTCCTATGTTCTCTTGTCGATCCCGTAACAGCTATTGTAGTTTTTATTTCAAGTATTGTCCAAAGGTAAGCTATTTCCTGTGGCGTCAAATGTTTTTCTCTGAAAATTTCTTTTTCAGAGGGTTCAATTCTCCTTTTAATTATGCAAAAGCTTGTGTATGGTGGTTTTTGTATCACGAGGCTTGCGTAAAATTTCTCATCTAATGGGCCCTCATAGAATTTTCCATCACCGTACTCGATTAGACTGTTCCTGATCTTTTCAATCACCATCTCATACTCGTTCTCGTTCTTGAAGTTTATGTTTGTTTTTATGTACTGTTGTTTTAGAAAATGTTTATGTCTCACATAAACTGGTTTATCGGGGGATAAAATTGTTACCTCAAGAATGTTTTCGTCCAAGAATATTGGATACAGTTGCCTGTAGGGTGATATGTTCTTGTTAAGGTGATATAGTTCCTCATCTTTGAGCTCGTACCTGTCAATCAATCTATTTTTCTCAAAATTTTTGTCTAAAACATGTTTTGAAAAAATGTTTTCTATTATTGCCTTAATCTTGTTTAAGCCCTCTTCCCCCAAATCTGGTTCCTTAACATTATATTCTATTCTACCATCCTCTCCATAAACTGTTATCTCTAGACATGAAATTCTATAGTTTTCTAAAACCTCCATCCTCCTTTTTCACCTCGAGCTTGAAAGTGTGGTTTTTAAGAGGTTAACCATATTATCCATTTGCAGTATACATACTAATGCTATAACCAGTGTTACGGATGCAAGGTAAATGTTCTCGTAGCTTCCTTCTCTAAGAAGTCCTGTTATGTACGTGTTGGAAAATGTGTTTGTAACAATAATCATATAAAGCCAACCTCTTTCCACTTGAAATGTGCTGATAGGAAATATGCTTACTCCAGAATTTGTTCCCACAGATACTGTTTCTAAAAGTGCTAGCATGGACGCTGAAACTAGTGCAAAGAGTATTGGTGCTAGATATGTTAGGTATGAGGCGAGCGCTGTCTCCCTTTTAACCTTCTCCTTCTCTAAAATTATATCTTCTATCATGTTCGCTAGCTCAATTAATGTGCTCGTGCTTCCCCCTCCACTCTTCTGCATTAGGTCAAGGCAGTCGAACACGTAGTCGAAGAGCCAAACGCCAGTACTTGTTTTAAGGTCTGTAGAATTTAATGAAAGCCTGTTTGCGACTATCATAACCTCTTTCTTAAATCTCTCATTATACTCTTTTTCCTTCAAAGATAATAGTATCGCCTGATACACGCTCTTTCCAGTAGCCCTATAGTCCGCTATATCTCGTACAAAAATTGGTAGAGGCTCCTCAAGCTCTTTTACCTCTTTAAGTCTACGTCTTCCTCTATAACCGTATAATGTAGAAAATGTTATTAGTGCTATTGTTGCTGGAAGCCATAAGTTTTTAAGCATAATATATGCTGCTACAAAAGTTATTAGTGCTAATATTATTTCAGAAACTTTTGGTTTAGCTCTAATGTTTCCTAGTCCGGTCTTTGGTCTTGAATCTTCTATAAGAAATGACATTGCAACGGTATATATGACTAGGGACGAGAGCACTAAAACCTGCATTATTTTACCAGATTGGGCGTTCGATGAAACTATTACCACAATAGGCATTATTACAGTTAAAATGATATTTATTTCAGAAATCATTTGAGCTTTTTCAAGAAACTGTCCTATTCTAAATTTTAGATCGTTCTTTAAAACCTCTATTTGGTGGCTCATGTATGTTAGAAGGTTTCCTCCTGTAGCATATATTCCAGCATATCCGTCTAAAAACCTTCTATAGGCTTTCGCCTTAGTGTTCGAAGCCCTTTCTCTCAAAGAGTTGTATAAGTTTTTGGAATGTATGAGTAGGTCTGTGAGCACTATCTTTGCCTCTGTTCTAATCCATTTAAAGAGTCTCCCATTAATCACGTGATTTAATGCATAATCTATATTCCTTCCACCTTCTTGGCAAATGTATTCTGTGAATGCAAAAAATACTAGTTCATTATATATTCCTCTATCCTTTTCTCCCTTTAAAAGAAGGTAGTCTATGTAGGGATATAATATGCTTGTAAAACTTAATATTCCAAAAAATATTATCGTCAGATTATTGAAAATAAATGCTAGTGTCGAAAATATTGCTAACGAAATTATACTGAATAGCGTGGACTTATAAACTATTTCACTAATGTATTCTAGAAGTCCTTCAGAACCCTTTTCAACGCTGATACTTTTGTATTTTGGTATAAGGTCTGAAGCCATATCGTATACGATTTTTTCAAAGAATCTTGAACCTAAAATTCTACTCTTGAGAAAAAGGTTTATTTTTTCAAACCATCTTCTAGCATGCCCATCTTTTTCTAAAAAGAGTAATAGAATATTGGCTGCACATGTGAATACCATTACATAAAATAATAGTGTGTTAGCTTCCAACGTTGTCACCATAAAATCTTAAAAGGTGTGTTTGAAGCTGCTCGAATGTATAAGCTTTATCCTTTACTATACTTTTAAGAAAGTCCTTTTTTCTAATCATCTTAACCTTGTACTCGTCCTTTCTATTAAAAAGCCTGCTTCTTGAAAATATTTTATCAAGTCCAATTTCTTCTCCATCAACACTATAATCATATACTATGTTACTCTTAAAAGATCCTCCGTTTATAAAATATGGCTCCTCTATTGATGTAATCTTTTTCAAATTTTTTCCATTAGACGTTTTAACATTAGATAGGAATACTATACACTTTATCGTCTGCAGAAAAGAGTCCTCTACAGAAAGAGGTTTCCCCATCATTCTACTCAAAAGTTCTTGAAAGCTTCCAGCATGAAATGTTGTTATACAGCCTAACCCTGTTCCTGAAGCTTGAACAAGAGCTTGAATTTCAGCGCCTCTAACTTCTCCGAGTGCAACATAGTCTGAGGAGCTTCTTAAAGAAAGTAGGGTTAAATCAGTTAAGCTAATATCATATACTCCAGCCTGTAAACCTTTTCTGGTAACAAGTCTTTGCCAATTAATCCTTTTTCCTAAAGCAATTTCTGCAGTATCTTCTATTGTTAAAATCTTGTACCTCAAATCTATAAGCTGTAATAGTGTTGAAAGGAGTGTTGTCTTTCCTGAACCCATTGAACCACTTACAATAATAAAATTTCTATCTTCTAAAACCTGCCAAAGGTATGCTGCCAAATCCTCGTTTAAAGTCTTATAGGTAATAAGTTTGGCTATGGTCCAAGGGTTCTTAGGAAACTTTCTTATCGAAAATGTGGAGGAGGGTAGTGTGATTTCGTTTTTGAATGTTAACATTATTCTATGGCCTTCACGTGTGGTGATCTCTGAAGCTGGTGAAAGGGTGTTCACTCCCTTACCGTGTTTTGATGCAATTTTCTGCACTAAAGCATCGAGCTCATCTTCAGAAAAAATGATGTTTGTAGTCATCCAATTGTATTCTGAATATTCCCTATGTCTAACAAGAACTGGCTGATCGAATGCAGAACATGATATGTCAGTAACATCATCGTCTGACATAAGCGGCTCTAACACACTATAGCCTAAAGCTTCACGGAAAATGATTTCTGAAAAAAGTTTAACCTTATCCGAACCAACATCCAATCCAACCTCTTCAACAACATCGTTAATCTTTTCTTCCAAAAAATCTATACCGTAAAAATTTTCATTGAAATTTGTAGAAGACAAAAGATATCCAAGAACTACATTAAAAGATTCCCTATCCTTATCACTAACATTAGGCTCCCTAACACAATAGTATCCAAAACCATTACAGTCAAAAATATAAACAGTAGGCTTATACATCTTACCCAAATCAAGAACATAACTATCAATAAGCCTACCTCCAAAATCAGAAAAATCTAGAAATCTAATCCTATTACCTAAAGCCTGAGTAAAGAGCCTTTCCCTAAACCTTTCCCTGGGCTCCCTCCAAAAAATGTCAGCCAATATTCCCTTACCGGTTTCCATCGGAAGAAAAATATTGGAAAAAAATTATTTTTAAGCAAAAAAAAGTTGTGTGCCGGCCCCCCACAGTTAAGGTAATGCTATAGCTTCTGCAATAACATACCCCACTATCTCATTATCTACTCTTGCTGTAACAAAAACGTTATACCTTAACCCCGCGATCAAACCAGAACATTTCGTCGTAATCACCTTTTCCATTCCAGGTTCCACCAATATTCCATTTCCTTCTACCTTGCTCAGATTTTTACCACTTCCATATTCACTTACTGCTTCAACATAAACTTTGACAGCCACATTTCCAATATTTTTTACCATAACATTCACTTCCTGTGATCCAGCAGTTATAATTGTGTCAGTGCAAAC
>CALHLD010000020.1 GCA_938034445.1 uncultured archaeon | reverse complement strand
AGTATTATAGTGTTTTGTTGGATGGATTTTGTTCTGCATTTTGTGGGCTTTACTGTCTTAGTTTTTTTATTGCCTCTTTTGTTATTGGGTCTTCTATCCAATAGTATCCTTCATCTTCTTCTACTATCATTGCCGATGTTAGGTTTTTTAGTATGTCGTTTAGGACTTTGCTGTTTATGTTAAGTTCTCTTTTTATTTCACTCCATCTTGCTCCTGTTCTAACGGTTCTGAGTACTTTTATGTACAATTCTCTTTTCCTATTTTTGAGGAAGTTGTTGAGTTCGCTTAACATGATTTTTGAGCCCTCCTTCAAGGTTTCTTCTAAGGCTTCCTTGTGTGAAAGCTTTCTTTCACATCTGAAGTTTCCATAGTATGTTAGCCACCCCACATACCCATTCAACATTTCCACAACCTCCTCTACCTCATCTTCTCCGATACGTGTTTGAGGATACTCCTGAAAGCCTGATATAAGAAAATTTTTCGACATTTCTCGGCTAAAGGGTTTTAGTGTGATTGTTGCAGGCTTCCTCCCGTATAGTGGTGAAGTCGGAGTGGGCTCAAGCAGCCTTCTTAGAACTCCCACATATGAGCCTGAAAAGATCACCCTTATACCACTATATTTGTCCCACACGCTTTTCAGGATTTTGAGGAGCTGGGGTGAGGATATTTCTTGGACTTCATCTAAAACTATTATTTTATCCTTTACATTTTGGAAAGCTTCTTCCAGAACCATGCTCCACTTTATTTGCAGAAATTTTAGGTTTACTGTTACTTCTTCAAGTTTTGGCCCAGATTCTGTGAGGAGGCTTTTTGCTAGGTCTTCAATGCCCTTTGCGCCTAGTAGGTTAATGTATATGCCGTTGTTTTCTTTGGCGAAAGTTTTTATTAAGCTTGTTTTTCCGGTCATCCTTTTCCCTAGTACTGCAACCCAAAGGCCTGAATTTGTTAGGCGTGATAGTTCCTTATATTCTTCGTTTCTGTTGTATAGTTCTTTGAGGGATTCTTTAGGTCTCAAACTGAATAGCATGGTTACCTAGGTAACTGGTTACTTAGGTAACTATTAAAAGTTTCCTGCTGCCTTCCAAAACTTTTGTAGGATGAATTGGGAAGATGTCTTGACTCTCCAACTTCTCTAGCATAAAAACTCCTGCATTCTCCAATCCTTTGAAATTAGTGTTGTCATATAAATTTCCTGCATGTGAACTTTGAAGCTGGCTTCTATCGTACGTTAAGAGTAGTAGTATTCTTGTTTCTTGAGTTCTCCTGTTGTTGGGTCGACGATTAAGCATAAAGCTTCTAGTGATATTATGCCTATTAGTGTGTCTTTTAATTCCTTTGAGATTAAGAGTGGTATTATACTACTTTTACCCTTTATTTCTAGGAGTGCTAAGCTTTCGTCTAATTCCATTATCCACTTCGCCGTTTCAACCTTTTTCTTTCCGACAACTTTTAGGTTTAACTTTTCATATATTTCCCATGGTATGACTGTGAATGTTGCACCGGTATCGACTAGAGTTTTAGTATTGAATTCGGTGCCTTTTATAGGATTTAATATTCTTGCATCAACCAATATGTGGCCCATAATTTACAACCTAATGTAATATTATTTGCTCGAATATTCTGTTAAAAGTTTTAGATCAATATATTGTCTTATTGTTTCATCACTTAATTTGATTCTTAATTTCTCGTCTTTTGAAAAGAGTGTTCTTCCACTTGTAAGCACGTGGTGCTTGAATGGTAGCGGTGCTTCATTTAATACCTGTACGTCTATCGTAACCTTTGTTTCCTCTTCTATTTTACATGGTAGGTTTATTGTGTATTGTAAGGCTTTTTCTGGGTTCTTTATCCATATTGCGATATCTACATCTCTGAAGCTGTCTCTTTCTATAAAGCTTCCGTGAACTATCGCGAACACTATTTCATCATCCTTTTCTAGTAAACTTTTTATCTTTTCTAGAAGATTATGTTTTTCTTCTTCAGTTAGAGTCCAATATTTTAGCTCCATATTCTCTAAAATTTTCTGTTCACACACTATAATGCACTCTTTTCCAAAAAGTTTCTAATGCTATAGGTGAAGTCTTCAAAATCCTTTAGACCACATCTAACACTTTCATAGACTATTTCATCTCTTATAACCCAGTACCTGTGTACTATTAGATTTCTTAATCTTGCAGCTGAAGATAGTTTAGCCGCCAACTCCTTCGATATTAAATCTTTATCAGCCAGCCTCATGAAACATTCTGGAAAGCCTTCAGGCTTTTCATTGAATACTTTTAGGAGAATATGTAGGCATATGCTTGATGCTGCTTCCACAAGCTGTATTATAAGGTATCTTATTGCAAGCAGCTCATATTCTGTTAGTTCGTTAAAGTTTTTGTATGTTGTTTTCTTTAACATTTTGATTGCATCATTTATTTCCCTTACCCTCGATTCAACATATTCTGTGTTGATTGGCATTTAATTTACCTTTTTTGGCATAAAAGTTCTATTTAACAGTTACTTTTACTAGTTTTTGTCTTCTATTAATGTGTCACTATAGCTTCTATTGTAGAAGCTAAAACACTTCATCTGGATGCTTAACCACATTAACAATATCTTCTTCCCGGACCTCAAAACTGTGTTTTCTCAATATTTGAAGTTTAATTACTGCATACGTAGAAAATATGATCTGTCTAATCACCTTAGCTGGACCTTGATTAAAACTCGACGCTTTAATGTGATCCCAGTTCCCATTGAACCACTCGTATACTTTTCTAAGCCCGATCCATGCTTTTCAGCCTATTTTAGACAGCAGGAGCTTTATTGTATCCTTTCTAGCCTTAGCCATTTCAACTAGAGTGTTTAAGAGACCCTTTTTGGAGGCGTCAAGTATTTCTACGGATACAACCTTACCGTTGCAGTCGTAACCTAGGATAACGTCGTTGTCGAGCAGCTCCTCGTCTACTAAGGCACCCTCTCCGACTTTTAAAACTAGTATGTCAGCCTCCGGATCATAGCTAATGATCAAATCCATCGCCCCGACTTCCTCCTTCTCTGAACCATGTCCTCTAACCTGCTACTGTAGATTACCGTTATAATAAACATATCTCCACCTCTCCGTTCATACACGACTGCCAGATTTCGGCCAGTTTTTAAAGCAACATATCTTCCTGTCAAGGTATCGTAGAGTGTTTCTTCAGGGTTGTCCACTATTTCCCTCACGAGCCCCTCAGTCACATTTAGTTTTGAAAGTTCCTTCGTTAGCTTTTCCATCGCATGTCGGCTAAGTATTACAGTCATAAGGCATCTTTGGACTGCCAACTATTTTAGGTAGATTCCTCCATCTACGCTTGCTTTCATGTTTCCTCAGTTCTCCTGAACCATTTGTGACTTCTTTTAGTAACTTGAGAAATTCTTCCCTTGTTAATCCCGCCTGTGCTATGAGAGTACATTTCTTTATAGGGTCGTGGCGGGGAACGGTTACTCTTCTCCTGCCGTCAGTCAAATAGATGTGGCTCCCCTTTTGATGAACTGTCTTAAATCCTGCTTTGGACAGCGTTTTGATTATTTCTCGCCAAGAGAGTACAGGGAG
>CALHLD010000019.1 GCA_938034445.1 uncultured archaeon | reverse complement strand
TCCATTCGAATATGATAATGTTTATTATCTTCGAAGTCTAAGTATAAAGATGGTGTATTAATTTTTGCCATTTTGTCCAAAATGTGGCCAAGAAGTTCCTGATGACGCAGTCTATTGTCCTAAGTGTGGAACAAAAATAGGAACAGGTAAAAGAGAATATTATGAAAAGAGGGAGAAAGAGGAAAAGGGGGAGAAAAAGGAGAAGGAGGAAAAGCATGAGCCTAGTGATATTAGTGGAGCAATAGTTGGAGGGCTTGTACTTATATGGCTTGGAGTAACATTTTATCTTGCGGAAACAGGGTTCATAAAATGGAGTGCATGGGTAGCATATTTTCTTCTAGGATTAGGCGCTATTTTAGTTATTCAAGCATTAATCAAATATTTTACTTCACCATATAAGGGGTCAGCATATGGTATTGCTATAGGAGGGATTGTTGTAGCTTCAATAGGTTTAGTGATGATGTATGAGATAACAGTTTGGTGGCCTCTAATCTTTATAGTTCTTGGAATAATAGTTATTGTATCAAGCATAACTTCGAGAAAACGTAGTCCAAAAGTTAGATAAAACGGCCAGTTAGAATGCGGTATAGATAATGTTCTATTACTGTTAATGCTTTATCCCTGCCAAAGACTCTAAAATATTGTTTTCCAAAACATTCTATCAGGTCTCCAATATAATATCTTGGCAGAATGGAAGTAGAAATTACCAGCTTACCCCATTCACCTTCTTTTAACTCATACAACATTTTAACACCCTTTCTTGTGATAACCTCAAAAAGATACATGTCATAGTTTGGGCAAACGTATGGTAGTGAATCTAATTGTTGAGCAAAAACTCCTTCCGTCGCAGAATAAATTTCTACAACATCAATATTTCCATAATATCGTCTAAGTATTGGAGCATAATTCCAATGTATTTTTGGAACACTTGTACAAAAAATTACATAAACCTTCCAAAAATCCTTTGGCAATACACCATAATTTTGTTTAACAAATTTAGCAAATTCTACAATAACAGGTGCAACTCCAATACATATGGATATATTTTCATCTTTTGCTCGCTCGTATGCAAGTTGAAACCTTTTCCTCCAACCTTCTCTTGACAGGCCAGTTTCTAGAGCGTCAATTTCTTCCTGGGATGGAACAAGTTCTAGGCCTGCAAAGCTTCTGTTAAATTTAGCGTATGTTCCCGAACTATAGCCATAAGATATTAGACTGTTTCCTTTCTTTAACACATTTATTTTTGATGGAAAATTTAAATTTAAAGCCTTGCCATAAAAAATTTCGAACCTTTTCCCCTTTAAAGCATAGTTTGCAACTGCACGTGCACCACATAATAATATTTGAGATAGGTGTGTTTTAGTTATTGGGAATATCTTAGGCTTGCCTGTAGTGCCTCTGGTCATCACCCATCCGACAGGAGACTCAGAAAGGAATATTCTGAAATTTTCGTATGAAACTTTTTCCAAAATAGGTTTCAAGTCAGCATAGGTTGAAATTTTGAAACATCGTCTATATTCTTCTAAGGTTAAATCTGGTCTTACATTATGGGTAATACCATATTCTGTTTTGCTATAATTTTCTAAAAGGCTTTTTAGAACATTTATCTGTGCACTTTTAGGATCATTTAAAGCAGTATACCATGACTCTAAGATATTACACAAATTTTTTTCAATTTCCGATTCCAAGAAACATATACTCCAATGGATATAGTTAATGTTTTAGTGCATACTTCATTACTTCGCCTATAATAATTGTTGTACCTAACACCACTAAACAGAGTGATAATAGTATGATAAAATTACCTCCTTCTTCTACAAAGTTAATAATTAGACGATTTAAGATTATAAAGAATATTCCTTCTGAAAAGTTTTCAGGAGCAGCCCAGACAGCCACTTTTGAAAGTAATCTGACTACAAATAGGAGTATTAAGCCTATACCTAAGTAGAGAGAGAAATCAGCTGCAGGCAAAAGTATTTCAGGAGGAGGTGGAACAAACCTACTATACGTTTCAAAACTTTTTAAGTATTCTATAATATTTGATGGAAGATTTGGATTCAAGATAAATGTTAGAGATAAGACAATTAAAAATATTCCTAAAGGTACATTTTTTAATGGATCCTTCCTAAACCCTTTAATAAAATGCCTTTTTGTCGACAAACTATTTTACACTCTCCACAATATTTTGTCTTCCAAAAGTCGGAAAATTTTTGCCTTTAACATGCATTTTCACAATTCTATCGCTATACTTTTGTGTAGGATCACCTGGAGTAATAAGACCTCCAACAACATCTAGAACAAGTAATACCCAAAAAAATTTTGCTCAAATTTCTAATAAATACATTTAAAATGGTTTTCTTATCTCCCGATTCTATCTTAAAGTTCATTACTCTTTTGCCAAATGTATAGTCATAAAAAAATTCTAGAAAAGTAAAGTATATTAGGGAAAGGAAGCCGATAGGAATAATAATTTCAAATGATGGAATCCTGCCTTCAAAAATAATTTGAGGCAAGAAGAAAATGCCTTCTAACACAAATATTATACTACTTACGATTATTGAGTCTATTACATATGCTATGCATCTTTTTACCCAATATTCTTGAAGTGAATTATCTTTTGCTATAATGTTGATTCCAAGTTCTCGAGTTAGCGCTGAAGGAACAGCATTTTTTAATGGTGAACCACACTTGTAGCAATAGTTGTCTTCTTCAGAAACTTCGGCACCACACTTTGAACAATACATTTTCAAAAACTATTACCTTCTATCACATATATTTTGTGTCATTTAATAATCTTTCTGATAATAAGTAGGACAATGATTTTTGGGCTCCATCTTGTTTTTAAGTTTAAATTATAAGGTTCATGGATTTTACTGCGTCCTCAAATTTTAGTTCAAGGATTAATGGGCCACAAAAGTTTAATTCTTTTACGAGATTAAGGACTTCACTAATGTCAAGTATTCCGGAGCCCAGTGGCAAATGATCTTTTATGGATTGTTTCTCACCATCCACTCTTTTC
>CALHLD010000018.1 GCA_938034445.1 uncultured archaeon | reverse complement strand
AGCCATCGTAGTAGTCATTAGGGCTGACATTCCAACAATTTCTGGTTTGACCTCTTTAACTTTCTCTACGAATTTTTCGGCTGGAACATCAACGCCTAAATCTATTACTTCAAAACCTGCCACCATAAGAAGAGTGCTTACAATGTTTTTTCCAATGTCATGAATGTCTCCTTCCACTGTTCCTATGAGGACTTTGCCCAAAGTTTTCTTTTCCCTAGCACTTTTTAGTATTGCTGGTTCAAGAACCTTTATGGCCTGTTTCATGGCTTCCGCGGCTATTACAAGCTCTGTTAAAAAGGCTTCTCCAGCACCGAATCGCTCTCCGACAATTCTCACCCCTTTAGCTAGACCTTCCTCAATAGCCTCAACGGGATCTATACCTTTTTGGAGGGCTTCTTCCGCGGCTTTAACAGCAGCTTCTGGATCATAGCTTAGGACGGAATTTACCAATTTATTTAGAACCTCTTCTTTCATACACTTCACCCAGAATACCAAATCAAATTGCACATATGTTCATATAATTTTTTCTCAGCGGTACATTTGGAGAAAAGATTTTAAGTAATATTTCTCTTAAAATTTGACCGGAATTAGTGCTATGAAAGTCAATGTATTTCAGAAGCATCGTTATTTGGTCTTATATTTGCCAGCTTTAATTCTTTTTTCCGTATTTTTCTTAACACCTTTTGTTCTGATGATTAGAATGAGTTTTTTCATAGGAAAACCACTTCATTGTTATATAGAAGGTTTTACGATTGAAAATTATTTGCGTTTTCTAAGAGACTTTTATGTTCACACACGGTTAATGTTCACTCTTCAATTATCAGCACCAGTAATTTTTTTAACTCTTGTTCTTGCCTATATTATGGCATATGCAATATCTCGTTCTTCTGGGATTAAGCGGTTAATACTCATATGTGTAACTATTTTTCCAATCTGGATCAATTTGGTTGTTATAGCTTTTAGCTGGCAAGTCATTTTCGCAAGATACGGCCTAATAAATTTCTTTCTAACAAATCTCGGTATTATAGATGAGCCTACACCGCTTGGATATAACTTTTTATCGGTTGTTATCGGCTTGGTCCACGTATGTTTACCCTACACTATTTTAACTTTGTTAAGTGTGCTTGACAATATTGATCCAACGTTGGAAGAGGCAGCGAAAGATCTTGGAGCCACAAAATTCAAAATTTTTGTCGAAGTGACGTTGCCAATGTCCATGCCTGGAATAATAACAGGGGCGGCCTTTTGTTTTGTATGGACTATGAGCTCTTTCGTCATTCCTTCGTTTCTCGGTTCTCCTTTACAAAAAACAATTGGCATTGAAATAGCCAACCAAGTATTAACGGCGCTAAACTGGCCTTATGGTTCTGTATTAAGCATCGTTTTATTATGTATAACTAGTTCAACATTACTTATTTCAAATATATTAAGGGAGAGGACAGCGAGATGGGCAAAACAATAGCTAAATCAAGTATTTTTTTGAACTTTGCTTGTGTATTGATTTCAGCCTTTATATTAATTCCAGTCGTTATAATTTTTTTAACGTCTTTAGATCCTGCCAAGTACATACGATTTCCCCCTTCAGGTTTTTCGCTGTTATGGTATGAATACTTTTTTTCGAACAAAGTGTGGCAAAATGGTCTTCTTAATAGTGTTTACGTTGCAGTTTTAAACACCATCATCTCTGTTCCATGTGGAATCCTAGCAGCCTACGCATATAGAAAGTATACTTTTAAGTTGAAAAATATATTCAATACAATTATGATCATTCCATACGTAACTCCAAGTTTGTTAGTTGGAATCGCACTTTTGATGGCCTTCGGTCGTACAATCCTTAGAGGAACCTATTTTATAGTTGCAATCGCCCATGCATTATGGTCAACATCTTTTATTTACATTCTCATGCAAGCCGCTTTATCAAACTATGACTTTACATACGAAGAGGCAGCGAAAGATCTTGGAGCTAATCTGTTCCAAATGTTTTCTGAGGTTACATTACCCCTTTTAAAGAGCGCCTTCATAGCAGCAATTCTCTTTGCTTTTATTTCGTCATTTGGTGAAGTAACTATGGCCATTTTTTTGGTAACAAGCAAAACAGTTACCCTACCGGTTCTTTTATGGACATCATTGAAATATGAATTACATCCAGTAGCAACTGTTGCTTCGGTAATCTGTATAATTTTTGCGATTGTCATATTTATGTTGATTACTAAATTTTTTGGAACTGGAATGTTAAGTAAAATCGGGATGTAAAAATGGAGATAGCAGTTGAGACAAGAAATATAACTAAGAGGTTCGAAAAAGGCAGGGTTGTAGCTCTCGACAATGTCTCTATCTACGTTAAAAAAGGCGAAATTTTTACTTTACTAGGCCCCTCTGGGAGTGGAAAATCCACTCTACTAAGGATTATTGATGGATTGGAAGAACCTGATAGTGGTGATGTTTTTATAGATGGCAAATGCGTCACCCATGTTCCTGCACATAAAAGAGATGTATGCATGGTATTCCAAAGGCTTGCACTTTTCCCTCACAAAAACGTATTTGAAAACGTAGCTTTCGGTTTGAAAATGCATAAGATTGATAAGAATGAGATAAAGAAGAGGGTTGAAGAAACTCTTTGGAAAGTTGAACTTAATCCAGAAATTTACGCCTTACGCTTTCCACATCAGTTAAGTGGAGGGGAAATGCAACGTGTTGCGCTGGCAAGGGCACTAGTCTTACGTCCAGCTGTAATACTTTTTGATGAACCTTTATCCAGCCTCGATAAACGTTTGCGCGATAAAATGCGTGTGGAATTAAAACAAATATTAAAAAGGTTCAACCTCACAGCTATTTATGTAACTCACGATCAAGAAGAAGCTTTCGTCCTTTCCGATAGAATGGCTATAATAAATAAGGGTAAAATCCTTCAAGAGGGGACGCCGCGCGAGCTTTATGAGAAACCGCAATCATCCTTTATCGCAAATTTTTTGGGCGATACTAACATCTTTAAAGGAGTTATAAAGCAGATGAAAGGCAATTTAGTGATTATAGAACTTCAAGATGGAATATGTATAACTGCTAATTATACGGAGACGCCACCTATTTCAAGAGATGTTTTGGTGTCTTTAAAAGCTGAAAAAATTGTTTTATCTGACCGTCCTTTATTTGAAAACCATTTAGAAGCAACAGTAAAGGAAGCCATATTCGTTGGTGAAAAAATCATATATGTGGTTGAGTTAAATAAAGAGTTAACGCTAAAAGTAATTGAAAAAAATTTTGGAAAAACCTGGCGTAAAGGAGATAGAGTATTAGTAAATTGGCTTCCAGATGATATAATATTAATTCCAGAGTAAGTTATGTTTTTAAATCTTAAAGTTTTTCCAACAATATTTCTCCTCCTATGCACACCGACAATAATGCCAATTGAAGTCCCACAATCTATAGATTCTTTGATGCTAAGCTGTAACAGCTATCAAATTCAAACATTTGAGCTTGCATTATTTCATTTTTTAGCAACTCCATTAAGTGAAACTTTGCATGCAAAGTTTCACTTTAACAGATAAACTAAAACAGCATATTCCGCTCATCTAGAAAGATAATTGTAATATCAGTACTAGTACTGAATAGCCCTTAAAAAGTCCTGAATTGTTATATCTCTTTTAATTTTGGGTAGTACCTTAAAACTTCTTTGTTAACTACATATTTGGGTTTGATACCTTTAGAAAACCTTACGATTTCTTCGCACGCCATTTTTCGAACAGTTACAATGGATTCTTCACTGTACCATGCTATATGAGGTGTAATGATAACGTTTTTTAAACTTAAAAACGGACTATTTTTGTCAAGCGGTTCCTTTTCAAAAACATCTAATGCAGCTGCATGAATAATGTTATTTTGTAATGCTTCATATAGAGCTTTTTCATCTACTATAGCTCCACGAGATACATTTATCAACATGGCTGTTTTTTTCATTAAATTAAGTCTTTTTTTGTCAATTAAATGATGAGTTTCTTTCGTTAATGGACAATGAATTGAGATTATGTCAGAATTTTTTAATAGACTATCTAAATCAGTTCGCATGACCCCGTAATCTTTGAAAATTTCATCCGGTAAATATGGATCATAGGCAAGAATTCTTAAACCAAGAGACTTAAGCTTTTCAGCCACCTCCCTTCCAATCCTCCCAAATCCAATGATTCCGGCAGTCTTTCCGCTTAGTCTATAGATCGGACCGAAACGTTTCCAGTCGGTCCTAAAATTTGCCTTTCCTTTTTTAGTATAAAAGTCAATCTGTGGAATTCTCCTTGCCAATGTAAAAATTAAACTTAAAGTATGCTCAGTTACTTCGACTGTACAATAGTCTGGGATGTTGCATACTACTATCCTTCTCTTGGTCGCAGTTTTTAAATCAATATTGTCATATCCAACAGCGAGACGGACGATTAAACGTAAATTTTTCAAGGATAATAGCGTTTTTCTACCTAAAGGTAACAGGTTACTAATGATTATGTCTGCGTCCCTTGCAACATTTGAAATCTCATTCTCTTCGTTGCATCTAAAAGATTTTATTTCTGGGTTTATTTCTTTTAAGGCTTCCTTTTCAATAGAAATATCATCAAATGGATTATCCACTATTGTAACTCTAATTTTATCCGTATTCATTGCGCTAATCATCTAACTCGTTAAATGGCAACAATAAATAATAATTTTTTGTTAAACAATTTTCGAATACACAATAATAGATGTTTAACTCTTAATATTTGTTGAGATCTTTTAAGGATTTGCTTCCGTGTTCCATAAACTTTAGCACACTCTGTTTTTTAGATATTTAAGTTTAAAGTTCACCCATAGTGTTTACAGTTCAATCTTAAGAGGCTCAATTCAGTAAAATTTATTTGCATCTTCTTAGTAAAAGCGAAGGCGGTGAATAAATGAAATTCCCATTCAAGTATGCAATAGCCTTTATTTTGGGGATAATGCTAGGAGCAGCGTCGATTTACTTTACCTATCAGCCTCAAATAATTAAAACTACCGAGTATAAAGTTGTCAGCGAGTTTGAATATCTTCGACAGAAGTTTAAAGGAATGACTTTAAGAGTCACTGCTTGGAGCGGACCGTATGCGGAAAACTTTCGATGGGCAATTGTTGAACCGTTTGAAGAGTTAACAGGCGTAAATATTGAATTAGTTGTTGGTTGGGCAGAATTTATACCTATGCTACAGGCGGCTCCTCCAGATCAACCGCCATTTGACGTTTTTAATCTTGACGACTATAATTTTATTGCTGCAAGAAATCTGAATAAGCTTTTGCCACTAAATCTGACAAAGATCCCCAATGCTCAATACGTATACAACTGTTTAAAAGAGAGAGAAGAGTGGAAGTCTGGACTTGCTATACCATTTGATGGAGGCATATATACCATAATTGTGAACAAAGAAGTTGTGCCTTTTGAAATCACTTCTTGGGCAGACTTAAAGCGTCCAGAACTTAAAGGCCTAATTGCGATGGATCGAACTTGGTATTACGGACTCTACGTAGGTGCCTTGATGTTAGGTGATAAGTACTTAAATGATACAAACGTCGATGCAGCATTTGCGGAAATTGCTAGTTTGAAGGATAGCATTCACGCGTGGTACTCTTCAGGGGCAGAGGCCCTTCAACTTCTGGAATCAAAAGAGGTGGGAGTAGCAATTTATTACACTGGAGGTTCTTATGATGCCATCAAAAGGGGAGAACCGTTAGAAATAATCATTCCTAAGGAAGGAGCAATAGCCTGGCTTGGATCCCTCAGTATAGTGCGTGGGGTGTCACCGGAAATTCAAGAACTTGCAGAAGCATTCATTAATTTCGCGTTAAGTCCTATTAGCCAAACAAGACATGTTACAAAATCTGGTAATTTTGTGACTGGAGAGTACGCAAAAGTTCCAAGAGATCAATACTTCAATCCTGCAAGCAACGACGAAATGAGTAAAATAGTGTTCTTTGACTGGGAATGGCTTGAACAACATTGGACAGAACTAGAAAATCGATGGAATACAGAAATCTTGGGCTGATTTCCTTTCTCTTTTTTCTTTTCCCTTTTTGACATTGACAATTTAGTTCTCGAAGGGTTAGAGTAGTTTAGATGGTGATTAGGGAATGTTGCCCGGCATCATGGAAATTGGGAATGTAACCAGCACGACATAAGGATAGAGCATAATGCAACGGGAAAGAAAAAAGAATGCAACAAGCGCCTTTTTTGTTGGGCTCCTTCTCGTTTCACATCAAGAAGATGATGAAGCTTAACATTAAGCAGCGGGAGGCGCTGGGATGTCATGAGAACTATGAAGGCCGCAAGGTATAGTAGTTCTTCAAGAAGGAAGAAAGATAGCGAAGGGTGAATCAAAAGAAATAGCGAATAATGAGAAGTTATAGCAGCATTAGGTGAATGTATGTATATGTTAAATGGCTCAGGCAAAACTACATAAATGAATACAAATAATTGGGATTATTATATCCAAAAAGCAGTACTATCAAATTTGAAGAAAAAGAAACAAAGGCTTACTCTCTATCGCATAATTGAGTTAGGAATAGCTAGCTTGGAAGTAAGGGCTATTTCCCGCACACGGGTGTGATGGATCACTTGCTTTTAGGAGCGCAATCATCACGTAAAGCTTGGAATATCAAATACTGCACTTTAAGGCCAAAATTAGTGCTTAATATATTCAATGCTTTGCAAAAACTGCGCGAAAAAAGGATAACAATACTTTTAGCCGAACAGCATGTGCATTATGCTTTGAACCTAAGCGATGCACTTATGTGATTGAAACTGGTAGGATGGTTAAGGAAGGTTTCGGAAAAGAATTGCTTGCTGACAATGATTGGGGGGTCTCTTCTTTCATATACTTCACCTCCCCCGAGTACAAATCAACTTGCATATATGTGCAAATAAATTTTAAGAAGCGAACTTTGTTATTGCTTTTAAAAGAGTAAGATAAATATATGATCAAGGGTGAAGCATTTCCTAGGTCTTTGCGATGGCTGAAAAGGTTAGACTGTTTCATGCTGTAGACATACATGGAAGCGAAATGGTTTGGCGGAAGTGGCTTTCAAT
>CALHLD010000017.1 GCA_938034445.1 uncultured archaeon | reverse complement strand
GGTGGAACATGGGCTCTCAACTGGGACCCAGACACCAACACTTGGACATACACACCTGTCTACATGGAACTAATAAACGGAGGCACACACTACGGAGTCGTAGTGGGAGACGTTAATGGCAATGGAATACCTGAAATAGGCATAGGCAACAATCCGCCCGGCTATGTTGGGGCTGGAGCCGTCCTAGTTGAATGGGACCCAACAACAAGCACTTACAAGAAAGTCTGGGAGGGAACATGGCCAACAGAATACGGCATAATCGAGGCGGTGTATATAGGTGATGCAGACAATGATGGCTACAACGAGTTTATAGCTGGCGGAGGCTACATCCACATCATAGGATGGGATGGAACAAAATATTATGAAAAGGCAACAATAACTAAGACGTCTGGTATGCTTTCAGGCACCATAATTGCGGACTGTGACAGCGACGGCAAGAACGAAATAAAGGCATGCGACATAATAGGCTATGGTCCAGGAAAGGAATGGATATTCAAATACTCTCCGGAGCCGACACCTTCGCCCACATGGGAGTTCAAGTACTTCGGCACGACAGATAAAAACGGCAAGCTAGCCTTTGATTCTCCAGCCTCTATTGTCGACATGTACCTCTTCGTCTACAAGGGCGAAAAATCAGCTTTAGGATACCAATACCTCCTAGAAAAATACCTCCACATAGATGATGATATTGTAGTTACTTACACGCCACACAAGAAAACAGAAGCAGTTGTGATATCACAACCCAACGCGCGGGCCCTCGAGCTATTCCCACACCTAGGCGTTACATGGCTACAGAAAGACGCGCTTCCAATACTTTGGCCCTTCGTAAGCTATATGACCGACCCCGCTACAATTGTTGTTACTCCTGAAACGTACATATTCAGGCATATGCTCAACATAATAGACCCATACGGCTCATGGTGGTACTACTTCATGGCACCAGACAGAGTTGCAACACTCACCGGAGGACAAACTTACATATACTCATTTGCGGGACCAATACAGGGATACGTGAAAAGCACGCAAACAGACTCTACAGTAAAGATAGACTGGAACGCGTGGGACAGCTTCGGCCACCAAATCACGGGCATAAGCCTCAAAGAAGTAAGCTGGCTAAGTTCAGGAACTACTAGCTACATACCAGTTCCAATAACACCGTCCTTCGCTGAGGAAGTTGAAACTCTAGTAGGGCAGTCAATCAAGTATTATCCATTGATAACTATTTACGACGCAAAGAGGAACATAATAGTCTCAGGTTATGTCCAATGGTATGAGAAACCGGCCTACACAACAGTGGCGAAGAAAGTGGCTTACGCTGTCTTAAGCTTCATGTCAGGACCCTACGGCAACCCCAACGCAAGAATGTACGTAACAGTAATAACAGAAAGGTAACCAAAGAGAGCAGAACACCCAGATCCCCTTTTTCTTTGTTTGAAAACACACCAATTAGGAAAAGGAATTTAGAAATGAAAAAAAGAAATGTGACAATCATACTCATACTCTTGCTATCAGGTATGCTTAGTTTAACTCATAAGAACACGTTAATAAAAGCTCCTTCCTCAATAATAAAGGTGCCGGAAGATTATTCCACAATCCAAAAGGCAGTGGATGCCGCGAACCCCGGGGACACCATTCTAGTGGCAAGCGGGATATACTACGAAAACGTCGTTATTTATAAGGATAATTTGACACTTCTTGGGGAAAGCCCAAATACAACGTTTATTGACGGTGGCGCAATCGGCGAAGTTGTCTACATAACCGCAAGCAACATCTACATAAGCGGATTCACGATGCAACATGGTTATTGCGGCGTATATATAGATCACGCAAGCAACATAAGCCTCATCGGAAATATTATAACCGACAACGCTGAATACGGCGTTTACTTAGATTGGTCTGCGAATAACAATTTAAGAGAAAACATAATACGCAACAATTGGCGGGGCATTTTCCTATGGTATTCTAACGGGAACACCATTTACCACAACAACTTTAACAATACAATTCAAGTTTATGCTGAGGCTTCAACAAACACTTGGGATGGCGGGTATCCTGTTGGAGGAAACTATTGGAGCAACTACATTAAAGTAGACAAGTTTAGTGGTCCATATCAAAACTTGACGGGAAGCGATGGAATAGGCGACACTCCCTATATTATTGACTCTGAAAACAAAGACAGATACCCGCTTATAAAGCCATACTCTCAACATGACGTGGGAATAATCAAAGTCGTTCCATCAAAAGTCATCATTTCACAAGGAGAAAAACTATACATTAACATAACCGTACTAAATTATGGCACCCATAACGAAACCTTTAACATAACAGCTTATGCAAACGAAGTCAAAATCAAAACACAAACAATCACACTGCCGAGCAGGACATCCACCACCATAACATTTGTATGGGAAACCAGCAACATCGGTAAAGGTGCATACATAATAAGAGCGTCCGCAACTCAACTTCAAGGAGAAATGGACACAACTGACAACATTTACATTGATGGGGTTGTGGTTATCGACACCGTTACGATAGGAGGAGGTTGTTGCAGACCTTCATTAAGGATGTTAAAGTGATAAGCACTATGAGAAAAACTCAAGTTTTTGTCTTAGTGGCCGCTGTGGTATTCGCTCTTTTTACGACAATTTATTTCTGGTCAATTCCGTCGGGAGAACCCATACTTAGAATTGAGTTTAACCCAGCCCCTCCATGGCACATGCGGCCAGGTCAAAACCTTCAAATAAACATAACATTTAAAAATGAAGGAAAAGCTTCGGCCAAAAATGTAAACTTTAATCTTACAGCCCCAACAGGCTTTGTAATTTCGCAAAGCGGAACAAACCACTACAACGGAAATTTCATGGAGCTTAAGGAAGGTGAAATAAAAAATCAAACTTTAACCTTGTCCATACTGACAACGGTCGCGCCTGGAAATTACATACTCTCTGTAATATTTTATGCAGAAAATGCTCCCAAAGAATCTTATAACTATCAAATAATTGTTGAATTGCCAACTTAACGAGATGGATTAAAAATAAGTTTTTTATAATTTACTTAAAGGTTGAAGCAAAACTTTTACAGGATGCGTAATTGCCTTATCATTAGAGCTTGCCAATAATTTGCATCGTCAAAAGATTTTGGTTTTAAAACACTTGGCGATATGTAGCTTTGCATTCTCTTGCTGTTCTGAAAAGCCTTTGGCACTATTATCGCTGATAACATAAGAAACACGCCTGCAATTATATAAAAGCCATTTAATGAAAATGAGTTAGCAGTTTGGCCTCTAAAATTAGATGCGCTGTATTCAACCTGAATGATTATGGTGCGGACATTGTCGATTAGATCGGTCTCCCCAGGAACCATGCTTGCTTCTGCACGTATTTCATATCGTCCTGAAAAGGGCGGAGTCCATGTAAACGTTAATGTCGCATTTTCTCCTTTTGTTAAAGTTATTGTTTGTGTTCCAATTAAGGGGTCTGCTAAGCGTGTATAGTAAGCACTAACATTGAAGGTTTCTGTATGTGTTCCTTGGTTCTCAACGGTAACGTTAACCTGAGTTGAAGAAGCCACAAGGCCTATGATGGCGACGTCATGCACAGACGTGTAATAATAGCCATCAATTGCTATGTGTTCAATTGATTGCTCGGTTGAATTAACAAGAATAGTGTCATAAAGATCTAGTGGGCATTCTCCAAAAGTTTTTACATAAAAAATTGCACTTGTTAAGACCCCGCTTCCGCTCACTCCTGAAACATCACCCAGAAGCGTACAATCAACAATCATGTAACCTAAAGTATTATTAATTTTAAAAGTAAAGTAAGTGTTTCCACCATTTTTAAGGAAGGGCCCTTCCAAAACTTGTACTGCATCCAAAATTGTAGCGTTCCAGCCGAGTTTAAATTCCCAACCATACAAGTCGACAACATTAGAAATGTTTATATTAACCATAAAATTTTGCCCTACGACTCCCCAACATGTTTGAGGTTCCAAGCGAATTACGGCCATCGAGGAGATTGTGCTGGTAGGTTGAGCATTTTCCGAGCATAATATAACCGTCATTGATAAGCTTAACAAACAAATAGAAAAATAAAAAAGGCAGATACTACTTTTCCGCATGTTCGATCATCTTAACTTTTACCTTTGAGTTTTATTAGTTTATTCTCTTCTGTGTTATGTATGGTTGGCTTTTATCCAATGTTGGCTCCTATTGTGGCCAAGTCCCCAACGTCTATGATATAATCGAGGTTGAAATCCATGCGAAACAGATCAAAACGATATTCTGCTCCTGGTCTTAGTCCATATGCTTTAGCTGTGTGAACGAGATCCCAGATATTCACAACTCCGTCGGGAACACCTTTAACAGGGCTGCTAACGTCTCCAATTCGGATGGGTGGTCCAATCGCTATCTTGTAATATTTGACTTCGCCAGAAATCAAATCGAGACCGCGAATATCTACGTTGAAGGACTTCCAGCCACCCATAACAGTCAATATTCCGTGACTATTATCCATCAATAACTTGATGTCTAACGTATAGTTTCCGGGGGCTACACCTGGTTGGAATATATAAGTCACATTGTACACGTCCCAGAAACCTTCGACGTAGAGGTCATTATTTTGATAGTTAAGCTCAACCATAAGCGTCTCGTTCAGCAAAGCAACATAAAAGTTAATAATCACTGGTATAGAAGGTCCGCCTGCAGGCATCCATGCAACAAAAGCGCGCGCCCAGCCCTTAACTTGTGCGTAGACGCCACACCATCCAAAGGCCTGAGTTAGCCCATAGTTTTTCACTTCACCATGCATTATAACCCACGTAAAGCCATCAATAGATCGAGAAACAGGTACATAAATCGCTAGGAAAAGTGTAGATATTAGAACCAGAACCATTAACTTCTTCATTGAATCACCGCTTTTATTTTTGTAAAACGTTAATAAAAACCTTTTTGAGGTGCATTATAAAAATAAAGGTTCAGAATAATGCATTTTGTTACAAGAGCCTTAATAAATGTTTATTTTTGTTCAAATCCCGACTTCAGCCTTTTAAAGATGGTTTCACCGCGTATCTATTTTGCTTCAGCTTAATGTTTTAAATAAGCCAGTTACGTAGAATATTGTGTGGGAGATATGGGACTGCGGATAAATGAATGCGTAACTTTTGCATTATTAACATTAACGTTCGCTTCGATTTTACTTACTACCGTGTTGTCATTATCCTCTCCCACGACGATGGTCTACGTGTCTCCGGAAAAAATTGAGCCGTTTGTAGGTCAAAGTTTTACTATTGAAGTTAGAATATCAAATGCTGAGAACATTTACGGTTGGGAGTTCATGTTAAAATGGAACCCAAACCTTTTGGACGTTATAAAAGTTTCGGAAGGAGACTTCCTTAAACGGGGAGGCGGAACTTTCTTCACAACCAACAGAAGTGGTGAGGCGGGAGGTCTCATAATCGTCGATTGCACCCTTCTATCCAACGTTCCTGGGGTAGACGGCGACGGAACACTGGCAACAATTGAGTTTTATGCTAAGGTTCAAGGCAAATGCATCTTAGAGCTTAAAGAAACAATACTCGTTGATGAATCTGAACGACCAGTTTTGCACACAGTTGGTAATGGTGAGGTTACAGTAAAACCCTTAAACTTTATTGACTGGCTAAGGTTGAACCTTCAAATAATTAGTTTTATAATAGCCATTTTGGTGGTAATTATGAGCCTGCTGTTCATTAAATTTAGAAGATTAAAAGTTAAACCTTTAGGTATCCGTCAAGCAATCCCTCACTTCGATATATTTAACGACGAAGAAAAGATAGTTCGGTTACTTAAATCAGCGGGAGGGCGTCTACTTCAATCAAGCATCGCTGATCAACTGAAATTTTCAAAGTCGAAAACCAGTAGTCTCTTAAAAATGATGGAAGCCAAAGGAAAAATCAGAAGGGAACGGAAAGGAAGAGACAAGGTAGTTATCCTCATAGGAGAAAACACGGGATAAAATTGAATAAATTTATGATTAAAATTTTACTAAAATTTAAAAGTTTGTCTATAATGCCATTCTTGCTTCTCTTTATTTTACTTCACATAAGCCCCACTAAAGAATTAACAACTACCGTGAAAGTTAACCCCGATGTGATCTCCGCATCCTTAAATGAAACATTTACCATTAACATTACGATTCTTGATGTTCAAAATCTATATGCCATCGAGATATCTCTGTGTTGGAATGAAACAATATTGGAGTTGGTAAGCGTGGATGTTAGACTAAACATTAACGACTCTCATCCAGATGGCGTTCTCTATGGACCAGTTTACTGGGAAAATGAGATATACTCAAACAAATATTTTCTGTGGGGTACATCATATAGCACAGCTCATCCTTTCTATGGAAGCGGTAATATCGTAAGGTTAACTTTTACAGTGAAAACTCCTGGAAATTGCACTTTTGATCTAGAAAGCAAACTTTACGATTGGCCCCCTCCGGATCGAGTACCTCGAATCTCATATCCGATCGACCATATAACGCTAGACGGCATTTTCATAATACCCGAGTTTCCATCCTTCATCATCATTATGCTACTCTTAATTGTTATAGCGGCTCTTACGATCATCTTCAGAAATTATCAGCTTTTAGAAAAAGAATTAACCAAAACATTATTCACCAGCATTAAAATGAGCATATTGCTAACAAAGTTCGATACGCGTTCTGTTAGTGTCTCCTAAAAGAAAATTTTTAAACCTTTTGTTATTAGTTGCTTAGAAATGAGGTTGAAAATATCAGCGACTACTATAAAAAGTCTACGCGTAATTTTAAGGCTCAGGTCATATTCTATTAGTCGCTGATAAACGAATAAAACAATAGTTTTGAAAATTGAAAAAGAAGGGATTTGCGGGGGAAATCTCCATCATATTCAGTGATACAAATATGATTTATTACGCCAAATCACTATTTTCACGTGGAAATATGCTCAATAAAAGCTTCCGGAGTATACTGCAGTATACCTCTTGCCTGGTACGCAAAGCTCCGAGCCACAAGAACCTTCAATATTTTTTGTGGGTATAAGCGCTGCCTAATCAAGAGTTCCAATGCATGAGTATAGTTGCGGTTAAGCTCCCTAACAGCTAAAACC
>CALHLD010000016.1 GCA_938034445.1 uncultured archaeon | reverse complement strand
AGCTTTGCGAAGAAATTTAAGATGTTTTGTCATTAGCAAAACATTCATTAATATTGCACACTATTTGGTCCTATAGCTCAGTTGGTTAGAGTAGATGACTCATAATCATTTGGTCCCTGGTTCGAGCCCAGGTGGGACCACTCTTAAAACCCCTCTTCATGAGGGGTTTTTATTTTTAATGGCAAGTATTTTTTCTATTTTGTGGTCTATGAAACTTGGTCATATTTTATATAAGGTAAAAGATTTAGATTCAGCAGTTAAAGAATTCTCTGAAAAAGGCTTTGATGTTGAGTATGGGTCAAAAGAAAATCCACATAATGCTTTAATTTATTTTTCTTCTGGACCCTACATAGAATTAATTCAAAGACCACCTGTTTCAAGCTTTTCAAAGTTTTTATTGAAGATAATTGGCAAAAAGAAGCTTGTTGAGAGGCTTAATTACTGGGAAAAAACTGACGAAGGGTATTTTGAGATATGTTTAGAAGTAGACAGCCACTTAAGTTTTGTAAATAAAGTCTTGCAAGAATATAATATTGATTCTTATAAAACATCAAGTAAAAGGATAGACCCAGCCAATAGAGTCCTCAAATGGAAATTGCTTTTTCCGTTAGAAAACAAACTCCCTTTTTTTATGTCTAAATTTAATATTGATCCAAAGCCAAAAAATTATATTCACCCAAATGGAATATCTAGAATTGATAAGGTAAAGTACGGGATTGACAGTAGACTTTCGCCGATTATAAACAGGCTTTGTAAAGACGAAATACTTTGTGTTGTAAACGAACCAGGGATTTCTTGTAGCTTCATAAACGAAAATCAACATTAAAGCTATAGGAAGTTATGCGGAAGGTTAATTTTTATAACTCAATAGAAAATTACAAGCTCTTTACAATTTATGTAATGGGCTTCATGTATGTTTTTATTGGGATCAGACACTTCATAGACCCACAATATTTTTTACACATTGTCCCGCCCCAACTTTCTTTTAAATTATTTCTGGTTTATATTTCAGGCCTCATAGAAATCATAGGAGGAGCGGCAATTCTTAATCCTAAAACAAGAAGAAAGGGTGCTTTATTGCTGGTGTTCCTGCTGTTAGTTGTTTTTCCAGCAAACATATATCTATATGTTTCCGAAGTTCCTCAAAACTTATTAGGAATTACAAAAACGGACGCTTTAATAAGAATGCCGTTTCAAATTCCCTTAATAATCTTGGCATATTGGCACTCAAAGAAAAACCACCCTGCTTGGGTGGTTTATATTTCCTCTATGGTTTTTATACCAACAATAGTGTATTTTCTTACGATATAATTACTCTTCGCTATACCAATAGTTGTTTTTAGCATCAACATCTGGATACACAAAATCAGGGTCAACAACAATCTTTTTGAAAGATTCTGTTGTATCAACTAAAAATCTCCATGAGACATTCTTTTTCCAAATTTCTACTGGAAGCTCTTTTCTAATCTTTATGTCACTAGCAGTTGTGATTTCTAGCTTTACAGGCATCGGAATCTCTTTCATGTTCTTAATTGTGATATACGCCCCCTTTGTTGGGTCATCATCAACATACTCAACATTAGTTATTGCCTGGTCTAACTTCCAATTATTAAGTATCCAAGATCTCCAAAACCATCCAAGATCTTCACCGGAAACATCTTCCATGGTTCTAAAAAAGTCATCTGGAGCAGGATGTTTAAAAGCCCACCTGTGAATATATTCTTTAAAAGCGTCATCAAATCTTTTTGCACCAAGAACATTATCCCTTAACAACCATAAGACCATAGCAGTTTTATAATACTGAAGACCCATATTCCTTTCAATTAGATTGTCGGGAGCAGTTATTAGAGGCTCTAAATCGTCAGAAAGAAACTGAAGAGCAGCCATGTGCATATTCATCTTTCCTCTGTGATATTCGCCGTCGTTAAATTCTTTTGTGCTGATGTCATTAACAAAAGAATTAAAGCCTTCGTCCATCCAACCATAAAGCCTTTCGTTTGACCCAACTATCATAGGGAACCAATTGTGACCAAACTCGTGATCAGTCACGCCCCAAAGACCTCCTCCTTTTGATCTATAGCTGCAAAAAGAAACAGCTGGATACTCCATACCCCTTACATTTCCTGCAACATTTATTGCTGTTGAATAAGGGTATTCAAACCATCTTTCTGAGTAATGTTCAACAGATGCTTTAGTATATTCTGTAGATCTTTCCCACGCATTGTCTCCATAGCTTTCAATAGGATAAGCTGAAATTGCCATTGAGTTTTTTCCGCTAGGCAAGTTAATTCTTGCCGCATCTAAAATAAAAGCAGATGAAGACGCCCAAGCGACATCTCTTGTGTTTTCCATTTTAAATCTCCATGTTATCATTTTTCTTCCCATTGGTCTAGATTCAGGAGCATTTATTTCTTCAGGAGTTCTAATCATAATAGTTTCGTCACTTGCTTCTGCTTGCGCCCACCTGTCAAGCTGATCTAGAGTGTATGTTTCAAGAGGGTTTAAAAGCTCACCTGAACAAACAACAATATGATCCGAAGGAACAGTGATGTTGACATTAAAATCACCGTATTCTAAATAAAATTCTCCTTGACCTGTATATGGAAGATTGTTCCAAGCATTAAGATCATCATATACACACATTCTTGGATACCATTGAGCAACAGTATAGACCTTTCCGTTATCGGTTCTAAGTATACCCATTCGATCAGATCCATAATCAGGTGAAAGAAATGAAAAGTCAATTTTTAAAGAGAGCTCCCCGCCATTAGCTTTAAGGGGTTTAGGCAAA
>CALHLD010000015.1 GCA_938034445.1 uncultured archaeon | reverse complement strand
TAATTTTTTTTGCACAACAGCTTTTTTCTTTAAAGCAAGGTTCTAAACTTACATACAAAGTAGTTTGATTATTAATTTGAGAGTTTGAAATTTTATCCAAAGCATTAATTTCTGCATGAGGTCTTCCAGATTTAGAAGTAAGTCCATAACTTAAAACTACTCCGTGAGAATTATTTTTATAATCAACAATGAGGCAAGCAACAGAGGGATTGACACCTGTCAAACCAAGATTTTTTATTGATAAATTATTTACTGAGTCGAGATAAGTAAGATCTAATTTAGAAAGCAAACTATTCTTTGTTAAGTGAACCTAAAAACTGTTCAAAATCTTTTGTCTCTCTAAAATCTCTATAAACAGATGCAAATCGCACATATGCAACTTTATCTAAAGTATAAAGACCCTGCATCACCATTTCACCAATGACGTTTGTACTTATTTCATTTTCACCCATACCCTCAAGATCTCGAACTATCTTTGAAATAAGTTTTTCTTTAGTATCTATATCAACAGGTCTTTTTCTAAGTGCCAAATCAACTGATTTAGTAATTTTATCTCTATCAAAAATAGATTTTTCACCATTTTTTTTTACAACGAGAAATTCTCTAAACTGAACTCTTTCAAAAGTGGTGAATCTTTCTTTGCGCTCACATCCACAAATTCTTCTTCTTCTAATTACACCCCCGTCTTCTGTAGGGCGAGAGTCTAAAACCGAAGTCTCTTTCTCTTTACAGAAGGGGCATTTCATGAATATTAATGGTTATATATTGGATATTTAGAGCACAAATCTTCTACTTCTTTTTTAATAGAAGTTTCAATCATTGAAATATCCGAGTTTGAAGAAGATAGAGTGTTAATAACTGTAGATATCTTTTCACCAATAAATCTGAATTCTTCCTCTTTAAAACCTCTTGTTGTAGCCGCAGGAGATCCTAGTCTTATTCCTGAGGTAATTGTTGGAGGATTTGGGTCATTGGCTACACCATTTTTATTACAAGTCATTCCTGCTCTCTCTAGGCTTTCTTCAGCATCTTTTCCAGTCACATTTTTTGATCTTAGATCAACCAAAACCATATGAGAGTCTGTACCGCCAGTGACAATATCGATACCATTAGCCATCAAAACTTCACCTAAAACAGAAGCGTTCTTTTTAACTTGCTGAATATATTGTTTGAACTCAGGTTGAAGAGCCTCACCAAAAGCAACAGCCTTAGCTGCAATAACGTGCATCAGAGGGCCACCTTGAAGGCCAGGGAAAACCGAACTGTTAAATTTTTTACCAAGATCTAAATCGTTAGATAAAATCATCCCACCTCGTGGACCTCTAATAGTTTTATGAGTTGTAGAGGTTACAACATGAGCGTGTGGAACTGGATCAGGATATTCTTTGGCCGCAACTAGTCCTGAGTAATGGGCCATATCTACTAATAGATAAGCTTCAACTTTGTCAGCTATATCTCTAAAACGTTTGAAATCAATATTTCTTGGATAAGCAGATCCACCTGCAATAATCAAACTAGGCTTATGTTCTAATGCCAGCTTTTCTACTTCATCATAATCAATGAGGGAAGTAGTTGGATCAATACCATATTGGACCGCATTAAAATATTTACCAGATTGGTTTGGGCGCGAACCGTGAGTTAAATGACCACCAGCATCTAATGACATTCCAAGAATAGTATCTCCAGGTTTAATAAGAGCTAAAAAAACTGCCTGATTGGCTTGTGCACCAGAATGAGGTTGAACATTTGCATAGGCGCAACCGTATAATTCTTTTAACCTTTCGATAGCTAGGTTTTCAGCTATATCTACAAATTCACAACCTCCATAGTACCTTTTAGCACTATAACCTTCGGCATACTTATTTGTCATAATTGAACCCTGAGCTTCAAGAACAGCTTTCGATACGATATTCTCTGATGCTATAAGTTCAATTTGGTTTTGTTGTCGGCTAAGCTCTTGGGAAATTGAGTTAAATAAATCTTTATCAGTTTGTTCTAGGCTACTAGAAAAAAATTGTGCATTTAGTGTCATAACTGTTCTACTCTCCTTGTATGTCTTCCTTCTTCAAATTCTGTATCGAAATAGGCATTGAGCATAGCAAAAATTTTCTTTTTTACAAAAGGTCTTCCTTGTAAACAAATTACATTAGAGTCATTGTGTTTTCTGGTCATTTTTGCAGAGTTAACATTATGACACAAGGAAGCACGAATATGTTTATGCCTATTTGCACTTATGCTTACTCCTATACCAGACCCACAGATCAGTATGCCCATTGAGGTTTTATTGATCTTTTGGGATAATTTTTTTGCAAATTTAGGGTAATCGACAGATTTTTCAGAATTCGTCCCTAAATCTTGAAAATTAATTTCCTGTTTAGAAAGAAATTCTTTAACGATAACTTGCTTTAAAGCGTATCCAGCATGATCGGAGGCTATATATACTTTTTTAATTTTTTTGAATAATCTCACTGCGGTTAAAAGGTAAATTAATATTTAAATTATTCAATACTCGCGATATCACCTTTTCCATGAAATTAGAAAATATTTTTTGTAAGTCCTGATCATTTTTTAGAAAATTTAATAACTCATCATAAGAATTTCCGTTTATTGAAAAACCATCACCAAGAACTTTTTTGATAACACTATCGCTTAAGTCGGGCTGA
>CALHLD010000014.1 GCA_938034445.1 uncultured archaeon | reverse complement strand
CTGCTACTGGATCCCAGTAGCTTAGGTTAACGTAATTGTTTGCTGTAAAAGCATAGCCTTTTAACGATATGGCTCTTCCAGCTGGACCCCAGCTTGGAACAACCTCGAAGGCTGCTGTAACGATGATAACGTTGTCTGTTACTGCGACAGATGTTGCAGTGCCGTCAAAGGCTTTAACATAGTATTCTCCGCCAGCAATATCCTTTGGTATAGAACCATTAACCCAACCGTAACCTATTTTATAGCTGTCCACAGTCTTTATAGTAGATGAGAATAGGTCTGCGACTTTAAATGTTGGAGTATACTTGAAGTCTCCTGAAGAAATCTGTGAAAAACCGTCTTTGCTCCATACTAGATAGAACTGTCCACCTGAAAACGTTACTCCTCCAAAGTATAGGTTTACTGTTCCACCAGCCGGAACTGATACAGGAGAACTTGGAGGAGATTTTGTATTGATTAGAATGTATCCTGTCGAGGCTTTTACTGCAAGTGGGAAGAATGCTGCAAATACTGTTGTTAATAATAGTGCTAGGATTATTGTTGTCTTTATTCTACTCATGTTTTACACCTTGAGCATTTCAAGTTTGAAGTAGGTATTTAAGTTTTGTGGACAATTTGTCTATACCTTATGCTTTTAAGGTTTATAGTTTTGATTGCTTATCATTTTTTGATTTATTTTGGCTATTGTTTGGGAAAATAGTTGCCTTTTATTGTTATAGTTTTTCTTTTTTTGTTTTTTGGAACCGTTTTGTTTATATTTTACCTTTTCTATAGGTTATGTGGTTGGTATGAAGAGATTGGATGATTTGGATTTAAAGATTTTGGACGAGCTTAGCGAGAATGCTGGTATTTCGATTCCTAAGTTGGCGAAGAAGCTTGGTGTTAAGCAGTCTAAAGTCTATAGTAGGGTTAAGAGGCTTTTTAGGAGAGGAGTTATTAAGAGAATGACCATTGAAGCTAACGAGGAGGCTCTTGGTTTAAATGTTCATGCTTTTATTGGAATAAATGTAGAATCTTTAGAGAGGGAGAAGGTTGTTGAGGAAATTGCTAAAGTTCCTGAAGTCATTTCTGTAGCGGAGGTTACTGGAAGGTTCGACCTTATTGTTGAAGTACATGTTAAGGGTTTGGAGGACTTATATAGTGTTGTTTCTAAAAAGGTCGCTATCTTGCCTGGTGTAAGCCACACTGAAACCTTCATACAGCTTAAAAAGAAGGAGAGCTTGAGAAAGTATTCGTTGATAAAGTAGTTGAAGGTAAAGGGTGTGGTTTAGAGGAATTTGAAAGAAATTTTTTGTAGATTAAAAAATATTTTTTAGTCTGTCATTTGATGGTTCTGTTGGAGAAGGTTGAATAGGCTGTTTAGGTTTGAGGATCCGAAGATTGTTGGATTGTTTGATAAGAGGTTTATTTCCAGCATTGTTAGAAAAGTTAGGGTTTTAGAAAAGTGTGTTAGTAGGGTTGAAGATGCTTCTGGATTAAGGTTCCCAGAATATTATATTGAACCCATACTTCCTGTCTATTTTGATGGTAGTGGCGGTATTGCAGTATACTATGCTAGGACTATACCATATGTTGGTCCTAGTGGGCTTGATATTGTTATACAGGTTTCTGCTGCAATGTTGAAGTATGGTTCAAAATCTTCTATTGAGACAATTCTTGCACACGAGTTTCTCCACTACCTTGACCTTGTCAGAAGGATTTCAAAGTTTGATATAGTTTCTGATGAGGTTAGGGGGAGCGTCTTCGAGACAGTATATAGTGATTTGGAGAAGATCATTAAACCGGAGCACGTTTATTCTGACAAGAAACTGGTTAGAAATCTGAAGAAGAAGTTTTCAGACGGATTTGAGGACGAGAAGTTGAAGGAGAAGACATTTTCTGACTGGATTAATAAGGGTAGGCCAATTGTTCAACTACCACCAGAAGAGAACATGGTTAGAATTCCTGTAAACATGATTTTGGCTTCAAAGTTTGATCCAATACTTCTTTTAAAGATAAGGGAAATTGAGAAGAAGGCGGGTCTAATCTAATGATAGACTATAATGTTAGAAATGGTATTCTTAATCTAGTTTTTGATGAATATAGCGAGGATAATGTGTTAGCAGTGTGCGTTTATGGCTCACATGTTGCAGGCTATGCTAGGCCAGACAGTGACTACGATGTTATAGTTGTATTGAAGAATTATCCTGCAAAAATAGGGTACAAGTATGTTAGGGAGCCTATACTCGTTTCCATGTTAGCTGTGGAAAAGAGGATATTGTATGATGATGCCAAAAAGTCTTCACTTGGAGAATTTGTTGTAGGAAGGTTTCTAAACATTTATGAGCCGCTTTCTGGAAGAGAGCTTCTGGAAGAGGTTGAGGTAGAATATAAGAAGAGGGTAATACTTGAGATATTGAGTGAGTTTAATGGAAAGTTTCAGCCATTAATGAATTTGATAAGGTTTCCGCTCAAATACTTTCTTTTTGAAAAGCTTAGAAGGAGAATGCAATTTTATCCGCCAGCAGTATACAGTTACACTAAAACATATGGGGGAACATTTAGGGAAAAAAATATTGAGTTCAGTTTAGAAGGGTTTAAAAAGGCAGCACTCCAACTTGAGAAAGAAAAAAGTTGTATAGCCTTCAAGGATGACAGCGTATGGATTTCTGACCCAAACTCATTCAATAGGATGAGCAAGATAAAAGCGATAGTTGAGGAAACAAAAAGGGACATAACATCTTATGCGACACACGTATACTGTGGAAGAGTAGGAGTTTCAATAATATTGGAGGAGCTAAAATCCAAGATTGGGAGACAATGGAAGGTTGAACCCTTAAATGACCTAAAACATCCTTCAAAATACATAAAAATTCCTGAGGGAACACTTATTGTTAACGAAAAAGATTGGATTGAAAGAATTGTAGAATATCTAGAGTTGGGAAAAGATTACAGTTATAGGGTTGAAAAGATAGGAGGGTATGGCATAGATAAGATAGTTAGTGTTGCAAGAAAATATGTTTTCATTTCAGGGGAAATGGTCTATAATGTTGTAGTTAAAAGGTTCAGGGATCCAAGAAACATAAAATGGGCCGTACTAGCGTTGGCGACATTAGCTGACATAAGGTTCGAGGTACTACCATTAAAGAGAATGGCTAACGAGTATATTAACAATATAGAGTTTAAAAGGCTTGGATTCAATGTGCCAAAAATTTATGCAGTAGACTTAGATAGGATACAGCTTATAACAGAATATATTAAAGGAGAAAATGTTAGCAAACTATTAAAAAATGGAGAGTTTAAAGTTTTAGAAAAAGTTGGAGAAGAGATTGGAAGGCTTCATTCGAAAGGATATGCTTTGGGAGACTCGAAGCCAGATAACATGATTGTTTCGGATGATAAAGTATTTTTCACAGACCTTGAGCAGGCTAAAATGGGTGGAGAAAAAGTTTGGGATATTGCAGAATTCATAAACTATAGTCTAGCATTCTCTTTTGATGCAGAAAATGCTTGGAAGGTCGCAAACCTTTTTTCTAAAGGATACTTAAAACATGGTGAAGTTGAAGATTTGAGGAAGGTTGGAGATACAAAATATAGTCTAATCTTCAAACCCTTTATTACACCACAAGTTTCTAAAAACATTCTTTTGGGAATAGAAGATGCAATAGGGGAAGTCAGCGCTTAAACTTTGTGTAACCGCATCTACCACATGTTAGCCTATCTTCATGCTCCGCTAAAAAAACACCCCTACCACATTTGGGACAGTCAACACGTTTAGAAACAATTTTACCATCTTTAATAAGATAAAGGTTCCAGACACCCTTTAAACTCTTTTTAGACCCCTTTTCACTCAAACCTACTTACCACCTTTTTTAGCCGCAGCCTGTTTTTGCGCAGCCTTCTTACTTGCAAGCTCCTTTTTAACCTTTTCACGCTCTTCTTTAGAAAGTAGTCGGACAAAAAGATGGTTTGGAATCTGCCTTTTCGCATCCTCAACCTTCTTGTACACGTACACAAGGACTTTTGCATCACGAACTCCGGAAGAAGTGCAAATCTTTATTGGGAAGACGAGACTCTGGTCAACATTCAATTCTTTAGCAATAATCTCTCTAACCTTCTGCCTAGATGCAAGATTAGCTTGCCCATGAAGTAGTGCTTCAACCTCGACCCTTCCAAGTAGTGGATTTTCAAACTTGTTTAATACAGTATATTCTGTCATGGTGACCTATCGAGGGTCTATAAGTGGAGTAAATTAAACTTTTTTTAACAAATTTTATGTGCAACAAAAAATTACATTTTCGATAAAGTCATGGAAGAGAATATTTTTTCACAGAATTCTTTAATCCTTTCCTCTACCTTAACTATTACAAGGCCCTCATTAGGTTGACCGTATAGTACACATGAGCCTTTAGGGGAATATAGGATTGCTACTAGAGCGAGAAGATCTTCTTCACCGTCGACAATAATCCTTACAGGCTTATCTGAAGATAATGATATCTTAAACGCTTCTATGCTTTCTTCAGTAATACACCCCCGTGGATTACCTACATGAAACTCTATCTTGTGAGCTGGTTTTGGAGCATTTCTTGGAAGCCTTTTCTCTTTTATGTCAACGATCTGAATGTCCGGAACTATGTTTATTGAAAGAAGAAAGTCGAGTGTAGCATCTCCAACAGTAACAAGTAGGTTACAATCTCCAATTCTAGAAATTACTCTTTGAACCTTATAGGAATCATTTTTTACCAGCAAGCCTAGAGGCTTCTTCAGTTCTTGAGCTAATTCTTCATTTAATAGCCAAACATACACCTTCAGCTCACTTCAACCGCATAGCGGCCGCTTGCCTTTAAATTCAATATTTTTGCAATCTGAGACTTTTCAGGATCTAAGACGATTATTAGACCAGACCATTTTGTTGTCAAGTCTGTAGAATTGCATACTGGACAAACCTTACCGGTTGTTAAAGCCTTACACTTTCTACATGCAAGCTCTCTAGGCATAAGCTTCACCCTTCAACCTTAGCCTTTTTCACATCCTCTTCAATCCATTCTAGTGCACCAAGAAATGGTTGCCTACATGTTATACCAATCTTTCCAATAGATTCGCCACGTGAAAGACTTACAGCGGTTATCCTTGCACGAATTCTTGAACCAACCTTCAGAATACGCTTAGTCTGTGAAGCGGTTATTACACCCCTTTTAGTGTCACTAGTAACATAATCGTCTATAATTTGAGAAATATGTAATAGGGAGTCAGTTGGACCAACTCTTACAAAAGCTCCAAAGTCTGTGACCTCGACAACTTCCCCTTCAACAATCTCCTGAATCTTCGGGTAAAAAGTTAGAACTCTAAAAGAGACCTGATGATATGATGCACCGTCCCCTGGAACAATCTTCCCAACAGGGTCAGGTTTCACTTCATTTAAAAGAATAATGTAGCCTAATTCAGGTATAATCATACTTTCGTACTTTTTCTTTAAAATTTCTTCTGTAACCTCCTTTAAAGGCCTCCCGAACTGGTCTGGAGGAATTCTTACAACATCCTCTAACTCAACCAGCATGAACAAAAAGATCAACCTCTAAAATTTAGCACGCATAAACCACAAATGTTATAGAATATTAACCTTTCCAAAAAATTGAGCACAAATACTAACATAACACAACCTTATCATTTGAGAGAGTTACACATTTAAGCTTTTCTCTAAAAAGTCTTCCCCTAAGTCTACGATCCATCGTCGCAATCCAAACTTCAGGCCGCCCCCTAGCATACGAAATTATTCTATCATCCACAGATCCCGCCTTCAAAGTTTCGACAACCCTCATTTTTTCATGCACAAACTTTAAAGCTAACAGTGCAATCTTAGACTTTTTAACATGCTTAGAAGATGATAGCCTAGAAAGTTCTTCAACAACACAGTCTGGTACAACAAAGGATACAGGATCCAGCAACCTTATAATATCATCTATTATATGCGAAGATTTTTCTGCTAAAGTCATTATAAAACTGGTATCAAAAACTATTTCAAACAATTTTCATCTACTCTATAATACCGGAACCTATAAGCCTCCACCTATCACTTACTCTTCTAGCTATAGCAACCCTAGCACCCTGCAACGCGGCAACAGGACGGCGGAGCTTAACTTCAATAACATCAGACCTTGTTGAGGAAACAACTCCTACAGTGACAGCGGTCCAAACATTTAAACGTAACATTTCATTCATAGTAATCTTTGTTACAGGGACGTCTTCTTCAAGACCTACAACTTTCTTAAAAAGATTAACTTTCAAAGTCAGAGAATCGTATACTGAAAGATCGTAGTCGTTAGCACATACTACTGAGCCTACAAGAGAATCGCTTTTAGTTAAAGATGGATCCAAATTCGTTCCTATGGCTACAAGGCCGCCGCTCGTAACCCTATCCACTAACCCTGCACTTGTACTCAGAGATTTTATAACAGTATTTATTGGAGTATACCTATTTTTTTCCTTGTCCAAAATCCCTGGCAAAATTTTTATTTCATCACCAACCTTAAACTGGCCTTGTATAAGGGAGCCGCCCAGCACACCACCCTTTAGGTCCATAAAATCTGTTCCAGGCTTATTAACATCAAATGACCTAAGAACCTGCATTAATGGTGGAGCATTTAGATCCCTTACTGGAGTAGGAATATTCCTTTCTATGGCTTCAATCAACGCATCAACATTTAATTTATAGGCAGCGGAAACAGGAATTATAGGAGCATTTTCTGCAACAGTACCCTTAACAAAATTTTTTATAGCCAAATAATTTTCTCTGGCACGCTTATCATCAACAAGGTCAACCTTATTTTGGACGATAACAATATTCTTTTTGCCAAGCATGTCAAGTGCAGCAAGATGCTCAGAAGTCTGAGGTTGAGGAACCTTCTCGTCTGCGGCTATAACTAGTATCGCACCATCCATTAGTGCGGCACCAGATAGCATGTTAGCCATCAAACTTTCATGCCCAGGGCAGTCGACAAAACTTACAACACGAACGAGTTCAGCTGGAGAATTACAAGATGAGCATGTTGGTGAAGTACTGTAGTTTGATGGCGGAGGACATTTTGGGCACCTGTAGATTGCAGCGTCAGCATAGCCAACACGAATTGTGATCCCACGCTTAAGCTCTTCACTATGCGTGCTAGCCCATTTTCCAGTTAAAGCTTGAACCAAGGTTGTTTTACCATGATCAACGTGCCCTGCTGTACCAATGTTTACTTCAGGCTGGCGTGGGATCTTGTACAAAGAATTCACCCTACGATTTTATTGCATTCGATTCATTTGACAATAGTACAGCGTTTATTTGATAAATGTCTTCTGTTATAGTATTACCTCTAACAAGTTTTCTACGTCTTTCACCAGGTCTAACCTCTTTTAAGCCTACACCCTTTGTGAGCAAAGCATACTTTTTAACTCCACCCGGAATATCAGCCCTCATAGGAAAGCCTGCTCGGTCAGATCCTCCGGTTATCTTAATTTTTCCATTAACGCCTAAAACTGAACCATCTATTACATCATTTATTTTTAAACCTAAAAACGGTGCAGCCTGCTGGTCTTTAACCTCGTATACTGTAGATTTTCCAGTTTTTGGGTCAGATAGGACTATTTTAAAGTTGGCCATATTTTAACGCTCACTACCACAGAGCAGAACAACAGTATGTTATAAAATTTTGATTTTTGCCTAAACTATACCTTTAGAGGAATATAAAGGAGGGATCTCTGGACCTTTTTATTTTCACTATTTCATCCAAAAGCCTTCTTTCCTCTTCACTCAATTTGTCCAAGTACTTTGTTTTCAAAAGTTTTACATCATTAACAGGTGGAGAAGAATAGAGTATGTCTCCTTCATCAAATGTTCTACCAACAAAGGCTTCTTTAATCGATACCGCAACCTGTTGACCCTTATACGCTATATCAAGACTTTTACCCCTATCCTGTATACCGCTAACAACGCCGACAAGATCACCATCCTCTCTCATAAGTGGAAAACGTTTGAGCCTACCTTCGAGCACTTCAACACCAAATATGGCAGGATTACTTCTCCTAAAAACATAGCCCTTTAAAACCTGTATTTTGCAGGGTAAAACAAGTGAACCGAATTCAGCAGACTCCCTCCTTAACCTTTCACTTTCAACCCACTTTAGGTAACCGTCTATCATATTAAATATTACAGGGTCACTAAAGGTTTTAACACCCTTAGCGACAATAAGTTCTTCAGCATCAGGATAAACTTTGACATGAAAATAAAGTATAACTCCAAGAAAAGGATCCTTTTCCGCAACCGTTATCGCTTCAATAACATCTCTCTTTGACACAGGACCTATGTCAGCTAAACGAACAGGAACACCCTTTTTCCTGAGAAAGTTTACTATAGCCTCAAGTGAACCCAATGCGTCAGCCTTAACAATTACACCAAGCTCATCCTTTAAAAAAGTTAAATCCTTAACCTCACTTTCAATTTGCATCTTTACTTCATCAAACTTTGACATATTTTCTAAACCAACAAACCTAGAGCCTGCCAAAACACCATCAAGTTCAGGGGAAACAATCTTAACACCAGCAGCTGCATAAACTTCACTTACATGATTAAATTTGTCCATAGGATCACGCATTTCATCTAAAGGCTTAGGCATTAAAAGTGCTCTAACACGTATAGGATGAGCGCCGTCCCTCTTTAACATTACAAGTAAATCGTTTACCTTCAAAACACCTTCAACAAGTATAGCGTCTGCAGTAACACCCAAACCAATCTCCTCCTTAACTTCGAGGACTATACCAGAAGGTGTACCAAGCCTGTATGCGAGCTGAGAACTCATGTAATGTTGTGTAAGCCCAACAATTATGGATAGAAGTTCAGGAATGCCTTCACCAGTCTTTGCACTAACAGGAACTATAGCAATTTCTTTAGCAAAATTTTTTACTCTAGAATATAGGTCAGACCTGAAACCAAGTTGTGAAAGGCTTCCGACGACAGTATAAAGTTGGCGTTCAAGAATTTCGATAACAGATGGAGACTGAATTTTAAGAGATTCTGTTATAAATGGTGTTTTGGCAGGCTTCCAGCCACTTATCATATCAATTTTATTTAAGGCAACAACAAATGGGACACGCCTCTCCCTCAAAATATTTATACTTTCAACAGTCTGAGCTTCAACACCCTTCATTACATCCACAACAAGTATAGAGAAATCCGCTGCAGAACCACCTCTTATTCTAAGGTTAGAGAAAACTTCGTGTCCCGGTGTATCTATTACCAGTAGTCCGGGAACCCTAATTTCTCCACCAACCTTTGAAAGTAGTGGGCCACAAATTTCAATCAAAGTTTCTTTGGGAAATATGCTTGCACCAATATGCTGGGTAATACCACCACTCTCCCTAGCCTGGACAGCGGTTTTCCTAATCTTATCTAAAAGAGAAGTTTTTCCAGAATCCACGTGGCCCAATACAACCACAATAGGCTGCCTTAATCTCATCAAAGATTGTTTCACCTATATATTTACAGCAATTCCATAAAAATGGAATTATATAATGATTTTAATTTATGTTTTCTTAGCAGATCTTTTAGGATGTTTATCAGTCCATTTTAACTTTCTAGGATCCCTTTTTAGAACAAGCATATTCTTTCTACATTTTGAGGAACAGAACCAAAGCATTGTACCATCATTTTTCACAAAAGCTATACCAGTACCCATTTCTATAGTAGAACCGCAAAAAGAACACTTTTTCTGGAACGACATACTACAATCACTTTATCTTCTTTGCTTCAAGTTCAGTGTCTCTCAACATTATAATGTCTCCAATTCTAACAGGACCCTTAACGTTTCTCGTCAGAATCCTATTTTTGTCTCTACCCTCTAAAATTTTAACTCTCACCTGTGTAACTTCCCCAGCAACACCAGTCCTGCCAACTATTTGAACAACCTCAGCAGGCGTCGGCTTTTCTTCACTTTTTACAGACATTTTAGACACCTGAAAAAAGGTTTTATGATTGAGGTTTAAGCTTTGAAACAGATTTTATTAGATCGTCTAAAAGTTGTGCGGTTTCACCTGGTTCGATTATGCAAACTGATGCAGCTGGAACATCTATTCCGACAGCCGCACCGAGCTGACTTTTACTTGAAACGTAAACATACGGTATCCTTTTTTCTTCACATAATATTGGGAGATGTGCTACAATTTCAGGTGGATCAACATCTTCAGCTATAACTACTAGTTTAGCGACACCACGTTCTATACTCTTTGTAACTTCGTTTGTACCCTTCTTAACCTTACCTGATTCAGAAGCCCTTCTTAATATTTCGTAAACAGAATCCATAATTTCCTTTGGAGTTTCAAATTTCACATAGTACGCCTTCCGACTAGATTCATCCTTTCTGGTTGACATAGTCATCAAGTCCCTAAAACCTCCATTTAACCAGAATATAAACATAACCTTTAAAAAAATTTCTAACCTATCTTGTAGAAAAATATAATTTAACCGTATTATCTTTCTTACTATCAATTCTAGCAAAACCTTCACGTTCTAATTGTACTATTGAATCAATAGGTGCATCAGCCAAACTCTTTTCCCCAAAACCTTCAATCAAGTTTCCATCAGAGGTAATCATCTGAACCTTTACACAGTCCGTTACTGGAACCCAATGTATTAGTGGCGCATTTAACTTTTTTGCGGTTTCAATATCAAAACTGTGCACTTTAGCTTCTGCATGAGAAAACTTTAAATCGAATTCTGTAATGTTGGCTAAACCCATTAGTCTAAAGACATTACATTTTTTGATCAATTCAAGATCATTTCCACTAATATAGACTTTTAATACACCATCTTCTGGAGTGAGATGAATACTTCTGTAGCCCATAGATTCAACATTAGGATGCTTTCTCAAAACTATTTGCCGTTCTTCATCAAAACCTTTTATAGCCAAAATTAGTGGATTGAATACTGCAAAATATCTGGGAGCTATAGGGTCAACAAGCTTTTTATTTATAGAAAATAAAGTTGACCAACTTATAGTTGCATCAACAGGTTTAATGTTTACCTCATAAATAATCTGTCTTATAGTTTCAGGAAGAACGCCACGCTTTCTAAGGGCTTTAAAGGTTGCAAGTCTTGGATCGTCGAAACCACTGTATAAGCCTTTAGCTATTCCTTGCATAATCTTAGACTTACTTAAAACACCTCCCTCGATTTTAAGTCTACCATAATGTATGGCTGTAGGATAAGACCATCCAAGGTAAGAGTACATATATTTTTGACGAACCATGTTAGTATAATGTTCCTTTCCCCTAATAATATGTGTTACCCCCATCAGATGATCGTCGAGGCCTGCTGAAAAATTGTAGAGAGGCCAAACCCTAAACTTTGAGCCAACACGTGGATGAGGATACCTACTTGTGTCCACTATTCTTAATGCAGGCCAATCCCTTACCGCTGGATTAGGATGGTTTAAGTCAGTCTTTATTCGAAGAACAGCTTCCCCTTCATCAAAGGTTCCATCTAACATCTTGTCAAAACGTTCGAGATTCTCTTTTATAGAAAGATTTCTACAAGGACAAGGCATTTTTTCTATCAAAAGTTTCTTAAACATTTCACTTTCGCATGTACAAACGTATGCACCTCCAACGTCAATAAGTTTTCTAGCAAATTCATAGTATATTGGTAAACGGTCACTTTGAACATATTCTTCGTCCCATTCACATTTTAACCATTTCAGATCCTCCTTAATTGAATCATAGAATTGAAGTGAAGCCTTTTTCAGTCTTGGGTCAGTGTCTTCAAACCTTAAAATAAACTTACCATCATACATTCTTGCATAGTCATGCGATAATATTATTGCCCTTGCAGAACCAAGATGAAGCACACAGTCCGGGTTTGGAGCGAAACGTGTAACAACTTTACCATACTTTTCAACATCAGGAAGTGGAGGTAAAAATTTTTCCTCCTTCCTTTGTTGAGGCTGCCTTTCTCCAAAAGAATATTGGGATAAAAGATTTTTTTGACTATCTAAACTCATACTATTTATTTGATCAGAGATTTCCTCCACTAGTTTAGCAAGATCCTTAGCTCTGGACTTTAATTCAGGCCTTTCACCTAAAACTTTACCTAAGACAGCTTGAGGATTACACTTGCCCCCAAACTTTACAGCATTTTCTAGAGCATACTTTCTTATAAGTTCTTCAACTTCCTTTTCCGAGAACAATTTACCTACTCCTGCTTGAAGCCTCCATTGTCAAATTTATTAACATGTCTCTTGCTCTGGACTTTGGAAAAGTTTGGAGAATGGATATTGCCTTCTCTGATAGAAGCTTAGCCTCTAACCTAACTCTTTCAGGGGCACCAGACGATATAATTATGGATAGAACATCATTTATTTCCGCATTTGATGCCATACGATTGCCCAAGACTGATAAGAGCTTAGACTTTTCACTTTCAGAGGCACTTTCTAGAACGTACCTTATTACCAAGGTTTTCTTTCCCTCTCTTATATCGTTTCCAACAGGTTTACCTGTTATTGAAGGGTCTCCAGTTATAGAGAGAACGTCATCAACTAATTGGAAACAGAGGCCATAGAGTCTACCGAATTCCTTCAATTTTTCCATGGAAGATGCGTCAGCACCGCCTAAGATAGCGCCTATTGCTGTACAAGCTTTAAACAAGGAAGAAGTTTTCAATTCTATAAGACGATAGTATTCTTCTTTAGAAGGAAATTGTTTTGACTCTGCAATTTTGAGGTCAAGAGCCTGGCCTTCACAAACTTCAATAGATGCATTAACAAGGGCTGCTATAACATTAACCACTTGACTGTGATTGTAGGAATATTTCAAGAGGTTTAATGCAGCTTCAAAGGATTTTGCGAAAAGAAGGTCTCCAGCGAGAATAGCCATAGGAACACCAAACTTAACATGAACAGTAGGAACACCCCTCCTTTCTTCATCATTATCCATTATATCATCATGTACAAGGGTAAAGTTGTGCAAAATTTCTACCGCAGCTGCAGCGGGAAGCAGTTCATTAAGGTTCGCTCCAAACATCATGCCAGAATTTATTAGTATAAAGGGCCTCTGTCTTTTTCCACCATGTCTTATAAGATAATAGGAGGCATCGTACAAAAACTGTGGCTCTTTTATAAAATAGGTTACAAGATATTCGTCAACCTTTGAAGAAAAATATTTTATTTCATCGTATATTGACAAGATTATCACCTTGAAAGCAAACCTTTAAGCTGGGGGCCTAAATAGTATCTTACTGACTTAAGATCATTTACAGACTTACAACCAGCCAAAAACATGGCAGTTTTAAATTCGACTAAAAACAGGTCAGCTAACCTAGAAAGCTCTTGAAGAGACTTAGACGCTCTTAATACTGGAAGGGCTATTGAACAATATCTTGCCCCCAAAACCATAGCCTTAAACATGTCTAAACCATTTCTTATACCACCAGAGGCTATAATAGGAATTTTTACACTTTGAACACATTCAATAATCGAGATGGATGTTGGTATACCCCAGGAGGAGAATAGGCCACCTAGTTCAGCTTTATAATTGTGTCCTAACATTCTAGCTCTAATAGACTCTACTACAGCCCAATTTGTGCCACCTAGGCCAGCGACGTTGATGGCGGAAACACCTGCAAGCTCAAGCTTTGTAGCGACTTCACGAGAAATCCCACATCCTACTTCTTTAACAATTATTGGAACATTTAAATTTTTAACAAGGAAACTTATTCTTTCGAGAACAGACTTAAAGAATGGTTCACCTTCAACTTGAATAGATTCTTGCAATGGATTTAAGTGTATAGATAAGGCGTTAGCCTTCATATCATTTAGAATGGATTTTAGTCTGTCAAGATCAAAACCTCTAGAAAGTTGTGAGGCACCAATATTTAATCCAATAAATATGTCTGGAGCGGTATCCCTTGCAATAGTATAGGAATCAAGCGTATTTGGGTCTTCAAGAGCTGGGCGAATGCTTCCAAGAAACATGCCTAAACCCTTATCCTTTGCCACTTCAGCGATAGTTTTGTTTACTTGCTTTGATTCTTTAGAGCCCCCAGTAATCGAATCAAATAGGAGGGGGAAAGAAAGTTTGTATCCGAAAAAGTCGGACGAAGTGTTGACATCATCTAGATCTATTTCTGGAAGAGCATTGTGAACAATATACACATACTCTAAACCTGTTGTAATATTCTTACATTCTACATCCTTTTTAAGGCATATAGAAAGATGGTCAACCTTTCTCTTTCTAATCTGATCGCTCATTTCATACCCCTCATACAAGTTCCCACACCATATTCTCCATTTAAAGCTTTGAAAAAATCGTCTGGTTTCGAACCATTAACAAAAAATACGTCAACACCCAATTTCGAGATCTTATAAGCAATTTTAATCTTTCTTACAATGCCACCAGTAACATCTATAGAAGACTTCTTTGCCATTATTTTTTCAACAACTTTAGGATCCAGTTCCCTTATGATTGGACCTTTCATATTTGATGAAGGAAAAATGCCGTCTACATTAATACAGAATATCATGCGGGAAGGTTTTAGCATCCTACAAAGGAAGTATGAAATATCATCTCCAGAAAGAATTTTAAATCCTCTATTACATGGCAACACGTCTCCAAAGAACACGGGACAGACGTTCTGGGACAAAAGTTTATAGAGTAAAGCCTTCAAACCGTTCAAACTTTTACTCCAATAGAATGGGGCTATCGTGTAAGGATTTAAGCCATACAAATAAAGCGAGTTTATTACATGAGCATTAAGCTCTAGCATACTCTTCCTGATTAATGCAATCTGTTTAATATCATCAACAAATTTACATCTAGTATTTAATCCGGCCATTTTAGCATAATGATGTCCAAAGGAGCCTCCACCATGAACTATAACCTTCTTAGAAGGGTGCATAGAAAGTGTCTTCGACAGCGAATCTAATGCTACTTGATTAAGTGAAAGGGGGTGATTCTTGTCGGTTATAACTGAACCCCCAAACTTTACTATAACAAGCGCTCCTATTCCATCCAAACTCTTAAACCTCCTGCAGGAATTTCAGAAACATAGACTTCAAAATTTTTAAAACTGTTTAAAACCTCTTCAACCATCGACTGTTTAGGTAAAACAATAGCACAGCCACCTCCACCTGCACCTGTAAGCTTCGCACCAAGGGCACCAGAGTACATCGCCAACTCTACAATCTTATCCAGGATCTCAGTGGACACTCCAAAATGTGAGAGTATGGCATGCTGATAGCACATTAAAAGACCGAACTCTTCTAGAGAACCTTTACTCAAATATTCGGAGCCAATTAGAGTAAGGTGTGAGGATGCTTCAACAAGCATTTTAAAATACGAGGGATACAGGTCTTTAAAATTAGAAAATTTTGAGATGAGCTTGGAAGTCTGTCTAACTTGGCCAGTGTTTATCAAAAGAATTTTCACCTTATTCGGAAGGGTAATTTCTTTTGAGAAACTATCTTTTTTAAAAAGATGAATACCGCCTCTTATTCCGATAAAAACGTCAGCACCCGAAGGATTACCATGAGTAACACGTTCCGACTCCATTGACATGTTATAGAGCATGCTATAGTCGACCTCCCCTGAGATAAGCTTTAGAACAGAGGCTGAAAATGCTACAGAAGTGGAACTTGATGATCCAAGCCCAGCCGATATTGGAAGGTTAGTAGAAAGTACTGACCTAATTTTTTTAGAAAAATTATACTGTTCCCTAATTTTATCCAAAGCTTTCTTGTATGGAAGCAACTGCATAGGAACAATGGAACCATCTCTCCAAGCAACATTCAAAGACTCGCTTACTATTTCATCTGTGTCCGAAAAGCATGTGAAAGCAAATGAACCTTGCTGGATGGCGGCAACAAGAGCGTAAGCACCGTGAACAACAAAATGTTCACCTAGTAGAATAGCCTTTCCAGGAGAGAAAGCACAAGCTTTCAAAAACTACCACTTACCAAAGACGATAGAAGCATATCCTACAACTTGATCGTAGTCACCTATAACATCTCCACTAGTCATATAAGATACAAGTCTTGAACCAATCATACCCAAATTTTTTGAGACAGCCATCAGGACTGCAATAGGTCCAAAACCGCAAGCAGTAATATTCATATTATAGAGGCAGTTGTAGAAGCCATCAATATCAAGGTTTTCAATGTAGCTTATAAGCGTCAAGTCCTTTTTCCGTGCACTATCCTGCGACTCATAATGTGTGAAATCGGATGAGGCGACAATAATATCCTTTTCAGGGTCAAAAATATTCAGTAAAGCTTTGGCTACTTCTAGAGCAAAATGTTTATCTTGCTCCATCATACATATTGGAATAATCTTGAAGCTGTTTCCATAAAGATACTGTAGAAAGGGGAGCTGAACTTCTATAGAATGTTCATAAGCATGCGAAAAATCATCTAAGTCAATAATATTAGAAAATTTTAGAAGTTGCTTAACACCATCAACATCTACTTTAACATTCCCAAGAGGGGTTGCCCAATATTCTTTGGTAGAAGAAGAAATTATACTTCCCACACCCCTATGATTTGGGCCTAAAATTATCACCCTTGACAACAAGGGGACATAAGATTTCAGAATAGAGTAGCCTTTTGCAGCAACATATCCAGAATATTCGTATCCAGCATGAGGGGAAACAACACCTACAATTTTTGAAAATTGTGGAAGTTGTGAAACTTTAGCTTTACTTGATGAGAAAAGCTGTTCAAGTAAACTTTTTAATTCTCCTAGATTACTTGGATAAAATGTTCCAGATACCGCTGGACGTCTTATACTAGCCAAAGGCCATCTACAAAATGTTGTAAAAGGAAGTTTATAAGTTTAAGATTCTTCTTCCGGCTTAGTTTCAAAATCGTCTATCGAATATTTCATGGGCTCATTAGGCTGAAGAAGTTTTAAAGCAATTAAAACGCTTCTTGCAAGAAGCCAATATACTGCAGCCAACGCTTTCCTCCCATTATTGTTAGCTGGAATAATAAGGTCAACGTTTGAAACTACGTTGTCAGTATTACATATGGCGATTACAGGTATACCTAAACTTGAGGCTTCATCTATAGCCTGTTTGTCATAAAAGGGGTCAGAAACTAACACTATTTCAGGCTCAAAATAGTTTTTTAGAAGAGGGTTTGTAATAGTTCCTGGAAGAAATCTTTTCAAAACAGGTGTTGCTCCAGTAAGTTCACAAAACTTTTCTACAGGCTTCTGAGCATATGGTTTCCTCGAGTAAACGATAACATTTTTTGGACCAACTCGAGCTATCATTTTAGCAGCGATATCGATCCTTTCAAGCGTTTTGTTTATGTCTATTATGTTTAAGCCACCCTGTCTTGTGGTTGCAATAAATTTACGCATGTAAGATGTTTTTGCTACACTACCAATTCTTATACCTGAAGAGAAAAGAGCTTTTTCGGTCACCTCAGTTGTAACCATTCTTTCAGCAGAACCTTCTTCGTCAACAGATTCATTTTCTTCTAACATAATTTTTCACCAAACCAATTTCATCATATCAAATGGGCCATAAGTTTCATCTACTCTAATAAGTTCATTAAGCTTTGCGATACGTTCGCCTCCAACAACACCAGACTTAATAATTTCGCCTGAGACACCAAGAGCAATATGCGCAAGATGGGAATCAACACTTTCACCAGACCTATGTGAAACCGCAACAATATACCTGTTAGCTTTCGCCGAATTTGCAAATTCTATAGCATCACCTAATGTACCCACCTGGTTAACCTTCAATATAACACCGTTTCCTGCACCAATTTTCACACCATCTAAAAGCCTTTTTGTATTTGTTACAAACAGGTCGTCTCCAACAATGTAAGTGTTCTTTGCTTGCTTCGTCAACATCGCAAAGCCTTCAAAATCGTCTTCAAATAGTGGATCTTCAATGTAAATTGGAGAATATTTATCTATTATCGTAAGCACAAAGTTTATTTGATCTTCTCTTGAGAAAACCTTGTTTCTGCGTGCATACTCATAAGATTTTGTTTCTGGATTATATAGTGAGGAAGAGGCAAAATCTATGCCCATCTTAACCTTAAAACCAACCTTATCACTAACATTGTTTACAGCCTCATAAACCGTTTCCAAGGCGTCTAAGTCAGTTAAATTTGGAGCCCAAGCACCTTCATCACCTTTTCCACCAGAAAATGATGGATCTCTTTTTTCAATCAACCTCCTCACTTCCCTATGTACTAGAATGTTAGCATATACTGCATCATATATCTTCTTTGCACCAACAGGAAGAGAAAGAAATTCTTGAATGTCGGGAGAGCCTGGACCGGCATGTTTTCCACCACCAAGAACATTTCCTAAAGGATAGGGGTGAGCGTATCTCCTCGATCCTCCTATAACCTTAAACATTGGTATTCCAAGAGATTTTGCAGCAGCGTCAGCAGATGCAACAGTAATTGCAAAAGCAGCTGCACCTCCAATTTTGCTAAAATTAGGTGTTTTATCAATCTCATGCAACAATTTTGATAAGCCAACTATATCGTCAGCTTTAAACCCTATAAGTTTAGTTGAATATTCCTTAAAAATTTGAAGAGCTCCTTCCGGCCCTGATGGAGGGAATGCTACAGCTTCTGCTGCACCCGTGCTTGCGCCCGCTGGAGCACAGGCGCGTCCAATGAAACCGTCTATAAGCACGTCTACTTCAAACGCCTTTTCGCCTCGGCTGTTGAATATTATCCTAGCTTTAACTTCCTTAATTTCAGTCCCCATACAATCACCTTGTAACTTGATATTCTTTACCCTTTCTATACACTGACTCCTCATATGGTAGAATTTGGTCTATTATGTCAACATTTGTGATGAACATTCTTCTACAGCAGTATCTTTTAATACCGAGATCGTCTAAAACCTTTCCAGGATCCTCGCCCATTCCAACACGTTTCTTGAACTCTTCGTATTTATCCCCTATAAGGGAACCGCATGTGAAACATCTAACAGGAAACATCATAGCATTTTCACCTATAGGACTTCTGACGTCTTCTCCTTGGACCTGGACCACCAAACTTCTTTGGTTCAGCCTGTCGGGGGTCGCCTACAATAAGATATCTATCATATTCAAGAAAACGTTTCTTCAATTCTTCAGAGCCACTCCATTTAACAAGAGCACGTGATATTGCCATCGCGCAGGCTTCAGCCCTACTCATAAAACCACCACCGCTAACCTTTACATTAATATCAACTTTATTCGATATTTCTTTAGCCAAAAGCAGGGGGGTCATTATTCTTAACCTTGCAAACTCAGGTTGAAGTATTTCAACTGGAACATTGTTTATCCAAACTCTTCCTTGACCGGATGTTACAGTAGCTTGAGCGTAAGCTGTCTTACGCCATCCATCCGACTGCACTATCTTTTTAGCCATCAGACCTTCACCTGCTTTCTAAATGCTGTGAAACCTCACCAACACTAATATAAAATGATATTGGTTTTTTTGCCATAGCCTCAGGAAAGACCACTTTTTCAACATTTTCATATTCTTTGGGGACTCCACGAAACACTTTTAAACGATCATATGCTAACGCACCCTTGCTTTTCCTTATAGGAAGCATGCCCCTAACTGTTCTTGAGACAATATTTTCCGGACGTCTAGGATGATATGGCCCATATTCTGGATTAACTCTACTTTTAATCTCTAAGTATGAAAGAAATTCATTAATTTTAGACTTTCTAGAACCAGAAAGCAGAATCTTCTCCGAATTCACTATAACTACTCGGTTTCCTTCCAAAAGAAGCTTAGCGACCTTTGAAGCAAGACGTCCAAGAATATGTCCTGTTCCATCAACCACAATAATCTTTTCCTGCCCAACCATCTTCAACCACCAAATAATTTAACGTTAGAGCCGTCAGGAAAGCGTTCTATAAATTCTGTTAAAGACAAGAAGGTGCCGCCGGCTTCCACAATCTTTTTTATAGCACTTTTTGATGCAAAAAGGGCTCCTATTGTAATAGGATGATCTATTAGCCCGTCACCTAAAAGCTTTCCAGGCACAAGAACAACATCATTTTCTTTAGTCAACTTAGAAATTTTACCAACATTAACTTCAGGACGCCTAGACCTCGGCCTAAGTATCATCTCCTCAACACTAGACCAAAATTTTTCATTTCCAGTTTTAGATACACTTCTAATTTTTTTAACAGCCTCTTTTATTATAGGATTGTTAGCTCTTCTTTTCAACTTCAACCACCACATTAGAGATATTATCAATCATTTTATCAACTTGTGACATTATCTCTTTAATTGCACCAAGTAATATTTCTCTAGCAGACATTGAACCAACACTTTCAATAATCAAGATAAATTTGTCATCAGCTTCTTCCACACTTATACCCTTCGGATCAGACTTACAGACTTTAACACATTGCATACAAAGGCTACAGTTTAAGGGATTCTCAATCTGGAGAAGACCGTCTTTTATAGAAAAAACGTTTTTAACACATGCATCAACACATAAGCCACAATTATCACAAGATTTACCTTTAACTATTATTGGATACGACTTAAGTACAGAAATAGTTGCAGCCTGCCATTTTGAATGGTCCTTCCCTCTACCCAGTTTCGCGTAAGCTTCAAGCTTAACCTTCTGTCCCGGAGAAAGTTTCAGTATAGGGATGTTAGGTGAAATTGGCTTCACATCCTCGTCTTCAGACACGAGTTCTCCAGAGTAAACTGTTCGAACTCTATCACCAGCTTCCACGTCCAGAACAAGAAGAACACGGCATCTTGGACAGCCTAGAGAGCTTTTACAATCGCATTCCGCTGGAAGAACGTATTTTCCAACAGGAGTCTTTAATGGGAGCATAGCGAGTCTGTGAGCTATAACTTCATCATAGAAAGAGGATGAGTTTTCTAAGATAACAACGTCATCAATAGCCATTACTGGCACAAGAGAGAGAGCAGCTCTTCTAATCGCATTCACATATATTCGTGGATAGCCTTCGAATAGAACCTTAATTTTATCATAAGATTCTTCAAGAACCTTAACTGGCATACTATGCTCTCCTACCCCTTCTTCCACCAGGCTTACGTGTTGTATCATGAGGTATAGGTGTTACATCTTCAATTCTTGCTATCTTGAAACCTGCTCTGGCAAGAGCCCTTAAAGCTGCATTAAGACCTGGACCAGGAACTCTAGGACCAGTACCACCAACAGCACGAACCTTTATTATAATAGAGGTTATACCCTTCCTTTTTGCTTCTTCAGCACATGCCATTGCAGACTTAATGGCAGCATAAGGTGAAGACTCAAACCTGTCTGCTTTAACATGGCGGCCGCCTGAGCTTATTGCAATAGTTTCTGCACCGGAAAGGTCCGTGAAGTGGACTATTGTGTTGTTGTATGAGCTGTAAATGTGTACAACAGCCCACCTTTCCTCTTGGGAAGAAGTTGGTGTAGACATTTAAATCAACCCTTTCGAGCCTCCAAGACAACCTTTAATGGACTATCGTCTCTTAACCTAATGGAGTCTTCATCTTCAACCATAACAAACATTCCAGGTCGTCTGACAACACGACCATTCATAACTATGTGACCATGTACAATAAACTGCCTTGCTTGATAGGGGGACTTAGCTAAACCTTTCCTCCAAACAATAGTCTGAAGCCTTCTCTCTAATATATCTTCAACCGTCAAGTTCAAAATATCATCTAAAGTCGAACCTTCATGAACAAAACCATATCTCAAAAGCTTTTTCAACAAAATACTTTCTTTAACCTTCCTCTCATTTTCTGACATGGCCAAAAGTAGCCTAGCCTGACCCCTAATTTTTGATAGAATAGTCTTAGCTTTCCAAAGTTCACGCTTATTTCTTAAACCATAGGTGCCCAACAGTTGGAGCTCAGATGCAAGAATATCACTTCTCCAGGGCATTTTTGGAGAAGTATATTTTTTTCTAGGCTTTTTAGGGTCTCCCATAAATTAGCACCTCTACAACAGCCTCCGCGCCCGCCTAATAAACAATCCCGTTATAAAGATTTTTAAAATAGGATAATTCATGGTAATTTCACTTTTTACCTTTTTCTTGACCGCCGGAAGGCTGAGTTTTAGCAGCACCCTTCCTAACACCAACAGTCATACCCTTTCTTCCAGTAGTTCTAGTCCTTTGACCGCGAACCTTAAGGCCTAGAGAGTGTCTTACACCCCTCCAGCTCATAATCTCCTTCTCTCTTCTAATATCCTCTTTTACCATAAATTCTAGATCAGAGCCTATCAAATGAACATTTGACCCAGAAGAAGGATCTTTTCTCCTATTCAAAAGATATGGTAATTCAATAAAGGAATTTAAAGCCTTCACACAATCATCAACCTTTTTCAAATCAGTTTCAGACAGTGAACCAAGCCTAACATTTGGGTCAAGGTTAAGCTTATTGATTATAGCATTTGCAGTAGTAAAACCAATACCCTTTATATCAGCTAAAGCTGCCATGAGCTTCTTTTTACCGTTTAAGTCCCTACCACCCAACCTTACAACATGCCTAAATTCAGACGAAGACATACCACTCTTCCTTACAAACTCCCTATGAACACCCTTATTAATAGTTTTTATTTTTAACAAAAATAATCTAGTTAGAATTTTTCATAACGCCATTCTATAACATCATTATGGGAAACCTTAGTCTTTAAAGCACCAGTCTGTGATAGCTCACCATTAACATAAAACATCCAATATTTTGAGGCATTAACATCATTTTCCACACCAAAAATTCTAGTTACAAAAACATCACCAAATTTTTCAGAATAAGTGTACTCCATTCTTCCACTTACAGCAGATAATGTCGCATTAAGAACAGAAAAACTGGTATCAAGATTAAAGTACACTGCTTTAGCAAAAACAGTACCGTTCCCAAAATTTATTACAACTACAACAGTAGCATTTTTTTGCAAAGATTCTTTAAAATCTTTTAGAGAAGAAACCTCCTTTTCTAAAAGTTCAACACGATTAAAGTATGAGGCAGCAAAAACAGAGGCAAAAGTAGCCCAGAAAAGCAAAAATATGACAAGCAACTTAAGCTTATCCAACCTTAACACCCCTCAACCTAGAAAAAATTTCTGGAATGGCTAGAGAAGACAACATTGCATTAACAAATTCATGAACAGGGCCGAACGGATAAGGCGAAGGAAAAAAGAGCATAATCAAAGCAATGACAATAGAATAATTAAAAATATATGCTAGAGTAATGGAGGTAAGTAGATCATAGAAAAGTGTCGCAAAAAATCCAAGAAGAAATAGATTAAACCGTGAAATTCCACCATTAAATTTTATAAACAGGGAGCCCAAAACACCAACAAGCCCCATAGCTGAAGCAGTGACCATTGTCCAAACACCTGAACCAAAGAATAGAATGTCAGTTATAATCATTGAAAGGAAGCCTACAAGAAAGCCTACAATAGGACCGGCTAAGAGCCCAGAAAATAGTGTGAAGAAGGAAACTGGTTTGATATTTGGAAGTGGTGCAAGTAGTATTCTTGATACGACTGTGGTTGCGGTTAATATTGTTATTAGGGCAAGTTTTCTACTTTCCATCTTGGATGGATAATCCAACCAATTTAATAAACTTTACTTAAACACATTCACAGAAACTATACAGGTTCAGGATGTATCGTAACAATGTATTCACCTAATGTTGTTTTAATCACGCCTTCGATGTAACTTATTTCTTTATGGACTTCTTCAATTTTCAAATTTTCTGGGAACGAACATGATATGTCGATATACTTGTTTCCTGAGCTTCTGTACACTCTTATTGATGAAACTTTTTTAACCTTTTGATTTAAATTAAGTATTTTTAGTATTTGATTTGTTAAACTTTCATCATATATTATTTCCCCATCATCTGTTCTAGGATAGCTTTCAATGTGTATAGTTGTTTTCTGTAGTAGTGGAAACACTGTTTTAATTTCTTCTTCTATTTTTTCTGAAATTTGATGAGCTTTAGAAAGGGACATATTCGGATCCATTTCAATATGAAGGGTTAATATGTAACCATCTTTGGTTTTTGTTACTATAATTTGATGTACACCTTTCACATAACCATTTTTTAAAGCAATTTTTTCAATCTTCTCCGTTAATGATAGCTCTTCTTCAACAGGCTCATAGTGTATAGTTGCAGTTACGTTTTTGATAGCGTCACCGATCCTTTTTTCAACCTTTGATATTATTTCATGAGCTTTATCAACATCAATCTTTGAAGATAATAGAACAGTCATTTCAACAAAATATTGCTCGCCAACTTTTCTCATCCTAAAAGATTTAAAGCCTTTAATATCATGCATATCTTCTATAATAGACTTGATTTTTTGATAATCCTTTTTTGGCGCAACATCACTTAGTTCAACTGCACTTGTATAAATTAATCTTATGCTAAGAAAGCCTAAAAGGATAGATAGAATAATGGAGGCTATAGAGTCAAAGTGACTAAAACCCATCCACGCTGCAGAAATGCCTAAAAGCGCGATTATTGTTGAAGAAAAATCGGCTACCGCATGTAAAAGATTTGCTCTAATTACAGTGGTATCATTTTTTGAAAGGATAAAAACTCTGTATACATCAACAAACATCGTATATAGTACTGAAAATATTGCAATTGGAGCAAAATCTAAAGACACCTTTGTTCCTATTAAAAACCTTATTGTGGCTTCATATAAAATGAATAAACTTATTCCCATAAGAGATAATCCCCCAAACAGGCTGCCTAGTGTTTCAATTTTCGAATGACCATAGGTGTGTTCCTCATCTGGAGGTTTAAGTGAAAGTTTCACCGCATACATTAACCAGAAAGTTGTTAAAGCATCAAATAGAGCGTGAGCAGAATCGCTTAGAACAGCCATGCTATTCGCTAATAAACCACCCAAAAATTCCACTAAAACCACAGATAATATTGCATATAATGATAATTTTAATGTCTTGATTTTAGAGTCATACATCAGACCACACTATATTTTATTGGAGGATATAGGTATTGCCACCAAATATAACTTTATTGAAAGCAAATTATTTATGAGAAAAGGGATAAAGCAGCTGCAAAACATCCAATATACGCCTTTTGCCTATCTTCTGCAAAACATATTATTAATACATCCCCATCTTCAGGCTGCCCTAAAGACCTTATTTTACTCCAAAATTCACTTGGATAAAGTTGTTCTACGTTTTCCTTAGTGTTCGGAAACTTGAAACTTTCTTTTTCATAAACTAATGTAATCGCGCCATTAGCACCATATTTTATTGCTTGATCCCTTTGCTCTATCCCTTGAGACACTTTATTCATTAATTTTTTTGCTAAAACAATTACATTATATTTGCATGGTGCAAGTGAATAAATTTTATCTTCGATTATTAAGGGAAATACCTTTTTGAATTCATTATAAAAGGTTAAACCTTTTTCGCTTAAGTAAACACCCTTTTTTGTTATATAAATTATAGAGTTAGCTTTTAGCCTTTTAAGAACAGTTCTTACAGAGCCTTCACCAAGACCCAAGAATTGAGAGAGTTCGAACCTACTTTTTGGAGCATTTTCTCCAAGACAATATATTAGTAAGGCTACATGTACATGATTAAAATATTCTTGCGGGCCCGCATATTTTTTTATCATGAAACTTTTTAATTCATTAATTAACGACATATAAATTTTCTTGTTGCCTTACACTTTATAAATATTTTTTTAATGTTTATATATATCAATGATTAACAATATAGTATGGAAATTGTGGAAAATTTTGATGAAGCTGGAAGGTTTACTGGTAAACTTTTTTCAAAAATTGGAAATCTTATAATTTTAATAATCTTAAGCATTATTCCTATTGTCAACTTTATTGTAGTAGGGTACTTAGGAAGAATAATAAGGGAAGGGAGGAAAATTAGTGAGCCACCAATAGTTTCAGATTATGGTAAATTGTTTTTTGAAGGATTAAAGATTATTGTTGCTGTAATAGTTTACGCGCTTATTCCAATCATTTTACTCAGCATATCTCTTCTAATGTTTGCGCCATTAGAGTCGTGGGAAATGGGGCAAATATTTTCGCCTGGAATTTTGTTTAGAGGGTTTTTGTTTGTTCCCGTGATTTTAGCGATTATCTTATTATTTGCTTTCATGATAGTTGGTGTTATTGCTGTAGGAAACATGATAAAAACAAACAATTTTATGAAAATCTTTGCATTTAGTGAAAATTGGAGTATAATAAATAGGATTGGTTTTGTTAAGTATCTTATTTGGCTGGTTTTAGTGTTTATTATTTCATTAATAGGTGCTGCAATAAGTGGAGCTTTATGGATTATAGGAGCAATAATTGACCTTATTATTGGAGTTTTTGTAGCGAGATCCTTAGGAAGTATTTTGGATGAGGTAATAGGCACTGCGGAGGGAGTTCAACCGGAAAAAGTTCTTCCACCACCACCGCCTTTCTAGGGTCAACTTTATTCATCCTGTATATAATCATCTGGACATGATGTAGAATATGAAAGTATTTTTAATGCTTCTAACGCGACTATCTTATGCTTCTGTTTTGGGAGTACACGTATGACATCATCTTTTGAAAGCTTTATCTTTTCATTTTCAATATAAAGGTACCCTTCACCTGAAAGTATATGTAGTGTTTCATCCCTTTTTTCATGATGGTGTAATGGTAAAATTGAATCCTTCATTATATAATACTGTACTGTAAGATAGTTTTCTGTTTCCGCTATTATTTTTTCGTAACCCCATGGCCTGTCAGTTCTGTTAACGAATTCCTTCCTTACGAATTCAAGATCCTTTTGTGAATCTATAGATTGCCAGAATGTATCCTCTTCCATATAATAGTTTAAGAGACCGTTTTTGGCTAAATAGGGAAAGACTGTTTTCTCAACATCCCCTTCCTCATATGCGAAAAAGTATTCTTTTAATCTTGCATCAATTAAATATATGCCTGCATTTATATAATATGGTAATGTTGGTTTTTCTTTAAAGCCAATGATTTTACCGTTAGAAAGTTCAACTATACCATATGGTGAAACAAGCTTTGTAACAGCTATTGTGACAGCATTTTCTAAAGATTGGTTTATCAAAAGTCGAAGGTTTAAATCTGTTACAATATCACCGTTCATTACAAGATAATATTTCGAATCCGAGATTTTAAGTAAATTGTTAATTGCAAAAAGTGTACCTCTAGGCCTATCCTCTACATAATATTCTATCTCAAGACCATTCCAGTAGCTATTATATCTTTCCTTTATTTTTTCATATAAATATCCAGCTAGAAGATAAACTTTAGATATACCAGCATGTTTCATCTGAAAAAGTTGGCGATCTAGAATAGTATAGTTATCCTTTATTTCTATTAAAGATTTTGGTATAGAGTCTGTTATAGGCCTTAACCTTTTCCCCATTCCACCACACAGTATTCCACCTACCACTTCCTTTAGCAAACACGGCACACTCCTAAACTATTACTTGAGCAGTTCATTAACAGCATTGTTTATTCTCTTAACACCCTCTTCTATCGCTTCAAAGCTTGAGGCAAACGAAAAGCGAATATATTTAGAACCAGCCTTATCAGGGAAAACCGTCCCCGGTAATGTTATAACTTGATGATTATTTATTAGGTATTCTACAAACTCCTCTACTGAAAGCCTTGCCTGATCCAAAAATTTTGAAATGTTAGGAAACATATAGAATGCACCTTTACTTGGCCAAACTTCGAACCCCGGAATTTTTGAAAGAAGTTTTGCCGCTAGATCTCTCCGTTTTTGGAAAAGGCTTATCATTTCTTTAACAGGCTCCCAAGGGCCTGTCATCGCCTTAATCGCAGCCCTTTGAGCAAAGCTTGTTGGACAAGAATATATGTTCACAGCAAATCTCGTAAGTTTTTGAGCCAAGTCTTCTTTGATAACAAGGTATCCAAGTCGCCATCCTGTCATAGAGAAAGTTTTACTAAAACCGTTGATATAGAGTATATAATTTCTCCAATCTTCTTCTGACAATAATCCTTTAAACTTAAGATTATCGTAGACAAAGTTGTCATATATTTCGTCAGCTAGTATTATAAGTTTATGTTCTCTTGCAAGTTCATAAAGTTTCATAACTTCTTGTTCTGGGAAAAGGGCGCCAGTTGGATTATGTGGATTATTTAAAATTATCATTTTTGTTCTGTTCGTAATAGAAGATTCTATTTTTTCTATATCTAAAGCAAAACCTTTTTCTGAACCTAACCATTTCAATGGAACAAAAACAGGTTTACCGCCTATAAATCTAGTTACCTCTGGATAAGCTGGAAAGGAGGGTTCAGGTACAATTACTTCATCACCTTGATCAATATATGAGGCAATTGCTAGAAATATTGCACCCTTAGCACCGGGTGTTACAATAACCTCTGTAGGTTTAACGTCAGTAGAATATCTTGAATTAAGATAGTTTGAGATAGCTTCCCTAAGTTCATATATTCCAGCAGTTTCAGTATATCCTGTGAAGCGCTTATCTAAAGCTTCTTTACCAGCTTCTATTATATGTGGGAATGTTGGTATATCTGGTTGCCCTACACCAAAGGAAATAACATTGTAGCCTTTCTTAGTTAATTCATTTGCTTTAGCTACATAAACAAATGCTGCCTCACCTAGCAGTTCTGGGATTATTGGCTTAAGATTGTCTGTTGGTGAACTCAAATTATTACACCGCCTTCCACAATAAACTTTGAAATTAATAAATTTTTTAATAAATACATTATTTTAGAACATACATTTTTGCCAAATTTAAAACGAGATCTATGGTTTCTTCTATAGACTTTCCAAAAACATATGTTATTGGCTCAAGACCGAATCCTCCCTCATCAAAAACTATCTGTGGAGTAGTACCAAATTTTATAATGGCACGTCTTATATAATTTATTATATCATCCTCATTATACACCATTTCATGCTCAGTTTTTGTAAAAGAAATTTTTGAGTCAGAAATGATGCGAGCAAGTTTTTTATCATATTTTATGTTAATAACAACATTTACTGATGGATCAATTTTTTTAACATCTAAAAGAAGCTTTGTCAAATGACTTACTATTCCAAATTCTGGAGGCATAAGGGCTTTAACCCTATTTTTAACTTTCACAATCCTACCAGGTATAGTCGCAATATCCTCGAAGGTATAACAGGTGTCAAGTGAGGCGGCTATATTGACATATACTTCGGGAACAATTGATGCAAAATATGGTGATTCCTCGATTGCTTTGACAGCCTTTTCTAAGGACTTTAAAAGATTTTCCCTTTCTTCATTTAACTCTAATTTATGTTGAGAAAATAATTCAACACATATATTACAGTTGTTTAGTGTTGGAAATTTTTGCCTATGAACATGACAAATTTTACCACTTTTTAATATATCTATTAGTATGAGGTTAAAGGTTTTTATTACTAAAATGGGTTCAGAGGAGATATTGTTTATTATTGTCTGAATGTAACTTTCTAGTACTTCAGCTTCAAAACCAAATTGTTTAAGCTTATCTTCCCAATATTTTATGTCATAATCTAAATAATGGCTTATCAAGGGTTGAGTTTTCCCAAGGATAGATGAAATATGAGTTTGAGTGTATCCTTTTTCTTTAAGCCTATGAGCCACTAATGCCCTCAATGGAGGCAACAGTTCCTCAACTACAACTTCGCAGAAAGTGAACATGTTATCATTTTAGGGAGAAAAGTTATTAAAAAAGTTTAATAAGCATCAGGAAGTTTAATAGGAAAGAAAAGGAGATGTACCCTATTTGAAAGGGGTTGAAAGAATTAGTGTAACAATTCCAAAAGATGTTTTAAACACATTAGAAAATATAATGAAAGAAAAAGGTATAAGGAAAAGGTCTAATGCGATCACAAAAGCTGTAGAATTGTTCATAGAAGAAAATAAGATGCTATCAAGAAGGGGGGAGGAGGAATGTGTAGGTACAATAAGTTATATCTTTGAACATAAAAAGGAACTTCTGGACAGACTCCTAGACCTTCAACACGAGTATTCACATGAAATAATTTCAACTTTACACATACATTTAGATGTTGAAAAATGTTTTGAAACATTAGTTGTGAGGGGGAAAATAGAAAAAATTAGAGAATTAATAAATGGCTTAATGGATATGAAATTAAAAAATATTGGCTATAAAATCGTTTAATCACAACACTATGCTCTACATAATTTATACAACAGGGAAATGTAATCTTAATTGCAGATATTGTGGAGGAAGCTTTAGCAAGGAAAAGATGCCGTGGGAAATAAAGTATAAGTTTGACGATTTAAAAAAACTCTTACAAAAGGATAAGGAATGCTACATTTGCTTCTATGGGGGGGAACCCATCCTAAATTCAAGCTACATAAAGAGGATTGTTAAAGAAATACCTGCAAAAAAATTTGTTTTACAAACCAATGGTCTTCTGATAAAAGATGCCGAGTTTGAGCTTTTAAACAAATTTGATGCTATTTTACTTTCTATAGATGGTGTTAAAGAAGTGAATGATATGTACCGTGGAAAAGGAGTTTATGATAAAGTTTTAGAGAATGCAAAATTGTTAAGGAAGAAGGGTTTTAAGGGAGACCTTATTGCACGCATGACCTTAACAGAAGAAGGAAATATTTACAGAGATGTTTTACACTTACTCTCAACAAGATTATTTGACCATGTACATTGGCAACTTAATGTAATATGGAGTGAGAGATGGGGGAATTTTGAAGGGTGGGTGAAAAATAACTATTTACCAAATCTTGAAAAACTTCTTAATCTCTGGTTCAAAAGTATTCAGGAAAAAGTGATCTTAGGAATTGCACCATTTCAAGGGATACTTAAAAGAAACTTATATGGTGGTACCATGCCACCATGTGGTTCAGGTATAGATTCTGTCACAATAACAACTGATGGAAGAATATTAGCTTGCCCAATTGCTGTTGAAGAAAAATGGGCTGTATTGTCCGAAGATTTAAAGAGCTTTAGAAGGCCAGAAAATACATTAATAGGTGAACCATGTAAATCTTGTTCTGTTTCTAGAGAGTGTGGTGGAAGATGTTTATATGCTTATATGGAAAAACTTTGGGGTGAAGAAGGCTTTAAAGAAATATGTGAGTTAAATTTTTGGTTAATAGAGAAAATTAGAAGATTAAAACCAAAAATTATTGGGATGACAAAAAATGGTAGGATACAATTAGATGATTTAATATATCCAACATATAATAATTCTATTGAGATAATACCATAGGATAAAATTATAGCGCCGGGAGGGGGATTTGAACCCCCAAGACTCTTTCGAGTCAATGGCTTTCAGTCTAAACGGCTCCAGGCCATCGCCCTACCAGGCTAGGCGATCCCGGCTCACATATGTTCCTTTCTTATTATTGTGAATTTCCTTAAAAACTTGTCTTTATAAATTTTCTATTAGTTTATGAAGAAGGTGTCCTATTTCATCAGTTTTTTTATTTCCACCTATGTCAGGTGTTTTATACCCCATTTTCAGAGCTTCTACTACAGCAGATTCAAGTGTGTAAGCGGCTTCTTTAAGCCTTTGGTCATTTTTCTTTTCACTTAACCATTCCATTAACATTTTAAATGAGAGAATCATAGCGTAGGGATTTGCTATATTTTTTCCAGCTATATCGGGAGCGGCACCATGTATTGGTTCAAAGAAGGCTTTTTCTTCTCCGATGTTAGCGGAAGGGCCTATACCGAGACTGCCAGCTATCTGTGCAGCCTCATCACTTAGTATATCACCGAACATGTTTGTTGTTAAAATGACATCAAATTTTTCAGGAGACCTTATTAGCACAGCTGAGGCAGCGTCAACATACATTTCATTTACTTTCACAGGATATTTTGAAAGTTCTTCCTTTGCAACTCTTGAAAAAAGGCCGCAAGTCTTTCTTAAAACATTGGATTTGTGTACAATCGTAACTAGACCAGACCTTTTACAAGCTATTTCTCCAGCAACTCTTGCAATTCTTTTAGTTGCATAATCTGAGACTATTCTTAAGGCAAAAGCTATATTATCGATTTCGAATTCAAGCCCTTTATACAGATCTTCAGAATTTTCTCTAACAATAACAACATCTATATTTTTAACACATTCGATGTTGGGAAAGTTTTTTACGGGCCTTATGTTTGCATATAAGTCAAATATTTGTCTCAACTTAACTGTTACATCCATAGAAGTTTCTCCCACTGGACCTTTTATTGCAGCGTCAGCGTTCCTAAAGCCTTCAACAGTTTCAGAGGGTAAAGCAGTCCCTCTTTTACTAAGACAAAGGTCTCCAGCTTCATAAAAAACTATACTAAAATTTAAATTGTGCTTTGACTCTAAAGCTTCGATAACATTTAGTGTAGCTTCAGAAATCTCTGGACCTATACCATCCCCCTTAATCCAAGCAATCCTATAAACCATTTCTTGTTCGAAAGGGGGTAGATAAAATTTATATAAATTCTTTATTTTGAACTCTTAGATAATAGTTCCATTATTTTCTGCACATTTTCCTTATGTAAGCTTTTACGACGTCTATCTATTGGAATATTAAGTTTCTTTGCAAGAGAAAATGTTAATCCCGCCTCTTTAATTTCCTTTAGAGAAAAACCTCGACCTTCTCTCGGCCTATTGTATATTGGTGAGTAAACTGTCGGCCTTATCCTTTGATTCAAGTTTGACCACCAAAAGAGGTGATAAAAAAATTGTTAAAAAATTTTAAAATTTTAGAAGATATGGTTTAAGTTATTTCCACATCTTAGGATATGTGCCCTTAGACATTATTACCCTTTCAACCTTTACAGCAAGACCTTTTGAAAGTTCTTCTATTTCCTCTGAAGATAATAATGCCTTACCCAAGGCTACAAGTTCACCTTTTAAAGATAATATTAACACAAGATCATCTTTAACTATACTTGATGAAAGTTTAGCTATACCAGGTACTGCAACCTGTGCACCATGACATATAGCGTCAACAGCCGAATCTTTGATAAAAACCTTTTTAAATGGTGTTAAAACATTTTCTATCGGTTGAACAAACTTACGGAGCAAGTTTTCATCATTTTCACTTTTCCACTTGTGTACTGCAGCTGAAAGGTCATGCAATCTAACCAAGCCTTGCTCTTCATACAAATTAAAGACTTTTGTTCTTCTAAGCTCAACCATTGTAGCACCAACACCTAAAACTTCACCTATATCATAGATTAACTTCCGAATATAGGTACCGGCTTCACAATTAACTTTTACTACTAGAAGACGGCCAAACTTTTCTAACAAGCTTATTTGATAAATTTTTTTTGTCCTACTAACTCTTTTAACGCTAGACCTTTGAGGGGGACGCTGATATATTGTTCCAGTAAATTCTCTGAAAACATCTAATATTTTTTGTTCCTGTACATCATTATGTAATCTTACCACTGTTACATATTCTTTGGGGCCGAGTAGAAAAAGGCCTAAGGCCTTTGTAGCACAACCTAAGGCAATAGGAAGAATACCTGAAACAGGCGGGTCTAGGGTACCACTATGACCCGCTTTTTCAATTTGTAACATTCTTCTAACCCAAGCTACTACCTCATGACTTGATGGCCCCCTTGGTTTATCTAATGGTATAAAACCATAGTTAAGATGTACATTAATTGGCCTTTTATCTGGAAAAAAACCATAATTAGGGTCTGTTACTTCATCAGATAATACTATATAGTCATCATTTTTAGTTTCATCTAGCATCCCTGAACACCAAAAGCGTTTTTCAGCCTAAGTTGTATATATGATTTAAGTATTATAAAGACGTCATCTTCACTAAGATCTTCTGTGGACAGAATAAGGTGGCATGCATCCTTTACATCAGAAATAGATAGACCATAATATTTTTTAAAACGGGCTATTTCACTTGCTTCTCTAGCTACTGTTTCATTATAGGCTTCCGCAAAAGATTTTTTATCCCTTTTAGCTATCCGTTCAACTCTAACGTTATCCGGTGCTGTAAGAAAGATTTTAATTAATGCAATATCTTTAAGAAACCAAGCACAAAGCATTGAATCGATAACCACATTACCCTTCTTACCTTCCTCCACCATTCGACCATCAATAAGTTTATCGATTTCATCAGAATATTCTGCATTTTTAGAAAGTTCTACAATCGATAAATTTTTTTCTTTCGCTAAACTTCTAAAGATAACTCCACCAGAGACATGCCTAAGCCCAAACGCTTCTGCAATACGCTTAGCTTGAACTGTTTTCCCAACTCCATGAAGACCACTAATAGCTATGACTATATTCCTTCTTTCATTCAATGCTTGTCCCCACCAACTTTGTTATAATTGTTGTGAAAGCAAAAGATGTTATAAGATACCACCAGAAGAGTTGTAATTCATTACCTATGAAAGGTAATGTTACAGGGGAGACGGCCACAGTAGTGTTTAATCCTATAAGAGATGAGATAAAAATGTATATGAACCAGAATGGTATTATGAAAATAAAGGTTGCTTTAAGCCTTTGATTTGAAGCCTTCAATTCCATCTGCTGTATACTTTTTTCTTTCTTCCTAAGCTTTTCTTCTTTAGCCTTGTCACCTCTTTTTATTGCATCTAACAATTCTTTTCTAAAAGCTTTAGCCTCCCTCGCAACACGCCTAGCCTCTTCCACATCAACTAGAAAACGTACTGCAATCTGGGAGACCAAATTTAACCCTATAGATGTTATTATTATTAGTATAGTTGAATATGGAATTTGATTCCAGGCTATTTCGAATATCATGAATGCTATCAACTTCAACCATAAATATTTATTTACTTTTATAGTTTTAATATATTATGCTTCTTGCATATTTATAATTAAATTTCACTTTCGCCCAAGAACTTTACTAAGCGCAGGCATGAATATTTCAATCTCTTCCCTAACTAGTGTCTGATAATATTGTATGCCTATATCAACCATTAACAGAATACCTATACCAGAGCCTAGTACAGAGAAAAGATCGGAGAATGCAGCCAATAAGCCAATAAACATGCCTCCAAGAATTGTTAAAGTTGGTATATAACGATTTAAAAGTTGGCTTATGCTTAGTTCGGACCTCCTAAATCCAGGAACTTGAACTCCTGCATCAACAAGACTTTTTGCCACTTGATCTGCCGAAAGACCTCCAATTTCAACCCAAATTTTTGCAAAAAGAACTGAGAAACTTACAAGTAACAGTGTGAAGATGATAGCATGCAATGGATCAGATTGAACCGCTGCTAAACCACGAGGTGCAGTTACATAATATGCTAAACCACCAGTTGGTGTATTTGTAGTCCTATTGAACGTTCCAAATAAGTTCAAAATCATATTACTGTTATCTGAATTAAATCTTGCCCAAATAAGCTGAGTGAAAAAGGTTATGTTTGTTAAAAGCGCAGAAGTCAATATTATTGGAATGTTTGACACATAAAGAAATTTTATTGGGTAAACTCCGCTGAAACCTCTATATCTTGCAGATGTGACTGGAATTTCGACCCTTAACCCTTCAACATAGACGATTAAAAGTATTACAAACAGTGTCAAAATCACGGTAAAAAGGGAAGGAAAACCAGAAGTTCTGTAAAATATATCATTAAAACTTGAGGAAGAAGCTTTAGCTATAACATAGGGAATAAAACCGTATGGGGAAACAACATTCTCTGCCTCCATAACTGGATAGGGGCTAAAAAGACCCCAAGCAATTTGTACAGCAGCATTTGCAAAAATGAAGAGACTTATACCGCTTCCTATACCCCATCCTTTTTGAACCATTTCATCGAGAAGCATTACAATTAATGTTGCAGAAAAGAGTTGGAAGAGTATAATTATTGTAACCTGTGGTGTCAAATTTAAACCAAATGCACCACCAAATATGTATGCAGAACATTCCATAAGTGCAATAATGATTGTCAAAAACTTTGTAGTAGCAGTAAAAAGTGCTCTATCCTCACTTTTGGATAAATCTAATTTAATTATATCTGCACCTTTTAGAAGCTGGGCAATCAGACCAGCCGTTACTATTGGACCTATACCGAGTTCCATCAAAGTACCGTGAGCTGAAGCAAAAATTATTCTGGTATAAGTTAAAGGATCACTCCCTGTAGTTACACCGTATAATGGGGTTTCAACCATTATAAAGTATACTATTAATACAGCAGCAGTCCATAACAATCTTTCTTTAAGGGAAAGTTTTTTAATAGGCTTAGGGACTTCAGGTATTATTGTTGAAAAGCTTTTTATGAAGTTTGTTAAAGCACCCAATACTACTTCGACCCTTCAATAAAACCTCCCGCTGATAAAATCTTTTCCTTCGCAGACTCTGTAAACTTTTCTACAATAATATGATAGGCGCGTGAAACAGAGCCTGCTCCTAGAAGCTTTTCATACCCAAGTGATGAAAGATTTAATACAGGTCTTCCTTCAACAGTTTCCAAGCTAGAAGTTGATGCAATAGAGGTATATAGTTTGTCAAGTGAACCAACATTTATCCAGCGTTTGGGTTTAGAAGTTCTTGGAGGGCGCATGTCATCTTTTCCAAAATGATCAGGTTCATACTTTATAGTCCAACTCCACTTATGTTTATGAAGACCAGCATTTCCAGCCCCTCCCTTTTGGCCAGAGGCCCTGTGCTGTGAGACTTGTCCCCACCCATGAGTTCTTGAACCACGCATTTTTCTAACTTTTCTCAATCTTGTAGGCATATCATCACACACCTTTACTACTCATACTTTATTTAACTTAATTTCAAGAATCCCATTCCTGTACTCAGTTTTTAAGGAACTTGTGTCAACAGTTTTAGGTAATGGTATAACCTTTTTATATCTTCTTTTATCGGAAGAGGCTAAAACATGTATTTTACCACTTTTAATTAATATGTGTATGTTTTCTTCATTTACACCAGGCAATTCAACTAGTACGATGATTTCATTATTTCTTTCAATTATATCTGTTAATGGAACCCTAATATTGGGATCACCTTTACTTGTATAAGCCTTCCTTATGTGACCAAATTTTCCAATTTCAGGTTTACCATCAGGACCTATTATAAACGAAAAACCATAAATATAAGGGCCTTCAATTTCACGTTCCTTTTTTTCTACATCAATTGAATCCAAATATTTTGACATCTCATCTAAAAGATCATCAAATTTTTTCTCAAATTCATCAAACACATCAAACCATTTTTTATTTTTATCCCCTTTATCCTTCATCGTATATCACCCCAAATTAAATTATTAAATCATCCTTGTAACAATAGACAATATCTCTTTATTTTCACCTAAAACACCCTTATACTGATATGGTTTCTTAGTAGACCTTTTAAAACCTCCTTTCGGCGGAGTAAGATTAAAGTAAGGTTTAATCACTTTAAGTTCTGAAAATTTTTTTACACCATCAACTATAGCCTTAACCAATTCATCTACATTGTTAAATCCTTCAAGTTTTGCAATAGAATCGTCAACAGGTTTACCGCCTACAGTTTTACCTCTTTTCAATATAAGCTGTTTTGCAGTTTCAAAATCGATTTCACCCCAGGCAATGAAATCTTTAGCCTTAGAGAGCATACCCAAATAATACTCGTTTTTTGGAACAATGGTTGCACTATACCTTCTTCTTAATCTTAGAAGTTCAAGGGTTTTTTTAATATCATGTCTAACATTTATCGTACCTCTAATTCTAACAACTAAAAGTTGGGACAATGATTTCACCTCATCACAAAATTATGAAGATTTTTTAGAGCATCGTAGATGGCATATGCTATAGACGGGTAAGTACTGGTTGCACCATAAGTTCTTGTCCAAGCATCCTTCACACCAGCAAGTGAAAGAAGTTTTTTAATATTTTCGCCCGCAACAAGCCCAAGACCCCTTGGACCTGGAATAAGTTCAATTCGTACACTACCACATTTTCCAGAAACTTTGAATGGAATCGAATGGGGTTGATTACATCTACATTCCCAACTTCCACAACCTAATGTTACAGGAATAATTTTAAGCAATGCGTCATTAGTAGCTTTATCCACTGCTACACGCATAGTGGATGCCTTACCCGAGCCAACACCGAACCATCCACTTCTATCGCCTACAGCAAGTATAACCCTAAACTTTGTAATTTCACCTGCATCAGTCTGTTTTTGTACAACTGTAACACCAACAACCTCTGTAGTAATACCGGCTACAAGACTTCGTACAATTTCAGGTTCCTTTATTTTATAGCCTAACTCAAATACTTCATGTAGGTCTGTTATTTTACCTTCTGCAACTAGCTTACCTAACTTAGTTTTTGGAACCCAAGATTTTAGTGTATCCCTTACACTTTCTTGTTCACTCATCTTATTACACCCCCACTCTCAACTATTTTTTGTTTAACTTCCTCAAATATTTTAGCCATATCTTCAACATTTAATCCTTCCCTAACATAATTTGAAAATCTTTTAGTGTAAAGGGAAAAATCAGTTGCCTTAAGCTTTCTTGCATATTCAATAATATGTTCACCCCTTATCCTTTCTTCGCTAGGAAAGGTTTCAGGATCAACTCTCACATTCAAACCCGCATCTAGTACACCTTTGATGGCAGCAGTTACTCTTGAGCCATTAACATATGGAGAAATTCCAAGATAAACAATTATGTCCGAATTAATTTTATATTTTGCCCTCAACCCAAGCATGAGTCCAGCCAGATAGCAGGCAGGAGTATTCTTTCTAGAAAAAGGCCAACCAAATTTTATAAGCTGTCTTGTATGAACTGATGCTATAACTCGATCACCTTCAATTTCAGCCTTGGTGATCTGTAGGATTGCATTTTTATTTGTGATCCTAACTACGAGAAATGGGAGCCTGCTTAAGAGAACCTTCTTTCGCACATGATAATTTGTTTTTCCTTCACGCTTTCTTCTAAAAATTTGAACATATTGTTTAGCCAAACTTATTCACCTCTCCTACCAAGTTCCCTTGCAATTTCATCCAATCTTTTGACAGTTCTAATTTGGCCTCCTTTAATCCAAAGATATAGTTTCTTATAATTTTCCTTACTTATAATTCCATGCTCCAATAGATATTTTAGATGAACTCGTAGGGCTCTAACCTTTTTTACCCATAACTCCTTTTTACCTTGCCTAGCACCTTTAGAACCTTTCCTAGAACCAGGACCAGAACGTTTACCTTTCTTCACACGTGACCTAGAAACACCTTTTTTCTGTAGTATTACAATAGCTTTTTGTTCCACAAGTGAACGTATTTCATCTCTAGTTATAGCATCACTTATGCGTTCAGCGGCCTCTGGCATAAGTCTCACTCTAGAAACACCTACGCCTAATACTCTTGCAACCAATTCTTTTTTGTTTCTAAGATTCAACTTTCTTCAACCTCACAGGATTAAGGACATGTATGCCCAACTCCTTAGCCTTTTGGAATATTTCAATCCGTTTTTTTGTACCCACAGTATGGGCTATTCTTGCTGCCTCGATTTTTGGATCTAACTTTAAAAGCTCTTGTACATTATGAATAAGCACTTCTTTAAAGCCAGAAGGGTGAAGACCCCGTATAGCTTTTGGAGAGCCGTAGCCAACTTTTACCCTAGCAGGCCAACCTTTATACTCTTTTCTAACCTTATGGTCTATACCTTTGGGCCTCCTCCAGTTTGGTTTTATACGAACATATCTCCAAGATTCTGGCCTAACAAACTTAGGCTTCTTTCTTTTCACAAAATTTTTCTTTAAATTAACTTCGCTCATATAAGTACACCCCATCCAAAAAGACTCTCTGGTCCTTGCGTTTTACGACTGTTGCACGCTCAATATTTGCTGCAGTCTGACCAACATCTTCTTTAGATATTCCTTTAACTATTACGTCATCACCCTCAAAACTAACCTGACAAGAGCCTACAATCTTTGCAATCCTAGGATGTTTTTCGCCATAAAAGTTTTCAATATGAACTTCATTCCCCTTGACCTTAATAGAGACAGGAAAGTGTGCTGAAACAACCTTAAGTTTATACGTATAACCTTTAGTCACACCATGAAACATATTTTTTATTATTGATGCGGCTGTTCCTAAAACCGAAATATCTCTTCTTTTATCACTATATGAGGAAAGTTTTATCTTGTTTGAATTAACTGATACGTTAACCTTTATTTTAGAAAAATCTTTACTTAACTGACCTAAAGGACCTTTCACATACAATATATTATTTTCAAACTTAACTGACAAATTTTCTGGTACTTCAATTATCTGTTCTGCCATAGACACTCACCTTAATAAACATAGCCTAAAAGCTTTCCGCCCAAACCTTTCTGTTTGGCTTCAACCTGCGACATTACACCTTCAGGTGTTGTCACAATTAATATACCATAGTTAAATGCTGGAAGATACTTCCTTTCCCAAAGGTCATATTCGTCTTTTTTTACACTGAATCTTGGAGAAATAACACCACACTTCACTATTCGCCCAAGTAGCTGAACCCTGAATTTCCCACCACGCCCATCATCAATATGCTCAAATTCACCTATATACCCATATTTTTGAAGTATTCTTAAAATTTCTCTTGCAAGATTTGAGGTAGGAGAAATTATGCATTCTTTTTTACGTCTAAGCTCATTATTGTATATTGTTGAAAAAAGGTTTGCGACCACATTCTTTGCAGGCATTATCATTCACCTACTCATATTTTCTAAATCCAAGTTTTTCAGCGATCTCTCTAAAACACTGACGACAGTAAAAGAGATTATACATTTGTATTACTGGCCCATAGGCACCACACCTTCTACATACTCTAGAACCCTTTCCAAACTTTCTAGGTTTTCCATGCCTTACTTTTACCAACTAAACCACCTCTATATTAAACATTTCCTTCATGAACATGATAGCATCTTCTTTATTAACTCTGTGAGACTTGCCCACCTTAGATGGACATCGTCTTCTCCTTTCAACCCTATACCCTGGACGTTCTAATTTTATACAGACATCTAGGCCAAATATACCTAACTCAGGATCATATTTTATGCCAGGTATTTCAATATGTTCCTTTATTCCAAAAGAAACATTTCCTTCATTATCAAATGAGGAAGACGAAAGTTTTAGACCTTTTGCAAGTAAAAGCTTTTTTAAGACATCTACTGCTCTTTTCTTCATCAACGTAACTTTTACACCAATAGCTTCACCTTTTCTAATCCCAAAATCCCTTATCGTCTTCTTCGCATAAGTTAATTTCGGTTCTTGACCACTTATTTGTTTAAGCACAGCCTTAGCCTTTTCTACAGCTTCTCCCGAACGTCCAACCCCTATATTTAAGACAACTTTATGAACAAAAATTCGCTTCATAGAATTTTCAGCGAGCTGAAGAGACATACCTATTCACCTACTTCAACAGACAGTATAGGCTTATCTTTACCTACTGCTAATATCATACGTAATGGAACTTTAACAGATTCTCCTTCCACGTACACTTCTGCAGACTTTTCTGAAGTAAATGTACCCTTTATTATATCCTTTACGACTCCAATTTTGCCTATATGTTTTCCTTTTAAGAAAAGAACAAGGGAATCTTTTTCTAATTTTACCTTGTCAACAAATTTTCCTTCAGGAATTGTTATAAGAACACTATCGCCGACGTTAAGGCCTAAATCGTTTTCAGATAAAATTGTTCGACCATCATGTAAACCATAGGAAAATTTATTTGATTTAACCTTATTTTTAGACTTTACTTTACATAGCTTGAATTTTGCTGATTCAGGATCTATTTCTTTAGGAAATAGCACAGCTTTTTTAGATGGAAGCATACGATAAAATTTGTTTATTGATGGTATATGTATTACATCCATTAATCCAACAGGGAATTTTTTATCGTATCTAATAACACCATCGACTAAAACCTTTCCTGAATTTATTACATATCTTGCTTCTCTCATATTTTTTACAACTTTCAGCACGTCTCTCAAAAGAACTGCTAAAGAGTAACTTTCGCTAATAGGATGAGGGCCAGGAGACGGTTTAACTGCGAATTGGCCAAGTTTTCTGGGAATTTTCCAAAAGGATGGAGCTGCACTTCTCTTCATATGCCTAGAGGAACCCATACTACCCATTATTGGGCCACCTCCACTTTACTAGTTCTTGCTTCAAGCTTCTCTTTCCTAAGCTTGTCTTCAAGATTTAATGATGTGATAATGACTTTAGAAGCATGTATTTTTACTGGAACTTGTTCTCCTCGAATATTTTCTCTAAAAACACCTTCCACAGTAATTCTTCCAGTTTTAAGGTCCACAGAAGTCACTTTACCTTCAACTCCTGCAAATTCGCCTCTAACAATTTTAACAGAATCACCCTTCCTAACGCGCACAGTCTTAACACCATACTTCGAGCGCAGTTCATCAGACAAACGAGCATTTAACATTTTATTCCTGACATGCCATGGTGCATTTAACACTCTTTTCCTAACTTTAGAAGGCTTGGTTGAAGACATAGAATTTCACCTTAAATTATCATTGACGAAAGACTAGCAATTCTAGGCCATCTTTCAGCAGCCTCTGAAGCAACAGGTCCCTTTATTTCGGTACCTTTAACCTCACCTTCTGGAGTTATCAGTATTGCAGCATTATCCTCAAAGGATATTCTGACACCTGAAAATCTCCTTATCGGATACTTCTGTCTTATAACAACTGCGGGGAAAACCTGTTTCTTCATATCAGGAGGGCCTTTTTTAACCACAACATTAATTTTATCGCCAACTGATGCAGCAGGGTACCTTCCAAGTCTACCTTTATATTGTAGAACCTGGACTACTCTTAATGTTTTTGCACCCGTATTGTCTGCACAATTTATTACAGCATTTACCGGAATAGCTCGAGTTATATAGGGTTTAAATTCTTGTGCACCCTTTGCTGAAACAGCTCTAGATTTTGTGGACATTATTTACTACCCCTATTTTCTATAACAACAAAGGAAACTGTTTTTGATAATGGTCTACATTCAGCTAATAGAACGTTATCACCAGGTTCAGCATGCAAACAATCTGGGAGTCTAGCGTGAATCTTCTTCCTCACCCTATAATACCTATTATATTTTTTAGAAAAGCGAATGATCTCCTTTTCAATAACAACCATATTTTTAGCTTTACAACTAACCACTTTCCCTTCTTGAAGAATTCCTCTAACAGGTAAGCTTCCATGGAATGGGCAGAGTGGATCGTTACATGTTCTTTCAGGAGGTTTAACTGGGAGACCAATATTTTTCAACAAGATCACCTCATCTTAGATAAACGATTTTCAGGACGACCAATAATAGATGTGCCAGAAAGTTTTATTGTCTGCCCTGAAGGTAATGTGAACTCGAATAAACTTACTTTCTTAGGTACTGCACGAACTTTTTTATCATCATATAAATACAGCATATTCCTTGTCTCCATAACAACCTTCCCATTTAGTCCAACTAAACTTCTAATTTTCGAATCAACAACTTTCGCTTCCAAACATATTAGCTCATGATAAATTATGTTTGTTAAATTTATCATTTCACTTTCTCACCTTTAACTAAATTTAGCTGCTTCAATCTTTTAGCAGTTTCAAGCCTCGCAATATTCCTTCTAATACTTTTTATGGAACCTGTTTCTTTTTTAAGCAATCCTCTTCTAGATAAACCTATGAGTCTATGATACTCACTTTTAAGCTCAATAATACGCTTATCTAACTCTTCCATAGAAAGATTAAGCAGCTCCTTCACCTTCAACCTTTTCAATTGCCTCACCCTCCTTTAATTCACCTTCTTCCTTTAAAACATATTCTGGAATAATCTTCTCTTTTAAGGCTATTTTAACCTTAACACCAAACAAACCTGCCTTTAAGAGCACACTTCGAGTAGCCTTTAAAACAGCTACCCTTGAAACTTCACCACTTTTTGGCACAACACCAGCAACAAACTTTTGGTAATGTGCACGTTCACTCCTAATTTTACCAGAAATTATGATTTCTGCACCAAAGGCACCGGCATTCATTATTTGATTGAGAGCCCAAACAGCAGTTCTCCTAAAGGGAGTTCCTTTCTCCATTGAACTAGCTATTCGTTCACAAATAACTCTTGGATTAAGTTCAGGAACTTCAATTTCTGCAACAGAAATTTGAACATTATCAAGATTGAATTTTGAAGAAAGCTTATCAGTTAAATCTTTAATCCCCATACCTTTCCTTCCAATAACAAGTCCAGGTCGTGTAACATATATTGTGAGTCTAACACCTAATGGACCCTCTGAGATTTCAACACCACCATAGCCTGCATCCTTTAAAGTTTCTTCTAGAAACTCGTCTAAGTTAGCGAACATCAACTGCTTACTTAATATCTTTTTGACAGGAGAACGCTCTATCTGGGTGGACATATTCCTACGTCATCTCCCTTCCAACAAGTTCTATATGAACTAATACATGAAAGTTCGGCGAAGAACGCCCAAAAGCTCGTGGAATATAATCTTTTATGACAATTCCCTTATATGCGCTTGCATGAACTATGACCACATTTTCAACATTCATACCCTTGAATGAAGCATTATTTTCTAAATTGTCTAAAAGTTTAAGAAAAACTTTAGAGGCCTTTATAGGGTAGCCTCCAGCAGGATAACCTTTAGTAGAGGACTTATGTGGAACTTTACGATGATATCTCCTATAAGGTATTGCAACCTTTTTTTCGATAACATTTTCAAGTAACTTTCTGGCCTTGGAAATAGTTAAGCCTTTTATAGTAGCACATATTTCTCTTGCATGCTTTGGGGAAATATTAACTTCTCTAGCACTAGCTCTAACATATAGTAGTGGATCCTCCACTTGGAAACTATATCCAAACTTAGGCAAATATGACACCGAGTAAATTAACCCCAAATTTAATAGAATAAATACTTTAATGTACCAATCTTCAAGATGACCCAAAAATTTTTTGCTATCTTGAGACGAGAAAGATAACTTATATGGGGTTAATGATTATTATAAAAAAGTTGTTTTGCAATGATAGAAATTATGCGGGCAGTGGATACCATATATAGTATTTCAAGGTTAAGGGGTTCTAAACTGTTTTTATCTGGTATGATTTACTAATTTGTAAGTTCATTATCTATTAATAATGGAGGAGCTTCATACAATAAGCGTTTAAGTCAATACCCGATATTATTTCAGTGGAACATAAAGACTAGAGCGTGATGCACCAATACCTGGTGTACCATGTACAACTTTTTTATTAGTGATAGCGAATTCGCCTAAATAATGGCCTATCATTTCTGGTTTTATTTCAACTGGAACAAATTCTTTACCATTGTGCACATGTATTGTGAGACCTACCATTACTGGAAGAATGATCATATCTCTTGCATGCGTCCTTAATGGCGCTTTTATTAGGCCCTCTTTAAGCTTACGAACTTCTTCTAAAAGTTTCATTTTTTCTCGACTTAAACCTCTGTTAAGTGATCGACGCATTCTAGAGGGCAGTAGGGAGATAAATGTTTCATACGACATTGTCTGTAATTGTTCCAATGTATAGCCCCTATACTTGAATTCTTTAACCATATTTTACTTCACCTCCATAGTCTTCCTAACACGCTTTCTCCCAGTTTTCCTTGGCGCAATGTGCCCAACCTTCCTACCTGGTGGAGCGTTCCTTGAAGTTGACGTAGACTTTCCTGGATGCTGATGACGACCTCCCCCAAATGGATGATGCACTACAGCCATTGCAACTCCTCTAACCCTTGGATAAAGTTTTCTTTTAGCTTTCATTTTATAAAAGTTAGCACCAGCTTTAAGAAGCGGCTTTTCTTCAAAGCCACCTCCAGCAACAACACCTATTGTTGCCCTACATCTTCCATTTATTAGAACCATTTTTCCACTTGGAAGTTTAACGATACTCCCTTCAGTAGTCTGTGAGAATAGTATTGCCGAAGAACCTGCTGACCTCACTAGCTTACCTCCGTCGCCAGGACGCCTTTCTATATTACAGATTACAGAACCTTCTGTTATATCCTTTAACATAAGTACATTTCCGTTTTTTTGGGTAGCTTGTGGCCCAAACTCTATTATAGAACCGACTTCTAATCCTTTTACAGCTGGAAGATAGTAATGGGTAGTCCCAACCTTTATCTGCGCCAATGGGGCGATTCGTCCTCGTTCATGTAATATTCTTTCAACGACACCTGTCATCTTTTCTTCAGTTAATGGAGGATAGGCTACTGGAGAGATTCTGCCTTTTTTAGGGGCTAAATACTGTATGTGCCCCATACCTCTCCTTTGTTGAATAAGTGATTTACCCATATTTTTCACACTCACATAATACCAATTTTAGAAGCCAAGTCTGTTGCTGAATATTCTTTAGAAAGGCGGACATAAGCTTTTTTCCCTTCCTTGCATATAAGTACGTTAACTTTATCAACTTTAACATTATAAAGTGTTTCAACAGCTTGTTTTATCTTTCTTTTGTTAGCCTTACTGTCTACAATAAATGTTAAGGTATTATTTCTAGAAATAAGCATTGAAGCTTTTTCTGTCACGTGAGGGTACTTTATAATTTTTAAGGCATCCATCTGATTCATAATATAACACCCTTAAATCTTTCATCTAAGCATTTAATAGCATCCTCTATCCAAATAACAAACCGAACAGGATGGCCGCCTGGAACAAGGTCTAGTACTGAAAGGGAATTGACGTCAGTTACATTAACTCCAGGTATATTTTCGGCAATTTTTTTTAGACTATTACTTGGAGAGGATGTGACAATAAGTGGACCTACTGGAACACGTTTTGTTCTACCTCTTCTCTCAGCTTTCCCACTTCTTCTTTTAATACCCTCTTTTATGCGTTCTAGCTCCTCTTCTATACCCCAAAGTTTAAAAGCGTTTACGATGTCCTTAACTTTTGTAACATTTTCAAATTCTGATGACACAATGAATGGAAATGATGGAACATTTTGCACACGATGGCCTCTTTCTTCAACAACCTTTTTTAATGAAGTTGCAGCTATTGCAGAAGCCAATGCAAGAAGCCGCTCTTTTTTGTTCACCCTTTTATAGATCCTCTTCTCTGCTTTTGGCGGGTGAGCAACACGACCTTTTACTACACCAGCAACACCAGCAGCCATTCCAGCTCTACTGTATCTCTCTCCTTTGACACGTGGAACTCTTGCTACACCATGACCCGTTTGCCAAGATTGAGCAGAAGTTCTTTCACCTGCCATAGGATCGCGACCTTTAGGCTGAAGCTTATGAGTCCACATTGCAACATAAACTCTATGAATTACATCCGGTCTATAGGGTAAGGAGAATATTTTGGGTAAAGTGATTTTTGATTTCTCCAACCCATCTAAACCATATACTGGAACCATGCTCATAATCAATCACCTTTAACAGGGATTGAAGAAACACTTGTGTAAATAATCTTTGGAGGAACAGGTTTTTCCACTTTACTCCTTACTGCAAACCGTAACACAATGGGGCGTTTTGGAGGACCTTGCACACTACCATCAACCACAAGATAGTCACCTTTTACTATACCAAAATGTTTGAAACCACCATTAGGATTAAAAACCATACCTTCTTTGGTCGAGGAACAGATTAGAATCCTTTTGTTATAAGATGTTCTCTGATGGAAACCCATTTGACCAGCTCTAGGAACAGTATATGTTACAGCAGCTGGATGCCAAGCACCAAGACAGCCTACGGCTCTTACACTCTTCCTTGACTTGTGTTGCTTCCTCTTTATACCGAACCTTTTAACAGGACCTTGGAAACCTTTACCTTTTGTTATACCAATTGTGTCGACAAAGTCACCTGCCTTGAAAACATCTTTAACTCTTATAGTTAAGCCTAAGATTGATTTTGCATATTCCACCCTATCTTTAACTGATTTACCTCCGCCAATTTCCACTTCTAGAATAATCGGCTTTTTTTGAGGAAGTTTTGCTTCATAGGGTTCGGCTCCAACAATAGCGACAACGCGTTTTACATCTTCTATAAATTTGTCTAACGCATTAACATCATATTTTTTAGCTAAGCACCCTTTAGGTAAAGCACGTTCATAAAACTTAGGCAATTTATCAGAATAAACTTCAGTAAGAGAATATTCACCTTCTACATTTTCACCATACAATCTAATTCCACATATTCTAATTGGTGGACAGACTAAAACAGTTGAGGCACGGAAAACAGGTTTTCCAAAAGTTGGAGAACGTGGATTTTCTCCAGAAATAATGGTATGCATCATACCAGCCTTAAATCCTATAAAGCCTAGCAGAGTGGGCCTAGGATTGTCTAGTCCACCCCAATATCTAACACGTGGGACTATATCATCAGCCCTAACTCTAGGTCTAAAAGCTAACGACCCATGCCTAGGAGCATTCTTTTTCCTATGACCCAAATTTGATCACTTGCGTACCTTACCAAAACCTATACTATTTTTAAAGCTTTACTTTTTTAATTCTATAATATTTCAAATATTTAAAATCAGATATTGTTTAATGACAATAATTAAGGAAGTTAGGGGATCAAATTCATAATATTGATTGTAGAAAGGGAAATAAAAATCGCTTCTTCTGTCCTGATAGACGCTGTTCCCTGGTTAGGCACAAAATTGAGCACAAAGTCAGAGACATCTTCAGGCTTTAAATGTTCATCTTTCAATATATCATATAAACCTCTTTTGGGTGAACCGAATATTAAAGCTATATTCGAGGAAGATTTTATAGCGGATTTTACTTCCTTAAAGCATGCATTTATTGGAGAACCAAGTCTAGAAGTAATTATTTTTAAACCACTAAAACCGCTTTTTAGAAACTTGCCTATTGGGCCAATTCTAAGTACTTTATAACCCCAATATTCTTTTACTTCATCACCTTTTGCCCTACGACATATTGGATAAGGTTCCAATTTTTCAATAACACAGGTAACACGTTCACCTTCGTAAGCAGAACCATTAAACTTTATTGGCTTATCTAAACCTAAATCAGCCCAGAGAGAGCCACCACTTCTAAATATCATACCTTCCCTAACATCACCTATCTTAAGTTCACTTAATGGAATCCAAACCTTATGATGTGGTGTTCTTAATGGCGGTAAGACACCAACTTCCTTTAACTTTTCTGATAACGGGAAAAGCCTTTTCCTAAGATACTGTGGAGTTTCAATGTATTCAAGAATCAATTTTATCAGTCTAAAATCATCCTCATGAATCCCTCCTTCATCAGTGTAAATGTAGATTTTTTCGACTTTAAAAATTGCACAAGCCCTAGCAATAAAACCCAATTTTACAGTTTTATCCCTTAAACTTTTATCCTCACACAATAATGAATCTGGTAAAAATATTGAAATGGACATCGAACATCAATTCCATAGTGGCCAATAGATAAATATTTTAGATAATAGGCATAATGGGTGAGGATATATGAGCGAAGAAGACATTGAACTCCGATTGATTAAGGCAAAAAAGATGGCTGAACTAGCTAAAAGGATGCAGATTAAGAGTAAAGAAAAAACGTCAAAAGAAATTGTTTTAGAACACCTAGTTGATAGAGGGGATGAAGTTTTAATAAAAGCAGAAGAACTTTATCCCAGGGAAATGAAGATCATAGAAGAAAAATTAGCTGAACTAATAAAAAGTGGTGAAATTTCAACTATAACTGGAGGACAGTTACTCAGTCTTCTTAGAATACTTGGATTACATGTACCTATAGAGACTAAGATAACCTTCTACGAAGATGGAAAATTTATTTCATTTCAAGAGAAATTAAAGAGGGCGATTGAAGAATAGGGTATATTATTGCTTTATTGTTTTGATGAAATTTTCAGTCACGATTATAAGATTGTCTATGTCTTCGGTGGTGTGAGGAAGAGATATGAAAAAGTGCACTTTACCTGGCGCCATTGCCAATATACTATTTGATATTAAATGATAGAAATATTTTTTCTCAACTTCTTTATCTGATTTAGAGAGCAGTGTTTGTAAATTATACTGTTTAACCTGCTCCTTAAGAAAATGTAATTTAATCATTGACCCAAGACCGGCTACGTACCCTTTAATGCTATATTTTGCTAAGATTTCCTGTAAACTCTTCTTTAATCTTTCGCCCAACTTGTTTATGTGATTGTAGACAACACCCCTTTTGTATTCTTTCATTGCTTCATAGCCGGCTCTCATCACTAGAGGGTTACCACTGTATGTTCCTCCTTGAATAACATTTTCAGACCTTTTTGGATACTTAATATGATCCATTAACTCCATAATTTCAACTCTACCACCAACTGCGCCTACTGGAAATTCTCCACCACCTATTGCCTTACCAAATGTTGTTAAATCCGGCTTAATATCCAAAACCTCTTGACCGCCACCTGGTGCAAGCCTAAATCCTGTTATTACTTCATCAGCAATAAGCAGTGTTCCTGTCTTATCACAAACTTCTCTTAAACCTTTAGCAAACTCTTTTTCAGCTGGTACACATGTTGCACCTTGTACAGGCTCGAAGAAAACGCATGCAAGCTCTTCACTTTTAAGAACCTTTTCTGTAGCATCAAGGTCATTGAAAGGTAGGACTACAGTGTTTTTTGTTGCCAGTGGATCCATTCCAGCACTTTCTGGTTCAGCCCATGGCCAGTTTATTGCAACATAAAGTGGATCTAAAACACCGTGAAAATGTCCTGCAAACTTGCCAATCTTCATTCTTTTTGTATAGGCTCTTGCAAGCCTTATAGCGTGCATATTCGCTTCTGTACCACTATTATTGAATCTTATCATTTCAACACTTGGAACAAGCCTGCAAATCTCTTCAGCAAGCTTGACTTCCCATTCATTACACACTCCAAAATGGAAACCTAGTTCAAGCTGCTCCCTCACAGCATCAACAACACATTTTGGCATATGACCTAAAACTAGTGCACCGTGACCCATCCAATAGTCGACATACTCCTTGCCTTCTACGTCAACAAGCTTACAACCATAAGCCCTCCTAGCATAAAACGGATAAGGCTCAAAAAATCTAAAAGGCCTAGTAACACCAGCAGGAATCACTTTAACAGCTCTTTCATATAATTCTTTATTAGATGCAGACATATAACTTCACTAAGGTTTAATTTCCAATCTACATAAAGTTTTAGCCATAAAAGGTGCTCCGGCCGGGATTTGAACCCGGGATCTACGGCTCGAAAGGCCGACATGCTTGACCGGACTACACCACCGGAGCGCATTTACAGTGGATTTTTAGCGAGTTTATTAATGTTTTTGTACTTTTAATGAAAGATAATAAGGTTACGAAGAAAGTTTTAGCTCTATTACTGCTAGTAATATTATAGCAAAGGCTAAAATTATTAGAGCGGAAGTTATTGATGAAAGAAGCATGGTATTTAATTCGGTTATATTAACCATCTTCCTTCTCAATCATACTATCCTTCTAAAAGGAATTTAAATTTTTATTTCATGATAGGAGCTAAATATGTGAAATGAGTCAAAGCAATGATTTTTTAATTCCCCAAATATAGATAATAGTCCTTCATAATCCAGTTCTGAGTTCAATTTTTTGAAAATTATACTCGAGTCATCGAAAGTAATAAAAGATTTTCTATTCTTTAAGTTTATGGGAAATTCGTAATTTGATAAAAGGTCCTCTATTAGATTAAGGAATTTGTGGAATGAAGTTTCAGTCTTAAACATTGGTCTTGAGCCAGGTTTTATGATTGGAATGGAGACCTCTTCGATCGGAAAATTGAAAAGACATTCGATTCTTTCTGGCTTAAGAATTTTGCATAATTTCATTAAAATTATAAGTTCATCTTCAAGAATATAATAGTACTCAGTTTTTCTATTATTAAGCCAAGCTGACCTCGGTAACTCGAATCTACTTTTAAGAAAAATTTTTAGTTCATCATTAAACCAATTTAGTATGAAGTAACTGTTTTCAAAATACCTATTAATTGGTTTAAGTTCATAGAACCTTAACACTCTTTCATAACGCATGACATTTTTCAAAAAATTAACTATATACGATTCTAGTGGGAAAAAGGATATAATCTTTCCACTACTATAAAGTTTGATATAACTTCTATAACGGGACCTAAAGTATAGCGTAGCAGAGTAGGGTGGAAAATTTGTTTTATGATCCTTTAACCAATTAAGAGCAATAGTACCCTTTAATCTAACCCCAGGTTTAAGAAATAGAGTTTTAAGGTGAAAGCCATTGTAAGTAAGTTCATTAACTATGTCATAGAATTGTTTTTTAGAAAGAGATGGAAGAGCATAAGAAAAAGACTGTAAACCATCCTGTCCTACACTTGTTACATAACAAAGTCTAAAATATTTCTTCACACTAATTCACCTTAAACCGTATCCAATATATTTATTAACAGTAGACTTAATAGATTTTATTCTAAAAAATTTCTTTAAATAAACAAAAAACTTATGAACAATTTAATCAAACTCATAAATTGAAATAATTAAGAGTATAAATAAAACAATAAATCTTATATTTGGATCGTTAGGTAAGAGGAGATAATGGAAGACAACGAGATAGAAAAAATACTGAGAAAAAAGTATTTGGATATAATTAAAAAAAGCAGTAAAGAAGGTGTTGAAGAAAATTTAGTATATACTTTAGATTTTACAAATTTTGAAAGATTCATAAACGAAAATGAAAATGTTGTTGTAGACTTTTTTGCTGAATGGTGCGGACCATGTAAAATGATGAAGCCTATATTCGAGCAGCTCGCTAAGGAGGTTTCGCCATCTATTAAATTTGCAAAATTAAATGTTGACCAAAGTCCAGAAGTTGCTGAGAAATTCTTTATCATGGGAGTGCCTACGATCATTTTTTTTAAGTCAGGTAAAGTGGTTGAAAAAATTGTAGGCGCGGTTAGCAAGGATATTTTGGGACAGAAGTTAAGAGAAGTTTATGGCATATAGTAAATTTAGTTTTGGAGTGTTTCTAAACCTAAAACTTTGAAGATGTCAGCTAAAAATATTGGATTTACATTATACCTTGAGCAATCCCTTATCAGAGATATGAGTAATTCTATTACATTATATGTTTGCATATTATTTGATAAATTTTTAAAAAACTGTTTTTTTATTCCTATTAAATGATTTGGAGGCTTAGAATAGGACATGCTTAAGTTAGAAAGCCTAGATTTTATTTCTTTAACAACATTTTCAAAATGCTCAAGGGAATCCATTGAAAATTCTGTAACTTTATCTCTTGGTGTTGAAAGAAAATAGATTCTAAGAGATTCTGGAGAAAACTTTTTCAATACATCTTCAGCATAAACGATATTGCCAAAGGATTTTGACATCTTTTTCCCCTTAATTGTTAAGATACAAGTGTGCACCCAATAAGGTACATAAGGTTTAACATTCTCGATAGCAGCACCTAAACATTCAATAAAGTCGTGATGAGGATAAACAAGTTCAATTGCACCTCCGTGAACATCATGAGGCCCATTAAATATTTCATGAGCTATTACTACATCTTGTAAATGCCATCCTGGTCGACCAATACCCCAAGGAGAGTCCCAATTTGGCTTCAAATTACTTTTAAACCAGAGAAGAAAATCTATGGGAGACCTTTTACCTGCATAGGAGTCGAATCTTAATTCATATAAAGTTGATTTATCAAAACCTGAGACAGGTCCCCTATCATATATTTTTTCAAATTCAAAGAAAATGTTGCCATTAACATTGTAAGCAAAACCTTGTGATAGGAGTTTCTTTATCTGCAAGATATAATGGTTTATGTAGGCAGATGACCTTGGAAAGAAGTTTGGTGTATTTATATTCAACTTTTTTAAGGTATATAAGATAAGCGAAGAGAATTTTTCTGATATAACATTAAACGGGCAACCTTCTCTCTCAGCCTTTTCAAATACACTTTCGTCTATATCTGTAAAATTTAGACAAAATTTAACGTCATAATTTAAGTGCCTTAGAAAACGAACTAATATGTCAAAGAAAAAGAAGGTTTTTAGATGACCAATGTGTAATCCATCATAAACTGTTGGACCACAAACTTGAATACTAATTGCACGCCTTGAACGTGGTCTAATCTTTGTTAATTTCCGAAGATTGGTAGTGTAGAGTAACATAATTAAAGCTTAAAAAATTGATTATATATAAGTATATGTGCATAATATGTCAAACGAATGTTACACAAATTATATCCCATGGAAAAAAAGGGAGAATGAAAAAGAACTCATGAAACTCATTAACCAACTGAGAAGTGATGAAGGATTAAGGATAGAAATTGAAGATTTGGATGGAAATAGAGCAAAATTTTTTGCCAACAAAACAGGTTTAGAGTATGTGCTAACAATAGTCTACGACAAGGGAAAAGAGGAGAACCTTATTTTCTCTAGCACTCATGAGATGCAGCAGAAATTAAGTAAACTACTAGAGGGGAAAAAGATTATAGATGTCATTTCCTATTAAATCCATTTAACCTATACTGGCATTTAAACTAATAAGAAAGAGCTTTAAGCGCATTATATGTTTCTTGATCAAGGGACTTCATTTTGGAGACTGCATCGTCTAAACTTACATATGTGATACTAGTACCCTTTAATGCGACCATAAAACCAAATTTTCTTTCCTTCACAAGCTCTACAGCCGCTAAGCCAAATCTGCTTGATAGCACTCTGTCAAAGGCTGTAGGTGAACCACCTCTTATTGTGTGACCAAGTACTACAGACCGAACTTCGTATCCCGTCCTTCTTTCAATTTCCTCTGCAAGAAATTGGCCGATACCGCCAAGTTTTATGTGACCAAATTCGTCAACTTTACCTTCTTTAACGAATGTAGAAGACACGTTTTTCATTACTGCACCTTCAGCTACGACTATGAGTGTAGAACGTTCGCCCCTTTCATACCTCTTTTTTATAAAGGATATAACTTCATCAAGGTCAAATGGTTCCTCAGGAACCAGTGTTAAGTGAGCGCCAGAGGCTATTCCAGCGTAAGCAGCAACCCATCCAGCATGCCTGCCCATAACTTCAGCAACCATAACTCTATCATGGGATTCTCCGGTTGTCATAAGATTATCTAAGGCATGCATAGCCTCATTTACTGCGGAATCAAACCCAAAAGTATAATCTGTTGCAGAAATATCATTGTCCATGGTCTTTGGGACACCGACAACATTTAAGCCCATTTTAAATAGTTTTGCAGCGACACCTAATGTGTCATCACCGCCTACAGCTATGATGGCATCCAAACCAAGTCGTTTAACATTTTCAAGTATCTTTTCAGGAGCGCCAGCATGTTTAAAGGGATTAGTTCGAGAAGTTTTTAGTATTGTACCACCAATTCTGTGAATGTTAGCTACATCTTTAAAAGAAAGTTTTACAACATCACTATCCATTAACCCACGCCAACCATATCTTATGCCTAAAACTTCCCAACCATATTCTTCAGAACGCTTAACTACAGCCCTTATTACAGCGTTAAGTCCTGCACAGTCTCCGCCGCCAGTTAATATACCAATTTTCATTAAGGCGTCTACCCTTTCAATATTCTAATTACATCTTCTAAACTTTTTTCTTCAATAACCAGAGCCCTTAGAGCTTGAGCCATCTTCAAAGGCTCTTCATGCTGCCATACATTCCTTCCAACAGCTAAACCGATTCCTCCTGCATCTAACACACCTTTCACCTGCTGCAAGAAAGCTTCTTCAGTTGGAGCCTTAGGACCACCAGACATCAGAACCTTAGCTTTTCCAGCCGACTTTACAGCCCACCTGAACGTGCTAGGATCACCTGTGTACTTGATTTTTACTGCATCAGCTCCAAGTTCGAGACCTATTCTTGCAGCATATGCAACCATTTCTTTACTTGTGTCATCTTTGACCGCTTCACCTCTAGGATAAACCCATGCAATAACAGCTAGACCGTGCTTTCTAGCCTCCTCCTGGATTCTTCCAAACTCTTGAAACATTATATTTTCATGAATACTTCCTGGATATATTGTGTATCCCACAGCTTTTGCGCCCAAGCTTACAGCATATTCGACGGAACAATTTTGTCTAGATATTGGATCCCCTTTAACTATATTCGTTTTCCCATTAAGCTTTAGTATAAGAGGAACCTTTCCATTATAGTATTTTTCCGCTAACCCCTTTTGTAAGGCGATCCCATTAAACTTTCCTTTTTCAGCAATTTCCATTACAAAAGCGGGGTCGACACTTTTTTCATTAAAATCCGTAGGACCGTGCTCTATACCATGATCATAAGCAAGTATTATTGACCGCCCATTTTCTAAAAAGATATCAAAGCCCATATCAATCCACAGCAAAGTATTATATCCAATATATTAACTTTACTTTTACAATTTCAAAGTTTTATTAAAAAATTATTAACTAAATTATACTTTATCATAACTATTTTTTTAAAAAAACAATACTTTCTCGAGCGATACCTATTTTTTTCCTATCTTGATCTGTGACAATTCGCTTATTTGCATGAACAATCTTTTTAACTTTAAATCCAATACTTTTTGCAATATCCGATAAGATAAATGGGACGGGTACAATTTTATTTGGAAATACTCCTTCACCGACAACGATCACAGCATCTCCATTAGGAGAGAGAACTCTATGCATTTCTGACAAAACATCTTTCATATCCCTAAAATATGCTTTGCCTATAGGCGGAATGTCAAGATAATCGAATTCACTATAATCTTTTTCAACATCTAACCCAATATAGGATCTTAAGCCATCATATTTTGTTTGACCAAAAAAAAGTTCATTTTCAATCGCATAAACTTTTATATAATCTATTATGTTTAAGTATGGTGGAGAAGTTATAATTGCATCGAATGTGGAGTCTTCTAAGAAATTTAGATGCCGAGCGTCGCCTAGATAAACTTTGATTGTCGACTTTTTTGTTTGAAATGTTTTAAGATCATTAAGCATCTTTTTAACAATCCTTTTAAAGATAGGCCTAAGGGGAGGAATATGGTTCCTTTTTCTAATTTTTATAACAGAACCATCTTTGTATGCCATTGAAACCTTGTTTGAGGCTGTAATAAGAGCTAAAGTGAAAAAATTTTTTACCACTGGATCTCGTATTTCACTTATAACTTGTTTAAAGAATAGTATGTCCTCAAGAGCGAATTTTGTGAACGCTTGCTTAACTAATGGACTTAAACCCTTCAAGGAAAGAGGGACAAATTTTCGACTAAAGATGTCTCTTGCTACACTTTTCAAACAATCGACATCGTAGTCCAGCGTTTTAACCTGTGATACAAATACAGCTAAAGGCATAACATCTACACCAACAGAGTTTATGCCCCTCTCTTTAGAGGCTAAAAGAGTAGTTCCAGAACCACAAAATGGATCAAGAACCCAACTACCTTCTTTCAATTTAAACTGATCAAACATCATCATAACAAAATTTCTTGAAAAACCTTCCTTAAAATGGAACCAATTATAAACAGGATACTTCTTGTTAGGAACAAATGTTACAAGTGGACCCAATTCAAATTTTTCTTCAACTAGATAGTTCATGACAACAATAAGATGTTCAAATTATAGATTTATAGTTAAAGTTAATTAAAGAGAGTTACTAGAAGTCCATTGAATTCAATATTTCTTCGGGCAATCCTGGACATTGTACATTCAAGAAATATTTACTTTTTATGATTTGAGCTTTGACAAGTTCTTCTAGTTCATTTAAAGTGCGATAAGATAGAGGATTCAATTCTTTTAACCTTTCTCCAGAAAGACCTTCAACCTTTACAGGAACAAGAACCTTATTTCCCCAAATAGGGTGTAAGTCGTATTTAACTGCGCCTCTAACTGCTTGAAGGAGAAAAAGTTCTGTTTCCTCTATTGTTGGACTTGTGCCTCCTATAGGCTTAGGAATACCGTTAGAATTTAATTCAAGTTTTGTAACTGGCATCTTAAAAGTCTTTTCACCTAACCTTTCTTCAACCCATTCGTACCTTGCACCAATTCTACCTACAGTGTTTAACATATATATTTCAAAATGGTGGCCCTTTTCTCTAAACTTCTTTAAAATTTCGTAAAATCTTATCACATGCATTGTACTTTTAACACCCATGGTAAATGGCAGACAATATCTTGTCTCATAAATTTCCTTTCCTACTACTGAAAGGGATTGTGCTGGATGCCCTACTGTACGCCCATCAGCTAGAACCTTTGCAGCAAAAGCTATATCTTCAATTTTAACCCAAGCATAATCACAAAGATTACCTGGGCTAATAAATACAATTGTATTTAATGGCCCACTAGAGTCAATTTTACCGTCAAAGTATCCTGTATCAGCTAAATCAAACACACTTCTAGCATTTTTGTTAGGGGAGCCACAGTATTGGAAAAGTTTTCCATCTAAACATGGGTTACCTTCAGCATCAAATTCCGTGTTTTCATGTAAAGCTTTAGGGGACATTGCAGCCTTTAATATTGGAAGTTGATATTCATTTACATCCTCAGTTTTTGTCCACGAACCTCTTTCAGAACCATAAACTCTATCCTCAAAAATTGCAACCACATCATCATTCCTTATCACCTGCTCAGACACATATAATGTCGGATCTACACCAAACTGTTTTATGAACAGATGTTTATTATGCTCACCAAAAACATACATGCCATGAGTGGATTTCCCCGTACCTGTCAAACCCCACACGCACATAATTATTCTCTTAACTTTTCCTTCGACAGTTTTTACATTGAACTCTCTTAAAGCAGCATGCTCACCACATCCACCTTTTTTATAAACAAAATAGATCCAGTGCGAGAGAAAACCTTTCTTAACCTCACCTTGATAGGAACTGCAAGTAACTATTGTATAATTGTGATATGGAAAACGTAATACCCTCAACATTTGGTTTGTTCCTGGAATATTAGGATTTCCTAGATAATGTGGAACTTCAAATAACATTACATCTGGTTCCTCATTTGAAGGTGCAGGAAAATTTATTTGAGACCAGCGGTAGGCAATATCTGGAAACTGTGGATCACAATATAATCTTGCATGCATTCTTACCGGAGAACCTTCAGAACCAAGATAACAATCAACTTGGATCAATGGACCTTGAGCTAGAATATGTTCTAAAACCCTCATCATCAAAAACTTGTATTCAGGCAAAAGTTCACTATCATCTTCTACAACAACAGTTCCATTAGCAGACCTATGCCATATGTTTGAAGCCCACCCCCATGAACCATTTTTGAAACGTATACCATATAATTTAGCACGTTCAAAAAGGTCAGGAGGGTTATCTAATATCGCCTTCAAACCAGCATTCTCTTTAAGCCTAATAATTTTAAAAAATAAATCTTTAAACCCTTGAATTGTAATATCATTCTGCCTAATAAGCAATATGAATCACCTTCATATCTACAAGATCAACTGGCCAATACCTTAGTTGGATACAAGTACTATAGACCATATTCAAACCGCTGAAACAGCGCCAAATATTTCCATAAATAAATTTTATCTGCAAAAATCAAACTTTCTGATAACCAAAAAGATTCTACATAAACAATCTGCAAACCAAACCAAACTTTACAAAACAAATATTGGCAAAATGTCAATATAAAATCATATTAACATACAAATTTTTTATTCAAAACAAAAATTACTGTGATTATAACATAATATTAAACCATTATCTGACAATATGAAGAAGACGCACATGAAAAAAGGGATAAAATGCAGGGGGTGGGATTTGAACCCACGAACCCCTACGGGACAGGGTTCTAAGCCCTGCGCCTTTGACCTGGCTTGGCAACCCCTGCAGTCCTCGTTTTATTGAGTTTTAATGTTTGTGATTTAAAGTTTTCTAAATGGAGAAAACAATACTTTTAAATTTTATTATTGCAATAAAATTTAAAAGAATAGGTCCTTATAAAAGGTTTAATTTATAATGTTAGCTTGTAGAGAAGGATTAGTGTTAAAATCTATTCATTATGTTTGTATACTTAATTTCAGGTGAGATGCATTTCTTCATAGGGCGTGTCCAACCCTCTGTGCAGATTAGTGTCATCACCAACTTTTCATTAATTTTTGATGTATATTTATGTTTCTATTGCTTTAAAGTTAACTAGATTATTATTTTTGTTAGAAATCTGCATCCAATATAAGTGCTAAAAGGGCTGAACGTAATATTTTACCATATAATGTCTGTTTAAAATATTTTGCATATTTTGAATTATCAACATCATAAGAGATTTCGTCTATTCTGGGTAGAGGATGTAATATTATGAGATCCTTTTTTGCCTTCTCTAAAAGTTTTAAATTTACTATATAGGAGCTCTTTACTTTCTCATATTCAGCTGGGTCTGGAAAACGTTCTTTCTGCACTCTTGTCACATACAGAACGTCAAGTTCAGGTAAAACTTCTTCCACGTTTTCATGCTCAGAAAGTTCTATCTTCTTTTCTAGATCAAAGAAAACTTCCCTTCTAACTCTTAACATTGGATGAGATATGAGATCCACTTTAACATTAAATTGTGAGAGAGCATATAAAAGTGAATATACTGTACGACCGTATTTTAAATCACCTAAGATTCCTACCCTTAATCCATCAATTCCACCCTTTTCTTTAACTATCGTGTAAAGGTCCGTCATCGCTTGCGTAGGATGTTCTTCTGTACCACTACCACCATTTATTATAGGCTTATTCGAAATTTCAGCTGCAAATTTAGCTGCACCATCCTTATAATGGCGCATGACGATAATGTCAACATAATTTTCTACAGTTCTTATTGTGTCAGCTAAATTTTCTCCTTTTTCTACTGATGAAACTTTCGGTTCCGCAAAACCTAAGCATCGTCCACCAAGCCATAGCATTGCAGCCTCAAAACTTAATCGGGTTCTGGTACTTGGTTCAAAAAATAGATAACCAAGTATTTTTCCTTCAAGAATATGGTTACGTTCTTTTTCCTGTAAACTTTCTATCCTATTAGCTGAATCAAACAGGAAGAGAAAATCGTTTCTAGAGAAATCTTTTATGGAAACGATATCCCTATTTTTAAAGGGGTTCATTATTTAGCACCCTTATAACATATAAACCTTTAAAATAAAAATATATGTGTAGGTTGATAGGAGTGATCGATGTTATGACTGAAAAAGAACTATTAGTACAGAAGATAAGAAATGGGACGGTTATAGACCATATAGTTGCAGGAAAGGCACTTCAAGTACTTTCAATATTAGGTGTTAGTGGTTCAGAGGGAAAAACTATAACTGTTGCCATGAACGTGCCTAGTAGAAAGTATGGTAGAAAAGACATTATTAAGATCGAGAACACATACCTATCTCCTGAGATTACAAATAAAATTTCGTTAATTACACCACATGCTACAGTAAATATTATTAAGGAATATGAAGTTATTGAAAAGAGACCTTTAGAATTGCCAGAAGAGTTCATAGGACTATTTAAGTGCCCTAATCCAAATTGCATAACAAATTCCAATGAGCCTATAGAAACAAAATTTTATTTAACTTCAAAGGAGCCTCCACTACTTAGATGCAGATACTGTGGAAGAATATATTCATCTAATGAGGTGATATAATGATGGAAAAAAAAGCATTTAAAGCCATTATAGAATTAGAAAATAGAAAAAAGATAGAAGTAGAAGAGATAATAAAGGAAGCAGAAAAGATAAAAAAAATGGCTGAAATTGATGGAAAAAAGGTTTACGAAGAAATTGTAAAAAAGAAGATAGAGGCAGGAAAGGAGGAGGCAAAAAAAATCATACTAGAGGCTGAAAAAAGAGGGGAAGAGGAACATAAAAAAATAATGCGTAAGGCAGAAGAGGAAAGGGAAAAGATAAAAGAGAATATAAAAGTTTATGAAAAGGACGCGATAAAAGAAATTCTGGAAACGCTTTTAGCGAGGTGGAGGGAATGAATAAAATTATAAACTTAGAGATTCTTTTAGAAAATTTAGAAAAAGAATATGAGATGAAAAAGAAAAAGATTATAGAGGAAGCAAAGGTTGAATATGAAAAAACTTTGGAAAAATATAGAAGAGAAGCAGAAAATAAAGGTGAAGAAGAAGCAGAAAAGATAATCGAAGATGCAAAGAGAAAGGCTGACCTTATATTAAGAAAAAAAGTATCGGAGGCAGAACTGAACGCTAAATGGATACTACTTAAAGAAAAAGAGGAAGCATTCCATTATATTATAAATAGGTTTTTAGAAGAAGTTTATGAACAAACATATTCAAATATTAGTAAAGAAATTTTCTTCTGGCACCTTTATAGAACTCTAAAAGTATTAAATGTGGAAAAATGTAATATAAGAGTTAGTAATAAGACAAGCAAGTTGGTGGATAAAAGGGAATTAAAGGAAAAGTTAAAAGCGGATGGAATTAAAATGAAGATAAGTTTTAAAAACGATGATAATATTGATGAGGGGGCTATTATAGAGGCACTTGATGGAAAATTAAAAGTAAACTGCTCATTTAGGGAACTAGTTGCAAAAGATGAGGATTTAATAAAAAGGGTACTTAATGAAAAAGTATTTGAAAGGACAAGGTGATTAGATATAGGAAAAGTCTATGTTATAGGGGATGAAATGGTAACAGAATTTTTTAATGTGGTAGGTGCTGAAAAAACTTTTGTACCTAAAACGCAAGAGGATGCAAGAAGAATACTTAATGAGCTAATAGAAAGGGAGGACGCAACACTTCTTATAGTTGAAAGGGAGATAGCTTCATGGATGGAAGACCTTATCAGCAAGCATATTTCTGAAAAAGCAAAGCCTCTAATCATAACAGTGCAGTCACCCAAAAAAGAATATAAGGAAAGTCAGTTAGAGGATGTAGTGAAATTAATAGAAAAAGTCACTGGAATAAAACTTGAGCTATAATGGTTGTTGGTTAAAATGGAAATAAACATGTTTACTTTATTCAGATCTTGTAACATCGGAATATTTTTGAAGTGTAATGAAAAATTTGTCTTGGTTCCTAAAAACATTGCACCAACAAAAGCAGAAAAGCTATCCAATTATCTTAAAATACCATACATACGAACATCTGTGTCAGGATTAAGACTTTTAGGACCTTTAGTTGCAATGAATAGCAATGGAATTCTTGTTTCAAAATATATCGAAGAAGAAGAATTAAAAAATTTGAAAAATGAAACAGGATTACCTGTAGAACGTTTTCCATCAAATTATACCGCTGTTGGAAATTTAATTTCTGTAAATGATAAAGGAGCAATAGCTTCAAACTTATTTTCCTCAGCACAAATAAGAGTGATCCAAGACATACTTGATGTTCCAACAGAAAGAATGAATATTGCAGGATATAGTACAGTAGGTTCGTTGATTTTTGCAACAAACGTTGGAACAATAGTACATCCACTTACTTCAGATAAAGAGGTAGAGAAGATAAGGTCAATTCTGAAAACAGAGGTAACGCATTGCACAGTAAACGACGGAGTACCATTTGTTTCATCAGGCATCATAGGTAATTCGAAAGGAATTGTTGTAGGAAATCTCACTAACGGAACAGAGCTTATGACGCTCTCAATGGCCTTTAAATAAAAGTTATTACAATATAAAAAGGTAAACATTAAAGCATTGTTAATACAAAACACTTTTAACCCAAACAATGTTAGGCTGAAATTGTGCATCAAAGATGGCAGAAAAAGATCTTGAACAAGAATTGCAGATAAAAGTGGTACAGTTAAAGTATTTGGAAGATTATTTCCAAGATTTACTTGCAAGAGAAAATTTGCTAGTTTCAAGTTACAATGATATTGAAAATGCTGAAGAGACCATTAATGAACTGTCTAAGAGAAAGGGTTTTGAAACATTAGTCTATATTGGTGGGGGCATGTACATAGCAGGTTGTATAAATGCAACAGACAAAGTTCTGGTTAATATTGGAGCCAATGTGGTTATGGAAAAAAGATTAAATGATGCACTAGCATTTATTCATGGAAAAAAAGAGGAAATTAAGCGTATATTGAATGATATAAATCAGCAAAAACAGCAAACAGCATTAGTCATTCAAAAGTTAAGAGAGGATGTTGAAAATAGCATAAGAAAAAGGCAAACAAGTGGTTAAAGATTGTTTGAAAAGTTAAGAAATACATTTACCCATATAATTTCTACCTTATCAAGACATGAACTTTCAGAAAAAGAAATAAATAAAGTATTAGAGGAGATGATATTATCGTTAGTTGAATGCGATGTAGCCTATGAGGTTGCTGTAGAAATTAGTGAAAGTCTTAAAAACATGTTATTGGGTAAAAAAGCGTCTACCTCCGAATTAAAGGGTATTATTAAAGAAAATCTTAGACAAATTCTTCTTAAGATATTTTATGATACACCTAAAATTGATATTATAGAAAGGATAAATGAAAAAAAGAAATTAAATTTACCATTTGTAATGCTGTTTCTAGGAATTAATGGAACAGGTAAAACCACAACTTTGGCAAAAGTTGCATATTTATTAAAGAAAAAAGGCTATTCTGTTGTCCTTGTATGTGGAGATACACATAGAGCAGGGTCAATAGAACAACTAAAGCAACATGCCATAAAATTAGGACTTAAAACAATTGAACAAAAGTATGGGGCAGATCCAGCGGCTGTCGCCAGGGACGGAGTTATTTACGCTAAAACACATAAAATTGATGTTGTGTTAATAGATTCCGCTGGCAGAATACAGACAGACAAAAATTTGATGGACGAACTCCTGAAGATTGTTAGGGTAGTATCGCCTGACATAAAAATTTTTGTAGGCGATGCACTTGCAGGAAATGATGCAGTGTCACAAAGTAAAGAGTTTTTAAAGTATACAAGTTTTGATGGCGTCATATTAACTAAGATGGATGCTGACGTAAAGGGTGGAAGTGCAATTTCTATAGTTCATGCTACGAGAAAACCAATTCTATTTATAGGAACAGGACAAAATTATGATGATCTCGAAGAATTTATTCCAGAGAAACTAGTGGACAATATGCTTTTAAGGGAGTAAAACTTTTTTAAAGGTTTATTTTTAGTGTTTATGAATTAGATGTTAAAAGGAAAATCGATATTATCTTTAATGGAGTTAAATCAAAATGAAATACTAAAGATACTTGACATTTCTGCAAAATTGAAGGAAAAAAGGAAAAAAGGAAAATATCCTAAACTTTTGAAAGAAAAAACGCTGGTTTCAATATTTATGAAGCCAAGTACACGAACAAGGATAAGCTTTAATGAAGCGATGCATGAACTAGGAGGACATTGCATAGATGTGACATCAAATGAACTACAACTTGGAAGGGGTGAAACAATAGAGGATACAGCAAGAGTACTTTCAAGATATTGTGATGTGATTGCAGCAAGAGTATTTTCTCACGATCATATTATAAGACTTTCAAGTGCAGCATCTGTGCCAGTTATAAACAGTTTATCTGATAAGTATCACCCATGTCAGATATTGGCAGACCTTTTTACAATTAAAGAAAAAAAAGGGAAATTTAAGGGATTGAAACTCGCATACGTTGGTGATGGAAACAATGTATGTAATACATTAATTATTGGCTGTGCTCATGTTGGAATAGACGTTAATATTGCATGTCCTAAAGAATATATGCCATCAGCTGATGTGATAAATTTTGCTTTAAAAGTTGCAGAAAATAATGGAAGCAGGATAGTCTTTTTTGACGAGCCTAAGGAAGCTGTAAAGGATGTGGATATAATCTACACAGATACATTTATTTCCATGGGGCAAGAGAAGGAAGAAGAAAGAAGACTTAAAATTTTTTTGCCAAAATATCAGATTAACAGAAAGTTAGTTGAACAAGCAAAAAGCAATTTTATTTTTATGCACTGTTTACCAGCCCATAGAAACCAAGAGGTTACAGATGATGTGATAGATAGCATAAACTCAGTAGTATTTGACCAAGCAGAAAACAGATTACATGTGCAGAAGGGACTATTATGTTTACTGCTTCTAGAAGAAAGTGAAATCAAAATTTGAGAATAATTTTTGTTGCATCAAATAAGGATCCAGCCAGCCTAAATATTGCAGAAAATGTAATAGAAAAATTTCAATTATCTGAGAAAACTGTGGATACAGAATTTAAGGTGTTTGAAAGAAAGAAAATTAAGCTTATTTATGTGGATATAGAAACTATATTTTTAGACAAATTAAACATAAAATATGATGCTGATCTTCTTATTATATTGTCAAAGCATACAAGCAGCAAAGGGTTAAGTTCATTAACAGTTCACCCCACAGGAAATTTATCAAATGAAATAAAATATGGTGGAGAAGCTAAGCATATTTCATACACTAATCCATGGTATATGTCTGAATATTTTCTAAATTTATTTAACATTCTAGGGAAGTGGGAAGAGAGGTTACATGTATCATTGGAGGTCACACATCATGGACCAACTGAAATTGAGGTTCCACTTTTCTTTGTAGAGATTGGGAGTGATATAAAGCATTGGTCAGATAAAAGATTGGGTGAAAAGATCGCGGAAGCACTTTACATTACATTGGCCCAAAATGAAGTTACAAAAAAAGAGGCTTTTGTGGGCTTTGGAGGGGGACATTATGCGCCAGCATTCTCATATTATATAAGAAAAGAGAATGTTGCTATAGGACATATGGTTCCAAAATATGCGCTTGAACATATTGATCAAGAGCTTTTATTTGAACTTTTTAAAAAGAGCTTATTAAATAAACCAAGAGCACTTGTAGATAAAAAAGGTATATCGTCAAAAAAATTGGCTGAACTTATCTCATTCTTTGATAAATATTCTATAGAATTTTTAAAGGTATAATAATATGTAAAAATAGGGGGTTTATGAGTGATGATTGATGAGCATTAGAGAATTTATAAACTCTGTTATAAACACTTTACGTTTAACAAAAAAGACAACATTCGAAGAATTTAAACTTTATCTTAAATTAATACTTATTGGAATAGGTGTTGTTGGAGGAATAGGTTTTATAATAAAGGTTGTGGCAAGCTTTTTAACCCTTGGGAGGAGGTAAAAAGGATTTATGGAAAGCCAGTTTTTTGCAGTCAGAACCACAGGCGGCCAAGAAGATAATGTTGCAGAGTTTATCTACAAGAACGCCGTTTTTAACAAGAATGAAATATATTGCATAATACATATACCTTCACAGAAGGGATACCTAATTATTGAGGCCAAGAGCGGACAGGAGGTGAGAGAGGCAATATCGGGAGTAAAACACATAAAGGAACTTGTCCCAGGATTACTTAAGTTAGAAGATTTCGATAAGCTTCTAATTAAAAAGCCTGCGATAGCAGAATATACAATAGGAGAAGTTGTTGATATAGTTATGGGACCGTTTAAGGGAATGAAAGCAAAAATAACTAAAATAGATTTAACAAAGATGGAGGTTACAGTAATGCTTTTAGATGCACCATATCCACTTACATTGACTGTGGACGCAAGCTATTTAAAATCAACTAAAAAAGGGTGATTAATGTTGGGTGAAAAGAAAACAGTAAATGTTTTAATAACGGGAGGAGAGGCGACAGCTGGTCCGCCAATAGGACCTGCACTTGGACCTTTAGGAGTTAATGTAGTAGCAATTGTTAAAGAAATAAATGAAATGACTAAGGAATATGCTGGAATGCGTGTACCAGTAACTATAGAAGTGGATATAGAAACGAAATCCTATAATATAAAAGTAGGAATACCTACAATTTCAGCTTTACTTGCAAAGGAGGCGAAAATAGAAAAAGGTTCTGGTACACCTGGAAGAGATTTTGTCGGAAACATAACATTCGAACAATTACTTAAAATAGCGGGTATATGCATGCAAAAATCATACTCTTCCACATTAAAATCAGCAGCATGCGAGATTCTTGGATCCTGTGTTAGTATGGGTATTAAAGTGGATAATAAGCCACCGAAGCAGGTTCTCAAAGAAATTAAAGAAGGAAAATACGATAATGAAATAGATAGGTGGTTGCAAAAAGCAAAATTTTAAAAATGGGGAACCTTTGGATGAAGGTTGTCGTGAATAACCTTGATTACAAAAAACCAAATGATTTCATTGGTAAAAACAGTAAAGAATAATGCTGCTAGAAGAAATTTTAAACAATCCTATGAACTTATAATCGCATTAAAAGACATAGATTTTAAGAAACAGAATGTGACAATCAATGAGATTATACAATTGCCGTACTATTCAGGTACACCTAAAAAGATATGTTTTATTGGAACAGGTGAACTTGCATTAAAGGCTAAAAATGCAGGAGCAGATTTGGTATTAGAACCTGAACAATTAGATAAACTTCAAGGTAATAAAAAGGAGGCTAAGAAATTAGCTAAAGAATACGACTTCTTTTTTGCAGACCCAACGCTTATGAGTAGAGTTGGAAAAGTTTTAGGCCAATTTTTAGGACCTAGTGGTAAGATGCCTATCCCAGTAGCACCAGCTACTCCCTTAGAAGATATAATCCAAAAACATAGGAATTCAATTAGAGTAAGAACACGCGCACAACTTTCGGTAGCAGCTAAAATTGGTGATGAATCACTTACAGAAGAGCAAATTGCTGAAAATGCACTTGCAGTCTATAATGCTATAGAAAGAAAATTACCTGAGGGAGAAAGAAATATTAAAAAGATTTATTTGAAACTTACTATGTCAAAGCCGATTGAAATGTTGGTAGGTGTTAGAGAATGAGTGGCCGAAGCACATACCCGTTAAAGAAGGAAAAAATGTTTTCTCAGATAAGAACATATGCGCAAAATTATAGTTACTTATGTATTTCTAGATTAGAGAAAGTACGTTCAGTACAGTTAATGATGTTAAGGAAAATGTTAAGGAATGATGCAAAATTTTTTGTTGTAAAAAATAAGATAGCTTTAAAAGCATTAATGGGAACAAAGTTTGGCTTTGATTTAAAATTAGAGGAAAAATTTAAGGGACAAAATTTATTAATTTTCACAAATCAGAACCCATTTAAGCTTTCAATATTATTATCTAAAAATAAGGTTCCCCTGCCTGCAAAAGCAGGAGATATTGCTACAGACGATATAGTAATACCAGCGGGAAATACAGGATTACAACCGGGGCCAATACTCAGTGAATTTAAGGAAGTTGGTGTGCCAACAAAGATTGACAGTGGAAGCATATGGATTACAAAAGATACCATAGTAGCAAAAAAGGGTGATACAATATCACCTAAGCTGGCAGGTTTACTGAGCAAGCTTAACATTAAGCCAATAAAAGCAGGACTAACTATATCCTTTGCATTCATGGATGGTATTATATTATCAGAGGATAACCTTATACTCGACCTAGACAAAATCAGAAACGAAATACAGTCAGCTTACTTAGAAGCAAAAAACCTTTCTATAAATTCAAACTATTTTATAAAAGAAACTATTTCAGAAATATTATACAGAGCGCATCAGCAAGCATATAACCTAGCATTGAATGCAGAATATATTACAAAAGAAAATGCTTCAACCTTATTACAAAAATATGAGGTAATAGGGAGACAAATTTATGAAAAATTGAAAGAAAAAGGATATAATTGATTTACCCGAATAAGGCAGCTAGTCCTTCTACAGCCTCTTCTTGAGCGGCTTCTTTTTCCTTTTCCTTCTCTTTCTCCTTCTTTTCCTCACTAGGCTGTGCTTGTGTAGTAGACGTTACACTAACAGACGCAATTGGAATTGAGGAGACAGACTTTAGTGCATCATCGATATTGACTTCACTTAAGGCAGCAATAAGCGCTTTTATTTTTACTTGATTAGGTTCAACTCCTGCGGCAGAAATGATTTTAGCAACATTTTCTTCATTTATTTCCTTACCAAGCCTATGCAATATTAATGCAGCATATACGTATTCCATTTTTAATCAGCTCTGCATAACTGCTTAATGGACTAGTATTTAAAAGATTTTCCTTTTTTAAAGAGAAAAGACTATATTAGTATGTTGATGTGGGTATCAACGTAATGGCTGTTGATCCAAAAGAATTTGAGTTAGAGTACTTTAAAAAGAATGGGTTTATTAGGCAAAAGTGTAAAGTTTGTGGTACATACTTTTGGTCACAAAGAATTTCTGATGTTTGTGGAGAAAGCCCATGTGTTGAAAACACGTTTATAGGAAATGCTCCAACAATTCTTCATCTAGACTTAAATGGAGTTAGAGAAGCATTCATCAGCTTTTTCAATAAAAACGGGCATACTATAATTGAACCTTACCCTGTAGTCTGTAGATGGAGAGATGACCTTCTAGTTACAATCGCAAGTATAGTAGATTTTCAACCATATGTAACAAATGGTGAGATTCCGCCACCAGCAAACCCCTTAGTTGTTAGCCAACCTTGTCTACGATTTGAGGACATAGATAATGTAGGTATCACCTCAGGAAGACACCTAACAATATTTGAAATGGGGGGAGCACATGCATTCAACTACCCAGAAAAGGAAGTCTACTGGAAAGATAAAACAGTAGAATATCATCATGAACTTATTACAAAGGTTTTCGGAGTTAAAAGTGATAAAATTTCCTATAAAGAACACCTTTGGTCAGGAGGGGGGAATGCAGGGCCAGCCGTTGAAGCTGTCGTTGATGGGCTTGAAATCTCAACTTTAGTTTTTATGTCCTATAAAATGGAAAATGGAGAGTGGGTACCCACAATCGTCCGGACAGTCGATACAGGATATGGATTAGAGAGATGGGCTTGGCTCAGTTTAGGAACACCAACAGCATTTCATGCAATATATGGACATCTTTTACCAAAATTTATGAAAATAATGGAAGTGGAATGTGAAAATAGAATTTTAGTGGAAACAGGAAAACTTTCAGGAGCATTAAATGTGGAGAAACCTAACTTATCAAGGCAGACTAGAGAGTTGATAGCAAAAAGACTTGGCTTTTCAGTTAACGAATACATAAAGAGGATAGAGCCATTTGAAAAAGTTTGTACACTTCTAGATCATAGTAAAGCATTAATTTTCTTATTAGCTGAGGGTGTTGTTCCTTCAAATGTCAAAACAGGATATTTGGCAAGAATGTTGTTAAGAAGAATTTATCGAATATTATCCGAATTTGAACGAGAAAACCAACTTATTGAATTACTAGAATATCAAATAGATTATTGGGGAAAATATTTTAGGAACATAGAAATTAATAGGAATGAGATACTTAAACTAGCGCAAATAGAAATTGAAAAATATAAGAGGACACTAGAGAGAGAGTTGGAAATACTTACAAAAAAGTTGAATAATTTACTAAAAGAAGGAAAAAGGGAAGTACCTAAGGAAATGATTGTCGAAGCATATGAGTCACATGGAATACATCCTATGCAGCTCAAGGAGCAGGCAATGAGATTAGGACTTACCAGCAATATTCCACAAGATTTTTTCTCTTCAATAATAAAAATGCATACTAGAAAGACAATAGAAGTGGAAGAAAAAGATGAGCTTGAGACAATAATTTTAGAAAAAAAGGTTCCTCCTACTGAAAAACTTTTTTATGAAAACCCGAAACTTTTACAGTTTAATGCAAGAGTAATATACGTACATAAGAATAATGTGATTTTAGATAAAACAGCATTTTATGCAGAAAGTGGAGGACAACTGTCTGATATCGGAAAAATCACCTGGAAAGACGGGGAGACTGCTGTCAGATATGTTAAAAAGATTGGGGGGGTAATTGTGCATGAGGTTGAGTATACGCCACCTCCTAACACGGAAATTACAGGATATGTCGATAAAGATAGGAGGGAGCAATTGTCAATACATCATACTGCAACACACATAATTAATGGTGCTGCTAGGAAAGTTTTAGGGGAACATGTTTGGCAAGCGGGAGCGCAAAAGGATGTTAAAGAGGCACGTTTAGACATTACACATTATACAAATATTACAGATGAAGAAATTAAAAGAATAGAGGAAATAGCTAATGAAATAGTAAGAAAGAATATTCAAGTAGAAATTTATAATTTACCTAGATTAGAGGCAGAAAGAAAGTATGGTTACAGACTTTACCAGGGTGGAGTTGTACCAGGAAAAGAAATAAGGGTAATAAAGATAGGAGATCATGATGTGGAAGCATGTGGAGGAACACATGTTTTAAACACAGGTGAAATTGGATTTATTAAGATAGTTAAAGTGGAGCATATTCAAGATGGTATTGAAAGAATAGTGTTTGCGGCTGGTAAAGCGGCTCTTGAAAAGGTTCAGGAGGCTTTTGGAATATTAAAGGATATATCAAGGAAAATGCAGACACCTACAGAGAAAGTAGCAGAAGCTCTTGAAAAAATTATTAGAGAAAATGAGGAGACAAGGAAAAGGGTAAAAAGGTATTCAAAAAGATTATCTGAATACTCGTTACCCTACATTAGAGAAAAATCGGAAACATTTTCAGGAATAAGATTGTATTATATAGTAGATAGTGATTTAGATGAGAGCACACATATTGAAATCGGTAGTGCTGCGATAGAGGAAATACAGGATTTACTCTATTGTGCACTAATTCCTTTAAACAATGTTGTTCAAGTTGTAGTATTTTCAGGCAAACAGGCTCAGGAAAAAAATATTATCGCAAGAGACACTGCAAATTTTATAGCGAAGATACTTAATGGAGCAGCTGGTGGAGATAAGAGGTTTGGTAGAGGGGGAGGAAGAAATATTGATAAATTAAATCTAGTAAAAGATAAACTAATAGAGTATTTAAAGGAGAAGAGTGTGAACAGTTAATGTTACAATATGAAAAAAAATGGATAGAGGCTTGGAAAAAGGACAAGGTATTTGAAGCTGATAGAGATTATTCTAAAGAAAAAATTTTTGTAAACGCTCCTTTTCCATACATGAATGGACCATTACATATTGGTCACGCATTTACTTACACAAGATTAGATGCTTTTGCAAGATACAAGAGAATGAAGGGTTATAATGTTTTATTTCCTTTTGCATGGCATTGGACAGGTGAAGCAGTGGCTGGACAATCAGTTCGATTAAAAAAGGGTGACCCAGCAGTAATTAGAGCATTCGTAGAAATTGATGGAATACCACTTAATGAAGTTGAGAAGTTTACGTCACCTTATAACTTGGCAGAATACTATACAAAAGTAAGCAAGGAAGCCTTATATGAACTTGGACTTTCTATAGACTGGCGCAGAGAATTTTTTACAACAAGTTATAATAAGGGATTCAGTAAATTCATAGAATGGCAGTATCTTAAACTAAGGGATAAAAAGTATGTTATAAGGGGATCCCATCCAGTTGTATGGTGCCCCTTCGATCAAAGCCCTACAGGGGATCATGATAGACTAGAAGGAGAAGGAGTTTCTCCTGAAGAATTTTATCTTGTGTTTTTTAAAATTGATGATGCGTTTTTAGCAGCAGCAACCTTCAGACCGGAAACAATTTATGGTGCTACAAATGTTTGGATACTTCCGGATGGAGAATATGCAAAGGTGAAAGTGGGAGATAAGAATCTTATAGTTAGCAAAGAAACATTAACTAAATTTGTCGAACAAGAAAGAAAAATTGAAATAATTGAGTTCTTTTATGGAAAAGAACTTGTAGGAAGGGAATGTATTGTCCCATTATCAGGCCATAAAGTACCAATTTTACCTGCAACATTTATTGATCCAGCATACGGTACAGGAGTAGTATACAGTGTACCAGCACATGCACCATATGATTGGTTAGCGTTAAGAGATTTACAAAAAAGTTCAAACGAAAATTTAAAGAAAATAGTTGACAAAATAAAACCAATTTCAATAATTAAAGTTGAAGGGTTCGGAGAATATCCAGCTATTGAGATAGTGGAGCAGATGAGGGTAAGAGATCAGAATGATAGAGAAGCTGAAAAGGCTACAGAAATAGTGTATAGTAAAGAATTTCATACGGGGATAATGAAAGAAAATTGTGGGCCATTTAATGGAATGCCGGTCAGAGAGGCTAAGATAAAGGTTTTTGAAAAATTAGTTTCAGAAGGATTAGGCGACAAAATTTATGACCTTCCACAAGTAGTTAGATGTAGATGTGGGACCAGATGTATAGTTAAAATTTTAAGAGACCAATGGTTCCTAAATTACAGTGATCCAGATTGGAAAGAAAAAGTTCGTGAACATGTTAAAACAATGAGAATATTACCTGAAGAGGCAAGAGCTTGGCTTTTTGCAACAATTGACTGGCTAAACAATTGGCCGTGTACAAGAAAAACTGGAATGGGAACACCACTTCCCTGGGACAAGGAATGGATTGTTGAAACATTAAGTGATTCCACAATTTACATGGCATATTATATAATAAGTAAATATGTGAACGATGGCGAAATTGATCCAGAAAAAATGATACCTGAATTTTTTGACTATGTACTATTAGGTGAAGGGGAAATAGAGGTAGTTGCAAAAAAGACTGGTATAGAAACAAATGTTCTAAAAAGCATTAGAGAAGATTTTCTTTATTGGTATCCAGTAGATTTAAGAAATTCTGCTAAAGAACTTATTCCAAACCATCTAACATTCTTTCTCTTCCAACATGTGGCAATATTTCCTAAGGAAATGTGGCCTAAAGGGATAAGTGTGAATGGAATGATTACAATAGATGGTAAAAAAATGTCAAAATCTAAGGGAATATTTACCACAATTTCAAATGAGGTGAAAAAGTATGGTGCAGATGTCGTTAGAGCAGCATTAATTTATGGAGCAGAAGGAATGGACGACCCAGACTGGAACGAAAATACTGCAAGACTTATGGAACAAAAAATATTAGCCCTATTTGACTTTGTAAACGAGTTAAGAAAGAATTCAGAATATAGGGAAAAAGATTTTCCAGAAAAACTTTTACTAGCAGAATTAAAGAAGATGATTTTACTCGAAGAAAAAAATTTAGAGCAAATGAAGACTAAGACAGCATTCCAAATTACATTCTTTGACATACCAAACATTATAAAACGATATCTTAAACAAGTGACTACACCAGAAAAAGATACTATTGAGGAAGTCATAGAATATTGGATAAAAGCTATGGCACCGTTTATTCCATTCACTTGCGAAGAATTATGGCATAATATTGGAAAACAAACATATATTTCAACAGAAAAATGGCCAACATTAACACTTACTGAAGAAGATTACAAGGTTATTTTCGAAAATGGACTTATAGAAAAACTTTTGGAAGATATAAAAGAGATAAAAAAGATAGCAAAAGTTGAGCCTAAAACACTCTATATATATGTTGCTACACCAGAAACTACAAAAACTTTCTTTAAATTCCTAACATATGTTGAAAGTGGACTATCAACAAAAGAGGCTATAAAAAAGATTGGTGAGGAAGCTCCAAAAAATGTCATAGAATATATTCCGCAATTTGTTAAGTTAGCAAATACATTAGACAAAAATTTACTTGATGGAGCAAGAAAAATCAAAGATTTCAATGAATTCTTGATATACGAGAAGAGTAAAAGATATCTAGAAAAAGAGACAAACATGAAAACTAAAATATTCTATTCAACAGAACAGGAAAAATATGACCCGAAAAATAAGGCTAAAAATGCCTTACCACTAAAACCAGCACTTTACCTTGAATAAGTATAGTTTCAGACATAAAAGTTATATAAGTTGATGAAAAATGTACATTTAGTGTATATGGAGATAAAAGTAAAAAACTGTAAAATTAAGATTATACAAGGGGATATAACAGAACAGACTGTAGATGCTATAGTTAACGCCGCTAACCCAACCCTAATGGGCGGAGGAGGGGTAGACGGAGCAATACATAGAAAAGGAGGGATTAAAATACTTGAGGAATGTAAACAGATAAGAGCAACATTATACCCCAATGGACTCCCCACAGGAGAGGCAGTGATAACTTCTGGAGGAAATTTAAAGGCAAAATATGTTATACATACAGTTGGACCCATTTGGAGGGGAGGAAATAGTGGAGAAGCAGAACTTTTATTTAAGGCATATTGGAATTCGTTAAATCTTGCAAAAGGTAGAGGATTAAAGAGCATAGCCTTCCCCTCGATCAGTACGGGGGCATATGGCTATCCAATTGATAAAGCAAGCACTGTAGCTTTAAATGCTGTTAAAAATTTCTTAGAAAAAGAAAATGGATTAGAGGAAGTTATTTTTGTACTATTTACAGCAAAAGACCTTGAAGTATACAAACAAAAAGTATCTGAAATATTCAATTTATGATAATAAGTTACGATAAACAATATGGTGGACCGGGTGGGACTTGAACCCACGACCTCTCCCATGCCAAGGGAGCATAACTACCAGCCTGTACTACCGGCCCTATTTCCTATCACTACCATCCATCTATTAGTTTTATTTAAATCCTTTTACTGATATAAGTCCTTATCATTACCCTGGATACAGCCATAAGACATCATCCAATTTATTAAAGATCCCTTTTAACCTTCTTTATAACCTTGGCTGTTATTTACATCTGGCATAACCCAATTAATACTCCAGTTGTGTATAATAACTGTTTATGTCTCCTTTCCAATTTTCATGTTTATATTCTGGAAGTTCATTTACACGACATCGTGGCTTAGCTATTATTTCTTTAACTTCAAAATTCTTGAAAAAGTTCATGCTATAGGCTGTTTTTACTACAATGGCTGTATCTAAGCCTTTGTATGTGCCTGCGCATGATATGACTTCTTCGCCTTCATCAACTTCACCTGCGTCTGCAGCCATTATTGCAGCTTCTATGGCTATTTTTGTGCCGGCTCCAAAAATTTCAAGAACTCTGTCGATGATGCCTTCTGGGGTGGGGTGCTCCCAGTGTATAGAACGTGAGGGTGGGGCGAAGGGTCTGGTTCCTTGAACTATTCTGCATCCATGCTCTTCAAGCTTTTTAAGATTTTTTGAATATTCTTTTCGTTTTAACCCGATGGGAATGTTTCCCTTCGGCCCCCAAGTCTCAGCTGGGTAATGGGTTACAACGACGATTTTAACGTTTGTTCCCCTAAATATCCCAAGGGCTCTCAGCGCACTTCTGCCAGTTTCAGAAGCAATTACAACCTTGGTAATATTTGAATTCTCACAATGCAATTTAACCAAAAAGAGAACTTTCTCAGTGTTCACCTCACCACAATATTCAAAATATGTAACTTTTCTTTCAAAATCTACCATAAACGTTTACCTCCCCATATAAAGTTAAAATAGTTTAATATTTTTATAAATTTTTTAATATGCTATCAAATTCAAAACCTTAGTAAGATGAGCCATAAAATGTCTTAAAAATTCTTGATATATTTAACATTCTAAATAATCCGAAGTATGCACCAAACATATGAAGAAAAAATTTAAGAATGCCACACCATTAACTTTATGATACAGTGGAGGGAAAATATATAAGTACGAACAAATGCGACCGTAGTCTAGTCTGGTCTAGGACGGGAGCCTGCCACGCTTCTGACCCGGGTTCAAATCCCGGCGGTCGCACCACTTTCCTAGAGTATGGTTCGCCGACATATTCTATCTAATAGTATGACCATAAATAATATTGTTAACCAAATATACTACTATAATGTTAGGTATAATAATGCTTTAAAGTTGCTGGAGCAGTCTAGTAGCATTTCTAAGGAAGACAAGGAAACTATTAAAGAGTTTATTGACCATTTAAGGAGTCAAGGTGTTAGTGTAGGAAGACTAGCCAAGTACCTGTTCCATTTAAGAGTGTTCAGGGAACAACTTGGCAAAAACTTTAGGGAAGCTTCTAGGAGGGACATCGAACATTTTATGGCTTTAGCAAGGGGAAAGTACACTTATAGGACTGTTGAAGACTATGGTTTTGTGATAAAAAGGTTCTACAAGTTTCTCTACTATGGTAACGTGGACAAGGATACGCCTTGGCCAGATCTTGTGAAGTGGATTAAGAAGAGTGGTAAGCCAAATGAAAGAAGTATGCCAGAGTTTCTTACAGCAAATGAGGTTCAGAAGATGATTGAGGTTGCAGACAATTTGAGAGATAAGACTATGCTTGCTGTAGGATTTGAGGCAGGACTTAGGGCTGCGGAACTTCTTTCAATGAATACTGATGATGTTTCATTCGATAGTTTAGGTGCAAGGATTAGGGTAAAAGGTAAAACTGGAGAAAGGATTGTTAGACTCATTTCATCAGCACCAATTTTAGCAAGGTACATGGAAGTACATCCTTTCAGAGACCAGCCTGGGAAACCGCTTTGGCTCTCTTATTCTATGAATCGTAGAGGCCAGAGGCTACTATATCTTTCATGGAACAAGATTCTCAAAAAAATTGCTGCAAAGGCAGGTATAAAAAAGAGAGTGCACAATCATATGCTTAGACATGGTAGTGCAACAGAGGCCGCAAAATATCTTACAGAACCTGAAATGAAAGTGAAATATGGTTGGACTGGAGGCAGTAGGATGCCAGAAATATACGTGCACTTGAGCAGTAGGGATCTCGACGATAAGCTTGCTAGAATTTATACTGGAAAGGCTCTTGAGCCGCCCAAGCCAGATTTTTCTCCAATAATATGCCCAAGATGTGGTGAAAAGAATTCTCCAGGACAAAAATACTGTGGAAGATGTGGAACACCGTTAGATAAAATGGAACTAGAAAAAAGGAGTGTTGAAATAGAATCATTGAGAAAGGAGGTTATGGAATTAAAGAGGCTACTGGGTGAGGTTCAAAATTTTTCTCTCTAACTCTTCGACCTTCTTTACTATTTCCTCCCACAATTTTTTTGGAACAATAACATATTCTTTCAATGGGATCACCTCCACAAGCCAAAAGATAGAATAGTCTTGAAAGAGAAATTGTTTTCTGGTGGGCCCATGTGGTTTAGGCTGAAGTCTGAAATTTGTGGGAGCCTGTAAATGTT
>CALHLD010000013.1 GCA_938034445.1 uncultured archaeon | reverse complement strand
AGTACGCTTCCTGAAACTTCAAGCGCCCTACTTGATGACTCATATGCCTTTCCTATAACCTCTTTTGTTCTCTGGGTTGCGAACATTCCCATGTTTAGTGCTACGAATGCTAGTGATGCTGCAACAAGTACGAACGCGATAAGTACTACTGCCGCCTCTATGCCTACAATACCTTTCCTCTTCTTCCCCTTTATTTTCTGCATCTTTTCACCTTGGATTTGCGATTTTGTAAATCCATTTTATAAGCCTGTCTTATGATGGCGACCATTTGTCACCTTTTCTCCCTTTTTTAGAAAAATTGTTATACCCCATTTTATTGTAGTATCTTGTTCGATAAAAATGTCTATGTTTGACTTGGCCCGGGAACTAGACGATATTATAGATCTTTCTCGAGGTAGACTACAGCTTGAAATCGTCTGTAGGCTTGGTAGAGCAGATGCTCCAGTTCATGTGGATGAACTTGTTAGAGGGTTAGGTGAAAGGCGTAAGGCTGTATTTGATTCTCTAAGGAAACTTGAATCAAAATCTCTCATTGTTCGTAATGGTGAAAAGTTTCTTTTAACTGATTTTGGAAAAAATGTTTTCTTAAAAATTATGCAATTAAAGAAGTCTGAATTAGAGCTTTTCAGTTCTAGGAACAAGCATTTTTTAACTAAATATGATGCTGCAAGAATTATGGTCGGAGACTTTTACCTTTACGAAACGCTTCAGGCTCTAAATGTTTCTGTTAAGGGTGTTTTATCTGTTGATGTACTTTCGAAAATTGTTGGAGTTGGCTCAAACGTTTTGGACGAGCATCTTTTAAAGTTCACAAAAGGTGAATTTATATTTCTAAGTAGGCATGTTAAACCTAGGCAAATTTTTGGCTTAAAAAGAACTAAAATATATTATTCCTTAACTGATGAAGGCAGAAAGTTGGTTAACCTATATCTTGGTTCATTAAGTATTAGGCGTAAGTGGTCTTATAAAATTCTCTCGAAGCTTGTTGGAACCACGCATCCTAGAATTATATTAAAAAGGCTTGCTCTTTTTCTCTCCATAGGCTCTGCTTTTGCTATGCTCCTACAATTTGTTATACCCCCATTCTCTATAGTGATATTGGGTGCCTGGATATGGATGATAAGCTTTTTCGCACTTCTAGTAGAAAATACATATTAAACATTTTTTGGTAATCTTATAGTAAATTTTGTTCCCTCACCTACTTTGCTTTCAACTGAAATGTTTCCTCCTAATGATTCAACAATCCTTTTGCATACTGCAAGACCTAATCCTTGACCCTTAGATTTTGTTGTAAAGAAGGGTGTAAACATCTTTTCAATATTTTCTTTAGGAATTCCTACACCAGTATCTTTGACCTCTAAAATTAAATCTTGCTCAACACTTTTTGCAGTAATGGTTAATGTTCCCCCTTCCGGCATTGCTTGTATTGCATTTAGTATCAGGTTTCCTAGTATCCTTTTTATGGCATAGAAATCAAACTTGATATCGCTTATATTTTGATCAACTTCTAAAACTATTTTGACATTTTCTGGTAAAATTACATTTTTAATGGCCTCTTCTATAATCTTGCCCAACTCAATCTTTGTCTCAAACGATTTTATTGGTACTGCATAATCTTGTAGATCTGATACAATCTTGTTCATATAATCTACTTCTCTATACATTGCCTTTATTTTATCAATCACATCATCTAGACTTCTACCTTCTACAATGTCTCTTGTAAAATCTTTTATTCTCTGTTCTACTATAAAAATGTTGTTTTTTAATGCCTGTAGGGGATTTCTTAGGTCATGGCCTATTAGAGCCGCAGCTTCACCTAATACAGCCATCTTCTCTTTTTCTCTAAGTTCTCTACTTTTTTCTTCAACAAGTTTTTCCAAATTTTCTGTATAATCTTTTAGCTGCTGTTCCTTCTCTTTCATTTCAGTTATGTCTATTATTGAAATTAGACTTTTTCCTGTGTCAGGGAGTAGTGCTACTGTTGCAAAGCCGTATCTTAACTTACCTTTTTTTGTATAAAACTTAAACTCATAATTTCTCGGTACACTGTTTGGATCCTTTCTTCTCTGATAATGATAATGTAGTAGTCGCTCAACATCTTCCTTTGCAACAAACTCTATAGCACTTTTTCCAAGAATATCGTTTTTATCGCATTCCAGCATTCTCTCTAATTCTGAGTTTATAAGCGATATTGTTGTATCCTCCTCTATTATTGCCATAGCTGTTCCTGTGTTTTCAAATATTGTTCTATACCTTTTTTCCGACATCTCCAAGTTTTTTGTGTAAGCTTTAACCTCCTCCTCAAGCCGTTTTCTTTCATTTATCTCCCTTGCACTAAAGACGGTCTTTCTAACCTGGCCTTCTTCTAGAGAAAGTGGGTTAGCTGTTATCTCAAACCAAACATTCTCTCCTCTACTATTTTTTATCCTTGCTTCAGCCTTTAGTCTAGGGAATTCTTTACTGTTTTCCAAAAACTTGTGGATCATGCTCTTTAAATCCTCTTTTTCAACCAAATCCACCTCAAGTACTCTTTTTCCTGTAAAATCTGTGGAAGAGTACCCTAGAATCTTTTTAAAAGATGGGCTTAAATATTCTATTCTCCCTTCTTCGTCAATTAATCCTACTATTTCGTACATGTTTTCAGTTATTGTTCTAAAAAGTTTTTCCCTCTCCTCCAGCGCTTTTGCCATCATTTTCTTTTCGGTAACATCTTGGTGTATTGTCACGTACCCTACTGTTTTACCACCTTGTCCATAAATTATGTTAAATTTTATGTTAACATAAATTTTTGACCCATCCTTTTTTGTGTGTATAACATCTTTTTCAAAAACATTTCCTGTCTTAAGCTTCTCTACTACCTCCCTTAAATCGCCATCTATTAGCTCTGAATTGAATAGTTCGAACATGTAATGTCCTTGAGCTTCTTTTAAGCTCCATCCGTACGTTTTTTCAGCCGCCTTATTCATATGTTCTATTATAAAATTTTCGTTTAAAATTACTATTGCATCATTAATATTTTCGATAATATTTGCTTGAAAATTTACTTTCTCCATTGCAATTTTCTCTTCTGTAACGTCATATAATATTCTATTATATCCTATAATCTTGCCCTTATAGCTGACATTTTGCGAGAACCCTCTCATCCATCTTATCTGCTCATCCCTCCTGACTATCCTATATTCTTCCTCAACAATATAATTTGGTATGGTGTAAAGTTTTTGCAAATTACTCTCAAATCTTTCCCTATCATCTGGATACACCAGCTGGTTCCATTTTATCTTTCCCTTTATGAGGTCATCCTTAGTGTATAATGTTACAAGTTCGAAGTCTCCAAATAAGAAGGTTTTGTTTCTTATCAGGTCAACTTGAAATGCTATTCCTCTCGCGAATTTTAAAAAGGAGTCGAGTACATGTTTACTAGCCCTTAAAGAAAGTTCCAGATCTCTTCTCAATATAATATTTTTTTGGAGTAAGATGTATGTTAGTGTTCCAGTAACAATAATATATACTGCTCCTTTCCCCATTTCTTTTTCAATAAGGCTTGGAAGATTAATATTTTGGCCTAAAAAAATTATGTCAAGCACTAATATTAGAAAGAATGTTGTAACAGCATACAAGTATGAAACTTTGAAAGCACTGATCTGCCTATCTTCTTTATCCTCTAACATTATCCTTAAACTTAAAGAAAAGAGTATTTTAATCTTTAAATATTTAATAATCTCTCTATCCTACATCATAGGATAATAGAATATTTTGGGTCGATCTTTATGGTTGAAGAATATTTGGAGATTGTGATGGAAAAGGATATTAAGTTTTTTGAACCCGTAGTCATTGAAGGTTTTCCTGATGTTGGTTTAGCTGGCGCTATAGCCTCAATGCATCTTATAGAATCTTTGGGACTTGAAGAAATCGCGTACATCGAAACACCGCTCCTTCCCCCTATTATGGTTGTTCATAATGGTGAGCTTCTTCATCCAGTAAGAATATATGGTAATGAAAGGCTTATTGTTCTAATTTCAGAAATAGCATTGCCTCTTACGGTTTTGAACCCATTGGTGAAGAAGGTTGTTGAGTGGCTTAAAGGTTTAAGGGCGAGGATGCTTATTGCTTTAACCGGTTTCCCTGTAGAAAATAGGCTTGAAATTGAAAAGCCTGAAGTTTACGCTGTGGTCTCAAAGAAAGAATATGCTGAAATAGTCTCAAAATATAAGATTGAAGTTTTGCAGGAAGGCTTTATCTCTGGAATATATGCCCTCTTCTTAAAAGAATGTTTAAAGGCAGGTCTTCCTGCAATAGCTTTAGTTGCACAATCGTTTCTAAAGTATCCTGACCCTGGTGCTGCTGCAGAACTCTTGAACACATTAAATGTTCTCTTATCAATAAATGTTGACGTTAAACCATTACTTGAAAATGCTGAAGAGATACGTTTAAAAGCTAGGGACTTGCTTAGACAGACAGAAAGGGTTACACCAAGTGCATATAGGAATGTGGAAGGTGAGCTTCCGCTAATGTACAGGTGATAAGGTCATGAGTTTTCCAGAAGACTTTGACTCATTATGGGATAATGTTGAAGGATGCATGGAACCTTTAGTGGAAGTTAGGGAAAAATACGATTCCTTCGAAATATACGTTGACCTACCATATGTTAAAGGAGAAAGTGTTGAGGTAAGATTCTCTGAAGACGCGCTCCTTGTTATGGCTAAATGTTCTAAGGCAATAAAGTTCAATAAATGGGGTTTCTCGCAAAAGAGAACAGAATATAAGTACTTTAGAAAGATTATAAGATTGCCTCATAAAATTGACCCTAAAAAGGCTACATCAACCTTCAAAGGTGGCGTTCTAAAAATAATAGTTCCAAAAATTTAAACCTGTTCAATTATCTTAAACAGCCTCGTTCAATAAAACTCGAACTTTTCTAGAATATCTCCTATTAAATACCATAATATACACCTATTTTAACGATGGATATGATGCAAAAAAATGTCAGCAGACTCATTGCAGCCACACTCGTAATAATATTACTTACCCCTAGCCTAGCACTTGTAGGAGCAAGCGCTGTCTACGCCAAAAGTGATAGAGCTGAGGAAATGAAAAATAAGATTAAGGGTATTCAGGAGCAGGTTAAGGAAATGAACAATATGAGATTCGAGCGTATAAAGAAAATGTTTAACGAAAAACGCCTTATAATAATGTATAAGGGGCCAAACTATGTGAACTTTATTTCAACAAAATCTGAAGAAGGTGTATACTCTTTTATAATAAGAATACATGCTGGAGGTACTCCAAGCATTTATGTTGGATTAGCCAACTATACAAAAGAAGATGGTAACAAGACCCTATACTGGGTTAATGGTGTTCTTAAAGTATTCGGTATAGTAGAATATGTTGACAAAAACAATGACGGCCTATATATTCAAAAAGACAATGATACAAAACTTCAGTACGTCAACTTTGCACACCTTAACTGGAAGCTAACAGTAGAAAAGGTTAAGGTTGATGATAATGTTCAAGGCTGGAGGGTTCAAATGATAGCAAATGATAGGGGTGCAACCTACAATATAACAACACAAGTATTTAATACGGGTGTCCGCTTAAAGGATGGTACACCTGTGGCACCCTATGAAGCAAAGATAGACTTTTCATTCGAAAACTTTACATGGTCTTCTAAAGAAAGTAGGCTTGCACTAATAACATCCTTCATAGGCGTTTCCGGCTCCTCTTCAGTAACACATTACGGGAACACTACAGAAGTTGTTATGGAACGCAATGCATACGCATATTTTACATGGGCTCCGACTGCAAAAGTTGACGGTAGTGATGTGGATGTAAAGGTTTACAAGAGAAGTTTCAGATCTGAAATGATGAACTTTACCGAATTCAACTATCCACAAGGTTCTAAAATTGTTCACGACCCCATTATAGGTGTGCTGTCTGGGAGTATTGAAGATATTCCCGCATACGAGATCCCTGCTTCCGTTACAAAGCCTACTCCAGTATTTCCAGGCTTATATCTTATAGCGTCTACTGTTGCTGTGTTGGCGATCATTGGAGTTGTAGTTGTGGCTGCAAGAAAGTTGTTAGTGGAACCTAAAATCTTTAAATTGTTCCACTGACCCCAAATTTTTTATATTTTATTTATACAGTTGTCACAATATGTAGTGTTTGTAGAAATGAGAAGACTATTGTTGAAGTAATATAGAATAATGTTTGAGAAAGAAGAGATCTTTCTAATCTTATGCCATAAATGCTTGATATGTATGCTGCACCCAATATTGTTGAAATAACCTGCACTAAAACGGTTAAAGTAAGATGAAGTATCGTGAATGTCTCTTGAAGATCATATAATGTTAATGTTATTAAAAGTGGAAGAAGTTGGGGTGTATAGACTATTGAGGATATAAGCATTCCCCCTAAGCTTAAATGCCTATTTGATATATGTCCTATAATTGCAGTATATGTCATATAAAATATGATGCTTAGGGGAAAAAGTAAGGCATCAAATATTCTAGAAAATATTGTTATACCATAATGTAAAATTATTAGAGCTTCTCCTGACAGATATGAGATCACACCTCCTGAGACAGAAACAAGTATAAAACAAGTTATTGATGCTAAAACTTTTTTTTCAAGCACTGGAAAAAACCAGCTGGGAACAAATATGGTTCTTCCAACATTTCTAGTTGAACTTACGTAAGAAGCAAGTAGTCCATATAGTTTTTTACCATCTTTGCTCAAAAAGTATCTTCTTTCATTATCCTGTAAAACGTATCCTCTGAGCACATCCAAATGATAATATAATGTTCCAACAGGCAAATTCATTTCATTCTTTAATTCTGTAAACGACATGTTTTCTCTTGTCCCTAGAAGCTCTATGATCCTCTTTCTAATAGGATGTTTTATAATCCTTAAACTTTTAGAATCCTCTCTGCCAACCACACATAACATATATGAGTCCATAATATAAAAATTAAATAAAAGCAGTTCCATATTTTTTGTTTAAAATAAATTTAAAGTATTTTAGTTGAAATTTACAACCTTCATGTATGGTTAAAGAGCCTTTTCTCACATTCGATGGTAAGCTTGTAGACAAAAATCTTAAGGACACTGGTTTTGTTAACGAAACCTTAAGACACCTTTTTACACGTTCTAGTGTTAGAGACTTTCTTCCGAAAAAGGTTCCTGAAGACGTTTTAAGATCAATTATTGAAGCTGGGCTTCATTCTCCTTCTGCTGGAAACCTTCAACCATATTCAATAATAAGAGTTGAGGATGAAGGTAGAAAGCTTCTTCTAGCCGAACTTTGTCTTCAAAAGTTTATTTCAAAAGCCCCTGTTCTTCTAGTCTTCTGCATCGACTTTCATAGGCTTGAACGCTGGTCCAGACTGTCCGAAGCCCCCTTTACTGCCTCAGAATCTTTTAGACATTTTTGGGTCGCGTTTGTTGACGTTTCTATATGCGCTCAGTCGATATGTGTTGCTGCCGAATCTCTTGGCTTAGGCTCTGTATACATTGGCACTATAATAGAGTCTGCTGACAAGGTTAGGGATACTCTTAAGCTTCCTGACAAAGTCTTTCCTGTAATACTGCTCTGTTTAGGCTATCCTCGCAGTAGGCCTTTACCTCAGAAAAAGCTTGGTTACGATATTATAGTTTCTTCTGAAGTATATCATGAGCCTTCTGATGAAGAGCTTTTGAAGGCTTTTTCTGAAAAGTATGAGAGGATTGAGGTTAAGGTTTCAGATGAAAGGTTAAAGTTGGCTGAAGAAGTTTATAAGAATTTGTTCGGAGAAGATAAGGCTAAGTTTCTTATTGAAAAGATTAGGTCGGCTGGAAATTTTAATCCTGCACAATACTATTTTCTACTTCACTATCGTGCTGATATAATGTGTAGGGGTAATAGTATTTTTGTTAAAATGCTAGAGAAGGCTGGTTTCAACTTTTTAAAATAAATAATTTAGTACTTGAATGTAAGGTACACTAGCACTAGAAGTGCTGCAAGCGTGAATATGTCTGGTAGTATTGCAAATGGTCCTAGGCCAAAGGCATGGAATCCGAAAAGCTGGAAGACAAGTGGGTTCGAGGAAATTGCGTGAAGCAGTAGTACAAGAGAAAATATGATTAGTCCTAGAAGAAATTCTGATTTTGTGTCAGAATACATTATGGTATAGTTCATTATTAGGAAAACTAGAAGTGTAATATTTATTGTTGAAACTACAGTTTTAGCTGTATAATAGAATTCAATATCCCCTGGAATGTATTTCGGAGGCCTCGGTTGCCACGGTAGTGGCATCCTTAATAAACAGTTTTACTTCAAACTATCAAGGCAGGAAATAAGGTAGACGCTTCCACCGCCTTTCAACCTTTTTTTAAATATTTTTAGCTTTATGGTCGCAATAAATTTTTTAAACTATTTTTACTATTAGAGAAAATGCTCCTATAACAATCAAAAGTACTGCGATGATTTGGAACATTCCTGCTAGTGGTGGGTACATGGCTGTTGTTAGTATCCCATATTCTAGGAATAGTCCTATTAGAAGCATTATTAGGCCTATAATTTTTGTTAGAAGGTTTAATCTTGCCTCAGTCTCCTCTTTCTTCATACTATGTTGGAGCATTTTTATGATAATATTAACTTTTCCTATTCCTCTTTAACTTCTTTTAGCTTGTCTGGAAGATATTTGTCCACTATATAGTCTAGTGAATATTTTGCGAATGCCTCAAGTTCTGCCTTCTTCTGCCTTTTTAAGAAGACGTCCAGTTCCTTCTGGAACCTTTCATCCTTATATCTTGGATCACTTTTTAGCTCATACGCTCTTTTTATGTCCTCGTCAGTTAGCTTCACATACGGTAGTCTGTATGTTTCTATGTCTGTTGCTGTTACACCTAACCATTTTGCTGTTGGAACTGTAAGTTCTGTTAGATGTGCTGCGTTCGCTGACCCTGAAGCTATTACCATGTAAATATGCATCCCATATGGGTCTGCGTCTGTGAGAACATAGACGGGTAAGCCAAGTTCCTGGTTTAGTCTTCTGAGAAAGTATCTTGTCGATCTTGGGGGCTGTCCCGCCGTATCTACTATTAGTGCATTATATTTTTCGTGAACCTTGTTTTCCACGAACCTTGTGAATAGTCCTCCTTTTTCTACTGCAAACACCATTTTTGCAGATGTTTCTACTAGTTCTGCTGTGCTTAGGCTTGGCCCTATTAGGTATCCGTCTGGATGTGATGCCAGATTTAATCTTTTCCCCTCATGTCCTGGTGTTGTATACTCTATTGTTAGGTCCCCGTATATTGCGCTTCTTTCTTCTGGGTAAACGTTATAGTCTTCTCTTGCCTTACCGAGTAATGCCTCTAGGTCTGTTATTATCTCATCCGATTCTGCCTGGTCCTTGAATTCTATTCCAAAAGCTTGGGCTGAATAGTATACGTCTCTCAATGTTGATGTTTTTCCCTCCCTTATTAGCTTGTCTACAAAGAATGCTAGCCATATTGTTTGTGTGAATGGTCTTAGATGTTTTATATTCTTTGAGCTTCTTTTAACCCTATTTTTTCCAACAACATACTGTTTTAGGCTTTCATCATATACTATATTTTTTACTGACCTGCTCGGCATCTCTATTTCCGGGAATATTCCATTTTCTATTTGATAGTATATTTTTTCTCCAAGAATCTTTAATTGTTCTTGCACTTCCCTTTTTCTAGCTGTTGGTGAACTCTTCAATCTTCTTCTGCTCTCCTTCATATTCGCTTGAGCTTAATAGTCTTTTATAGTTTGGTGGCCTACTTTTTTTTGCAAGCTCTTTTGAAAAGTTCGCTATTAGTGGTAAGTATTTTAGGTACATGTTAATCTTCTTTTTCTCATGCTCTTCTGAAGACCTTCTTGAAAGGTATGCTGAAAGTTTTCTTAACGCCTCTCTTAAGGCGTTCTTTATTTCCTTTTCTATTTCAGGCCTGTCTGCGATGTACTCTTTTCCAACTGTCTTGTAAGGTATTCTTGTTGAGCTTATGTTTACTATAATCGCTATAGGCGCCTCCTGAGGTATCTTGTACCTTTTCCAGTCTATTTCCTCGTTTATAATTTTCCATGAAACGTCTGATGCCTCATCATATAATAGTGGTATTCTGTTCGCGAACCTGTAAAGTTTTATTCCCTTTTCTATCATCTTTCCACCATATGCTAGGGCAAGCTCTATAATGAAAGGGTATCCTGAATATGCTGATGGCGGTCTTACTACGATTGTAAAAAATTCTGGTGTAAGCTCTTTAACTATTCCTGCTGCAAGTATGTTTTCCCCTAATGGTGATAGGCATCCTGCATCTGGTGGTAGGAATTCCTCGTACCTGTGCATTGCTGTAACCATGTTAACTATTTCCTCGTCTGCTAGGCTTTTCGGGCTTCTGTTTGGGTCTATTCCAGCGTACTGTAGAAATTTTATTGCCGTCTTTAATCCGACTCTATGGAATCTTTTTGACAAAAACTTTGCAAGGTTTTCCTCACCACTCTGTCTTATTGTTCTTCTCATAAACTCTACATCTATCCCATGTGGGTGTGGCAGTGTCTCTTTTGGCGGCGGAGGCATTTCTGTTGTCGTTCTCAGGTAATAGAATATTCTTCCATTTGGGTCTACGAATGTTATGTTAGCGTATGGTACAACTAGCGCCGTATGCTTAAAATATTCCTGTATTTTTGTAGAAGACCTTAAGTAGTCTCCCTCCATTACAAGCTCTACTACCGTCCCATGTAGGCCATCGCCGTCTTCAATTCTCTTTTCAACTACTATTGGCTTATTCTTTTCAATATCTATCATTAGCTTGTAACAGTATCTTTTTACTCCATCTACTGAAGTTTCTATTGTAACAGGCTTGTTTGAGGTTATCTGCCCATATAATATTGCCATTGTCCCACCTAGGCCGAACATCCCCCTCGACTGTCTAAGCTTATATTTTGAACCATACAATACTTTACCGAACGCTTCTGGCACCTTATCGGGTTCAACTCCAGGTCCATTATCTTGTACTCTTATAATGTACTTTTTTGGGTCAACTGTCTCCATTGGATCGTATGGTGTTATTCTAACATAGACTTCTGGCAATATTCTCTCAAGTTCGCATGCGTCTAATGAATTTTCTACAAGTTCTCTTACTGTAGAATATAGTGCTCTTGATGGGTTAGTAAATCCTGCAAGGTCTCTGTTTCTGTAAAAGAAGTCGCTTGGAGATATTTCAGAAAATGTCTCCTTCAAATTCCTCCCCCCTCCTTTCCCAAAGCTGTAGTCGCTCTAGCTTCATTCTACTTCTTCTTCTCTGAAGTCTCTCATAGACTGTCTTGTGAAGACTTCCTTCCGCTAAGCTTTCTATGGCTTCTCTTGCTGCCTTTACATCGTCAGCTTTCCCTATTATTGATACTGTGTGGCCGTATACTGAAATGTATGTGTCTGTTAGGTCTTCTATTATTCTTCTAGCTTTTCCGTCTGACCCGATTATTCTACCCTTTATCCTTATAAGGTTTGACTCCGATTTTCCAGCGTAGTCTGTTAAGTCTATTATGTCAAGCATGTACTCATCATCATATAATGCTTTTGCTCTCTCGTAGGAGAACCCTCTTCCTATTGCTTTAGCAATATTTAATGCCTTGTTTAGGCCTACAAGGTTTGTCTGGTCCTCAGTTGATACTGTAACATCTCCTGTTCCACTGTTAACCTCTATTTTAACTCCGCACTCTTTCTCTATAGCCTCCTTTATTTTTCCACCTTTCCCTATTAGGGCGCCTACTCTATCTCTTGGAATCTTTACATCCATCTTTAGGCCCATATCATATTACACCCTTTAAAACCCTATCTTCATCCCATACTTCTACACCATTTTTTAAAAAGAATCTGTTCACGTTTCTAACGTCTCTATATAAAAATTCTATAGCATTCGGGTGTCCCGATTCTACAGCTGACCCGAAGTCGAAGAAGTATATTTTCTGACCCCATTTGAAAATATTATGTTCTGAAAGGTCTGCATGTACTAGTTTTGCTTTAAGATACAGTCTTCTTATCATTCTAATCACCTTAATATAATCTGTTTTTGTAGGCTTTACTTCCGAAAGTAGTGGCGCCCTTCTTCCATCTTTTCCAATAAATTCCATAACTAGAACATTATTTAATACTATTATCGGTTTTGGAACGCTTACACCATTATCGTATGCTGTCTGTAGGTTCACGTACTCTTTTCTCGCCCAAAGTTTTATTAGAAAATATCCTCCCCTTTTTCCTCCCTCAAACCTTTTGTCTCCCAAAATATACGGTAACCTTTTTTTGAACTCTGCTGTTGTTGTCAAAAATATTTTTACAGCGATCTCGTTCCCACTGTAGTCTGTTCCATGAAATATTTTTGACTCTTTGCCAGACCCTATTGCCCCGTCAAGCCTGTATATAATCTTCTTTTTGACAATTTCATATAATGTCATCATTGTCCTTCTGTCAAATACTTCCTCAATTACCTCTTCCTCTTCCCTATCCCTTTCCAAAAGTATCCTCTTCTTTCCATGTGTTGTTAGTCTAAAGAGTCTTCTAAGCTCCTTTTCTGTAAAAAACTCTTCCTCCATCTTCTACAACTCTTCAGGAAGGTACTTGTTTGCTTTTAACCAATCCACTTGCGCTACAGTATAACGCCATATTATGTCTGCTCTCTCATCACTTTTAAATTCCCATGGTGCTACCAGAACAACATCTCCCTCCCTAATCCAAATTTTTCTCTTAAGCTTACCTATTATCCTACCAACCCTTGTTTTACCATCAGTACACTTTACTAGAACATGGTCGCTTCCCATAAGCTTTACAACAATGCCTAAAAGTTCCCCCTCTCCTGGGAGGACAAGCTCCTTCAACTCTTCCTCGCTTAAAACCTTTCTCTTACCCAAACCTACCACCTCGTAAACTTAAATATCATAAGAAATGGCACACTTTTAACCTTTTTAACCGCATCCTTGTGAGCGAAACCTCTATTTATTGCTAAAGAAACACATCTTTCTCCTGTAAGGTTTATTATTGACGACTCGCTCAGAATCTTTAGAAGCTCCTCTTCCCCTACCCTTTCCCCCTCATAAAATTCTTTTGAAATATTTATCACGAGCCCCTCTTCCTCTAATCTGAGTCCAAAAACCTCTTCATCGCACACATTAACTATTTTATAATGTGGTGCACGTATTACTCTCACAATATACTTTTTTTCTACAGACAACTATTTTTCACCGATCGGCGATTTACTACCACATGCTTCACATACCAGAAATTCTAGTCTTTTTTCTTTAACAAGGTTCGTGTCAGGGCTTCCGCATACTGGACACTTCACCTTCTCGTTCACATACTTTTCTATGACAGCTGTAATTGTTCTCTCATCTCTTCTTCCTATAAGTATTGCCCTTTCCCCGTCTAATGATGCTGGTACTGCAAGCTTTTTAGCTAAATACATTAGAAACTTGTTAGGGTCTCTTCTCAAAATTTTTGGAAAATCCATATAGTTTCTTATTATAGTCTTATTCCCAAGCCATATTATATCAACTTTTGGAAGCTCAAGCCTCCACTCCTTCTTAGTTTCCACTGGCTTAGCCTTCTCTCTTAACCTTTTTAGGAGCTCGTCATATGTTAGGCTCAATCTTCTTCTACTGTGCTCTGTACAGTACTATTATAATAATTTTCTCTAAAAAAGAAATATATTTCTGTATTCTTACCCATTGTATGCGTTCACAAAAATATGCTGTGATAGCTGGAACTGGTATGGCTAAAGTTTTTGAACTTTCAGAAAAGCATGACGTTGAGACACCGTATGGTTTTGCTGAACTCTATTCTGTTAAAAATTTTCAAAACCTATTATTTTTACCGAGGCATGGTATAGGATATACTCTTCCTCCCCATAAAATAAACTATTGTGCCAACATCTATGCTCTCAAAAAAATGAGTGTAAATTATGTTATTGCAACAAATGCTGTGGGCTCTCTAAACAGAAGACTTTCTCCAGGATCATTTGTAATCCCTGACCAGATAATAGATTTTACAAGGTCTAGAAAGTCAACTTTTTTTGAAGGAGAAGGTGGGAATGTTGTGTTTACTGATGTAACATTTCCATATTCAGAGAAGGTTAGGTCCGCTCTCTTGGAGGCAAGTAAACGTTTGCAAATGAAAGTTTACCGAAAGGGTACTTATGTTTGCACAGAAGGGCCGAGGTATGAAACCGCTGCTGAAATAAGGGCTTACAAGATTCTCGGAGCTGATATTGTTGGAATGACAGGCGCTCCAGAGGCTTTTCTTGCAAGGGAAGCCGGTATTGAATATGCTTCTGTAGCTGTTGTTACAAACTATGCTGCTGGTATAGCTAAGCAGATATCTCACGGTCTAGTGATGGATATAATGCATAGGGCTCAAGAGAGTATGAGGAAACTAATATTTGAGGCAATAAACGTTCTCGAGGCGGGTCTAAAATGAATATTCTTGTTGATGGCGGTATCGTTGTTTCTGACAAGGTTATATTTGATGGCGCTGTAGCAATAGAAGGTAACAGAATTGTTGCAGTGGGCGACTCAAGCGAATTAAGAAAACGTTTTCCAGGATTTGAGCGTGTCGATGCTAAAGGCTGTGCAGTAGTACCTGGCTTAATAAACACTCATACACATGCTGCCATGACATTATTTAGGGGCTATTCTGAAGACCTTACACTATTTGATTGGCTGAATAAGCGAATATGGCCTGCTGAATCAATGCTTACCCCAAAAGATATCCAGATTGGAGCTGAACTTGCTGCATACGAATCACTTTTATTTGGAACGACAACATTAAATTCAATGTACTTTTACTCGGATGAAGGTAGTGAACTTCATGCGTTCGAGAAGGTAGGTGTCAGGGCTACAGTTGGCCACGGCTTCTTTGAAAAGACTGTTGAAAATGGTTTAAAGGTTACTGAAGAAATGGCTAAAAGGTGGCATGGTAAAGATGGAGGCCGCCTTCGTGTTAGTGTATGTCCTCATGCTCCATACTCTACTGGCCCAAAGTCCTATGTTATGGCATATGAACTTCAAAAAAAGTTGAATAATATTTATGGAGATAAGGGGAAAATTATTTTACACACTCATGTAGCAGAATCTCGGGAAGAGGCTTCAGTGGTAAAGGCGGCCTTTAATGTTGATGTTTCAGGTGGTGTTGTTGTCTATCTTTCTAGGCTTGGTGTACTTTCAAACACCCTACTTATGGCTCACGCAATACACTTAACCGAACAGGATATTGAAGTGATGAAGATGTTTGATGTAAAGCCTTCTCTAAATCCTGTATCTAATCTTAAGCTTGGCATGGGTGTAGCTGACTGTATTAAGTTGCTGGAACATGGTTTAAAGGTTTCTCTTGGAACGGATGGGCCTGCATCAAACAACACGCTTGACATGTTCGAAACGATGAAGATTATGTCTCTTCTAGTTAAAGGCTTAAACCGTGACCCAACACTTTTGCCTTCAAGAGAAGCGTTTAAGCTTGCTACGGAATATGGTGCGGAGGCTCTTGGATACCATGACCTTGGTGCTATTAGGCCAGGCTATTTGGCTGATATAGTCATATTAGACTTAAACCAGCCACATGCTAGACCTATCCACGATATTTATGCTCATCTAATATATTCTGTAAGGGCTACTGATGTTAAGACTGTTATTGTAAATGGTAAAATTGTTTTAGAGAATAGAAGGTTTCCAGGAGTCGACATCCAAAACTTTCTATATGAAGTTGAAAGGGTTAGGGAAGATCTTTTTTCTAGAATAAAAGATGCTGTCACATAAATTTTTTTAGGAAACGTTATAACCTCGATTTTTTCTAGAATTGGGTTGGTTGAGCTGCTTTGGCAAGATGGCTTGTGACTTCAGCGTGGCCCTATTCTTCTGTAACACCACATTTAGGTAACATGATAGGCTCAATTCTTTCAGGAGACGCTTTTGCAAGATACTTGAGGCTTAAAGGTCATGAGGTTCTATACATTTCAGGCTCAGATGAGCATGGAACGCCTGTTGAAGTTGAGGCTTTGAAGGCCGGTCTTTCGGTTAAAGAGTTCGCTGACAAGAATCATAAAAAGATTAAGGAACTTTTTGAGCGCTGGAATATTTCATATGACAACTATACTAGAACCGAAAACCCTGTTCACATAAGGTTTGTTCAAGATTTCTATCTTAAGCTACAGAAAAACGGTTACATTTATGAATCCTCTGAAAAGGTTCACTTCTGTGAAAAGGATAACCGATTTCTTCCAGACAGGTTTGTTGAAGGAGAGTGCCCATATTGTGGTTTTAAGACTGCTCGAGGTGACCAGTGTGATGGCTGCGGTAGGCCTCTCGAGCCTGAACTTTTAATAAACCCTGTTTGTGTAATATGCCATGGCCCCGTCTATCTTAAGGAAACTAGGCAATGGTTCTTTGACCTTCCAAAGTTGAGTGAAAAGGTTAAGGAATATCTTTTAAGAAACGACATACATTTATCTGAAATTGCAAGAAGTTTCAGTATAAGACTTGTTGAAGAGGGCTTGAAGGCTAGGTCTCTTACTAGGGATTCGAGGTGGGGCATTCCCGCTCCCTTTGAAGGTGCTGAAGGTAAGACCATATATGTTTGGATGGAGGCTGTGCTTGGATATGTTTCGGCAACAATAGAATATTTTGAGAAAATGGGTGATGTTGATGGTTGGAAAAAGTTTTGGTTCGATAAAGATGCGAAAACCGTATACTTTATTGGAAAAGACAATATTCCCTTCCATACAATAATCTTGCCGGCTCTTCTTATTGGTACTGGTGAAGGCTATAATCTTCCATATGCTGTTGATTCCACAGACTTTTTGATGTTCGAGGGCCAAAAGTTTTCTAAAAGTAGACGTATTGGAATATGGATTGATGAAGCTTTAGAAATCGCTCCTGCAGACTATTGGAGGTACGTGCTTCTTTCTCTTAGGCCTGAGGGCGGTGACGTGAACTTTAAAATCGACCTTTTTATAGAAAAGGTTAACAATGACTTGAATAATGTTATAGGGAATCTGGTTAACAGGACTGTTGTAGGTTTTGAAAAATTCTGTGGTGGTAGGCTTGAATGTAAGCCGGAAGTTGATTTGGATTGTGAAAACTTCGTTTTAGAAGCGCTGAAAAGGCATGATGAAATTGGTTTATTGTACGAAGATTTTAAGATACAGCGTGCTGTAAGGGAAACGGTCCATCAGGCTGAAGAGGGGAACAGGTTCTTGAACGAGAAGGAGCCTTGGAAACTTTTTAAGGAAGACGCTTCGAAGGCTGTTTCAGTAATATATTCCCTTCTAAGGGTTATCCGCCTTATTACTGTAGAACTTTACCCTATTATGCCGTCGATTTCAGAACTTTTGTGGAAGAACCTTGCTGAAGACAGGGATGTACTTTCAACTGGATGGGATGGTGCCAAATCAGACTTCAAGTACCCTATTACTATAAAACGTTTTCCACCGGTTTTCAAGAAAATTTCTAGAGAGGAAGTTTTAAGTATAATTGAAAGGTTTAGGTCTGGTGGTTGAAGTTGAGTCTTCTAGATTTTGGAGATTTCGCTAAGCTTGATATTAGGGTTGGCAAGATTGTTAAAGCTGAAAGGGTTGCTGGTGCGAAGAAGCTTCTGCATCTAGAAGTTGATTTAGGCAGTGAAGTTAGAAGTTGTGTTGCAGGGCTTGCAGAATATTATAGTCCAGAGGAGCTTCTTGGAAAGATGGTTGCTGTTGTAACAAACTTGAAGCCTAGAAAAATGTTTGGTCTAGAAAGCAAGGTAATGCTTTTAGCTGCAATAGATAGTAACTCTTCTAATGTTTCGCTGCTTGTTCCAGATAAACCTGTTTCCACAGGAAGCAAAGTAACATGAAATATAGGATAGACTTTCATGTTCATAGTAAAAACTCTAAAGATGCATTAGGCTCATTAAAAGAAATATCGTATTTTGCGAGAAAAAGGGGGATAAATGCTGTAGCTATAGCGGACCATGACGTCTTCTCTCTCAAAGAGGTTGTTGAAGTTAATGGAGTCCATCTTATTCCAGCAATTGAATTGAGGACTTTTGTTGGGCATGTTGTATGTTTGCTTCCGAAAAAATTTTTTGACCCAAAATCCACATACTATAATCCAATTGAAATAATCCATAAGGTTGAAGGTTACGCGGTATGGGCTCACCCCTTTGATCGTGTCTTCTTTAAAAAGATTAAAACGATTACTCCTGATGCAATAGAAGTATACAATTCTGCATCCTTTCCATTCAAAAGTTCTTCTTCAAAGGCTTTTCTTCTTGCAAAGGAACTTAATGTTCCAATGGTTGCTGGAAGTGACGCTCACCTTCCAGAAGACGTTGGTCTATGCTATGTTGAAGTAGAAGCTTCATCCGTAAGTGATGCGATTGAAAAAGTTTTTCTTGGAAAGGGCTTCCCACACGGTCGCAGTAGACCACCATCTCATATGATAAAATTAGTTTTTGGAAGGATTATTAAAAGGCTAGTTTAGTCCAAACACTTTATCCCAGAAAGATCGTAGTCTACACTCATGTCACTGTATACGTCAAAGTCAAGCTCTCTACCCTTTAAAATCTTCTGGATCGGATCCCATTCATCAAATTTTGTTCCTGTAACGGATGCTAGAGCATAAACTGTTAGACTTCTGTCATTGTTCGGATAGTATCCGACCCTAACTTCCCCCTCACAGCATGTTATCCCCCTAAATGTTGTAACTATTGTTGAAACATCTCCTACCGAAATTTCCTTCCACCCTACAACATAGACCAAAGCCTCTTTAACATCGAAATTAGTCTGTCTTCTAAGTGCTGACGACGCTCCTGTTGCAGCATCCTCAGCCATTCCTGTACCCTCTCCTACACCAACTCCGACTACAATGTTTCCTTCTGAAGCCAGCCTATATGTTTCCTTCGAATTGATTCCGTAAACATTTTCTCTATCAAATAGTTTTGAAATCAGATTCCCTATCCACTCATTTTCAAGCTCGTATGCCTTAAATAGTGGTGTCTGAGGCGACTTCTCAATAAACTCTCCATTTCCAATAACAATTACGCCATCACACGCCATCTTCATCTTCCTTAACCCAACAGTGGCTCTAAACAGTCTACTCTTTTCGAATTTGAATGGCATTATTGTCACTCCTAAAACTCTTTTACCCAACTCTTTCAAACTTTTTGCAATAATTGGCGCAGCTGACGAGGCAAATATTCCTCCGAGACCAGCAACTACGACCACATTCTTTACATCCGTGATTTCTTCTGCGATCACTTTTGAAGCCTTATAAGCTTCAAGCTTTATCCTTTTTGAACTTCTTTCAAAATTAACATTTAACTTTATCTCTTTAACCTTATCTCCACCTATCTTCCATTCTGTATCATCAATGGATAAGAATATTCCGTTAGAAATTTTATAAGAAATCTTTTCTATAACTCTCTTACCTGCTGTACCAACACCTACTACAGCAACATCATATGATAGCATTGTAAGCTATGCTTACTCTAACTTGTAAATTAACAGTATATGACTAAAAATTTAAAGTTCCTGTAGAAAAAAATTGGTTAAAAATATTCTCATATAATGCTATTTTTTGTCATCTACAAGAATTTTTCCTAGGAGAAAATGTTGTGCTGCGTCTACAACTTCAACCTCCAAAAATGTTCCCAGTTCCACCTTCTCTTTTAAAACTATATTCTTATAATATTCGTTTCTTCCCACACTATCTTCTCCAATTTTCTCATCAACTAAAATTTTTCCCTTCCATCCTATCCATCTCCTGTTTCCTTCAATCTGTAGCCTGTTTATTAGCTCATGCGCCCTCCTACTTCTATCCTTTAAAACACTTATATCACATTCTTTACCTACCTCTATATCTGTTTTAGGCCTCTTCCCAAACTTTGAAAGATTAACTATGTCAGGTCTTGTTTTCTCCAAAAACTTTATTGTTTCTATAAAATCGTCTTCTTCTTCACCCGGGTATCCCACTATAATGTCTGTAGCGAACGTTATGTTTGGAAAAACTTTTCTAAAGGATTCTATAATAAATTCGGCGTCCTCAATATTATACTTTCTTCTCATCATCTTTAGAATTCTGTTGCTTCCACTTTGTACTGGAAGATGTAGGAACTTGAAAACCTTAGGACTCTTATACGCTTCAATTAGTTCGTCCAGAATCTTTAGTATATTATGTGGATTCATCATGCCTATTCTAATATAAAATTTTCCATCAATTTCCACAATCTTTTTCACTAGCTCCGCCAAGTTTGTCCCAGAATCTATTCCGTATGCGCCTGTATCCTGTGCTGTTAGCCAAAATTCTTTTGCCCCCTCTAAGACACCATTCCTAACCTCTTCTAGAATATTTTCTGTTTTAAATGAGAATATTGGACCTCGGGCTATCCTTGTACAACAGTATCTGCATGCGTCAGCGCATCCCTCACATATTTGAACTATCCTTATTACTTCATTTTTTTTCCAAAGTTTTTGGAACACACTTTTATCAAGCCTCTGGTATGAAGTATAATATACTGTTTCGTTTTTTAACATTCGCTCTATAACCTCATCTATTTTGTCAATGTTCTGGGGTCCTATTAGCGAGGCTCTAGGATTTGATATTATAGCCTTCTTTTTGTCAATGATGCTCATACATCCTGCAATGATCATCTTTTTTTCAGGATATTTTGACGTAAGCTCCTTTATCCTATTCACGATCCTATGTTCTGTTGAAGTCTTGACATAGCATGTGTTTAAAACTATTACATCCGCTAACCTGATGTCTTCTACAATTTCATACTTTTTTGACACAATGTTTTCCATTATCTTTGTGTCAGCCTTATTATATGAACAGCCATATGTTTCAAAGTACACTTTTGCAGCCATGCTATAGACGCTCTCTAAACAATTTAATTGATGTTTAAACCTTTTCTAAATTTCTCCAGTTAAGGCGCATTGTTCTTGGATGTGATGCTTTAGCCTCATCTATCCTTCCAACACTCGTATTATATGGTGCACCCTTAACCCACTCAGGCTCATTGTACGCCCTATAGGCTATCTCATTCAATATTCTTGCATATTCTTCAACTTCCTCAAATTCTTCTGTTTCTGTAGGCTCTATCATTAACGCCTCCTGAACTATCAACGGAAAATATATTGTTGGTGCATGTACTCCATAATCAATTAACGCCTTACCTATATCCTTCGCTGAAACACCCTTTTCTCTTAAAGCTTCTCCAACACTTACAACAAACTCGTGTTTTCTCGGCACCCCTGTACCATATGGTACTTCGTAAAATCTTTTGTCCAAAAGTGATAGTAAATAATTTGAGTTCAAGACAGCTCTTTCAGAGGCATTTCTTAAACCTTTAGCGCCTAAAAGTCTAATGTAAGCATACGCTTTCACTAGTACACTTATGTTTCCATAAAATCCTCTAACAAATCCTATGCTTTTTGGCCTATCATATTCAAGATAATATTTTCTTCCATCAAACTCTATTAAAGGCACTGGAAGATATTCTTCAACCTCCTTTGAAGCACACACGGGTCCAGAACCAGGTCCTCCACCACCGTGTGGTGTGGCAAATGTCTTGTGAAGGTTCAAGTGTATGATATCGAATCCCATATCTCCTGGTCTAACCTTTCCCATTAAAGCATTCAAGTTTGCACCATCATAGTACGTGTATCCTCCAACCTCTTTCACTATATTAACAATTTCAAGAATATTTTTTTCAAATAATCCTAAAGTGTTTGGGACGGTTAACATTATGCCTGCCGTTTTTTTACCAACCACATTCTTTAATGCCTCAATATCGACTAAACCTTCACTGTTAGATGGCACCTTAACAATCCTAAAACCTGCCATCGCCGCACTTGCAGGATTTGTTCCATGTGCTGAGTCAGGTATAATCATTTCTTTTCTTGTATCAAGTTCTCCCTTATCCTTTATTGCAGCTCTAATCATTAGTGTGCCAACAAACTCTCCATGTGCTCCAGCTGCCGGTACAAGGCTTGCCCTATATGCTCCAGTAATTTCCACTAAACATTGTGCAAGCTCATACAAGATTTGCAGTATTCCCTGGCATGTTTCTTGAGGCTGGAGTGGATGCAGCATTTTAAGCTTAGGGGTTGAAACTATTCTTTCACAAACTTTTGGATTATATTTCATTGTACAGCTTCCAAGCGGATATATTCCAAAATCTACTCCAAAATTCATTTGAGAAAGTCTCATAAAATGTCTCACAATTCTTGTTTCTGTTAAGTTGGGGATATCTATTTTCTCTCTTACCATTTCCTCAGGCAAACCTTCAAGCTTAACCTTTTCAAGAACATTGTCTTCCTTTGAAAGCTCGTTTAAAAGTGGCTCAATCCACCTTGCCTGTCTGAACATCATATCATAACCTCCTTAAAGGCTTCTACAAGCCTTTCTATATCATCTATACTATGGACTTCCGTGAAACATGATAGTAGCATATTATCCAGTTTCGGAAAATATTTTGTTAGAACAAGTCCTGGTATAATCTTCTTCTCCACCATTCTACTAAAGACTCTGTTAACATCTTCTCCAACAATTTTTAGCGTAAACTCTTGGTAGAATTCTCCAGAAAAATATGGTGCCATAACATTCTTCACTTCACTTAACCTTTTACATGCATAATGCGCTTTTTCAAAAATTTCGGTAGCAAGTCTTCTAAGCCCCTTTGAACCCAGTAGGGCTAAATATACTACTGCTGCAACCGCCATTAGCGCCTCATTACTGCATATGTTTGATGTCGCCTGCTCCCTCCTTATATGCTGTTCTCTTGTCTGAAGAACCATTGTAAACGCTCTCCTTTCACCAGAAAGGTCTGTTGTCATTCCAATGATTCTTCCAGGCATCTGTCTAACTAGGGTCATGTCACCCCTGCAAGCGAATATTCCTAAGGATGGTCCTCCAAAATTTAGCCATCCACCCAAGCTCTGCCCCTCTCCAACAACAATGTCCGCTCCATATTCTCCAGGAGCTTTTAGTAGGCCCAAACTTATTGGGTCAACTCCCACAATAAAGACCCCTCCCTCTCTATGTATTATCTCAGCCATCTTTGCAACATCCTTTTCTATTATTCCAAAAAAGTTTGGATTCTCAATATACAAGGCGGATGCATCTTTAACCTTCCTCTCCAAGTCTCCTAAATCAATTCTACCACTAACATCATCATAGCTAACCTCTAGAATATCACATTCTATGGGCTCCAGATATGTTCTAATAACATTCTTTCTTTCAGGTCCAATATTTTCTCCAACAAGAACTTTCCTCTTACCCTTAACCCTTAAAGCCATTCTTAAAGCTTCAGCTGCTCCAGTAGCCCAGTCATACATTGAACTGTTTGCAACATCCATTCCAGTAAGCTCGCAGACCATGCTTTGGTACTCGAATAGTGTTTGAAGTATACCCTGTGATATTTCAGGCTGATATGGTGTGTACGCAGTATAGAATTCGCTTCTTGAAACAATTGATTCAACGGCTGCTGGAACATAATGTAGTGGCAGTCCTGCACCAAGAAATGTCAGAACTTCATTATGCACCATATTTTTTTCCAAAATCCTTCCAACATACTTTTCAATCTCCATCTCATTTAAAGCTTCTGGAAGATTAAGCTCCCCTCTAATTTTAATACTATCTGGTACATCAGAATACAAGTCTTCAACATCTTTGACTCCAATTTTTTCAAGTACCTTTTCAAGTTTTTCCCTGCTGTAATTTTTGAAAAATTCTACCATTTTATCTTATCCCTCCATCAAAGTAGTATAAGAAAGTTTTAAAATTATTCTCTTCTATAACTTGCCGTGCGATATCAAAAAATTAAGATAGCATCTATGTTCGTAACCATAATATTTCTATCATTTATCATGTTTAATTTTAATAATTCTTATGCCATAAACTCGTCTCCTTATGTTAAAGAGTTTATTCACACCATTGAAATAAGAGAATATGGTTTGACAGTGTTAACTAGCACAATATCCTTTCACAACAATTTAACTTCAAAGGCTACTCTACCAACTTTAGAAATAAAATATCCTAAGGAAATATATCAAAAGATGGTTGTTGGAGAAGTTTCTGACAAACATTTAATCACATCATCCTATGTTGAAGGAAACTTTACAATCATAAAACTTATTCCAGAAAATGTTATTCAAATTGATCCAGTTGCTGACTATAATATTACCATAAAAATTTTAGTGAGCGAATTCTTTTCATTCACTTCCTCAGCCAGTATACAATTTACTCTACCAATATATCCTGCAATAAACCTTGATTCTAAAGCAACATTATCAAATATAATCTTACCTTATGGTGTTGTGCCAACAGAAACATTGGAGAACTTTACATACACAGCTCTGGCTACAAAGAATATTTATTCTCGAACATTCGAGAATGTTAGAGCTGGAAACTATTATTTTAAAAACATTTCATCAGAACTTATTGGAAGCGCAAACCTTTACCTTCTACAAGTTCCTAAGGCTGTTAGAACAATACAATTTTATGATGATGGAAGCATATGGGTTATGGAAGAAATTCGGCTAAAAAATTTAGGAAAGACAAGCTTAAGCACACTATCTCTTAACATATTAAATGATAGGCTTCTTTCTGTTAAGCTTGTACATGATATTGGGCCGGAAACCGATTATGACCTTGGACTCTATAGACAGTTTACTCTCCCCTACAAGCTGAACTATAATGAAACCTACACTTTAAAAATAAGGTATCCTGCCCCATCTAACATAACAAGATTTATAGGTAATAGCTACACTATAAACATTACAACGGCCCCCCCACTTGACCTTCTTGTAGAAGAGTATGTTATTAAAGTGCAGCCTTCTCAAGGCATTACCCTTGTGTCAGGCGAATATGTTAGGGTCGTTGAAAATGCAAACCCATTCTCTAAACAGAATTTTGTGATAGAGTATGTGCCAAAACTTTTCTGGTCTTCATCAACATACATTCCACTATCCCTACTCATACTGATAGTTTTTGCCTCTATTACACCCGTACTCCAAAGGGAAGCTGAAGAGGAGAAAAGGTATGCTGTTGACCTTAAAACTCATGTTAGAGGAAAGCTAAAACTTGTAGAATCTATAATAGAATTGTATGAGGGTCGACTGAAGGGTCAAGTTTCGAAACAAAGATTTAATATTCTTAAGCAAGAATATTTTACATCTTCAGCAAAAGCGAATTCAAGCATAGCCAATTCTATAGTTGAGGCAGTAAAAAGTGCTCCCCAAAATAAGCCTGTGTTTGACAGAATTGTCTCAATTAATAAGGAATTGGATATGCTGCTTAAGCAGCTTACATCCCACTATGATCAGCTCAATGCAGGAAAGATTAGCATGAATGAATTTGGGAAGAGGAAAACTGATATAATAAAAAGAATAAACTCATTAAAGCAGGGGATAGAATCTGAGCTGGAAAAAATTTAGAATCCTTTTGATAAAAAATGATCAAACCAATTGTGGATGAAAGAAAATGTAGAGGATGTGGTATATGCTTAAAGGTCTGTCCTTCTAATGTATTTGAAATTAGGGGTGGAAAAGCTTATCCTTCAAATGCTAATGCATGTATCGGCTGTAGAATGTGCGAAACCCATTGCCCAAACTATGCTATAACCTTATATTTTAAAGCATAATCCAAACATTGTTATTGGAGAACCTTCAGCTAGTTACTTTATCTTCTTTGATAATCTCTGTTAATGTTTTAGCAGCATAAAGTACTTCTCTACTCATCTTACTTCCAAAGTCCAAATTTTTAGCTTGTACACCAACTATATAGAATCTCATCCTTTTACCAGAAAGTGACTGTATTATAGAAACTATTGTCTCAATCGGTATACTATGAGTCGAAATACTGATGTACGATGGCTTATCTGGAAAAATCTCCTGTAAAATGATTGTTCCAGGTGAAGCTTTAACGTCTACAGCGTCAAAAAATATCACGGTCTCCACATCCTTTTCAAGAATTTCTTGAATATGATTTTCGGGAGTATTATATGCTAATATAACATTATCTTTTAGGCTTGTCCTCTTTAACCGCCTACCAATATAGACTCCAACTTCATCGTCTCCCCTTAACTCGTTTCCAATACAGACAAAAATCTTCTTTGAGGGGTTACTTATTAATTCCCTTATCATGTTCAGAGACTTCTCCATCATCTTCTTAGCAATACATTTTCTGTTTAAATAAGGTTTATGATATAATTTATAAAGAACATCTTACAAAAACATGCTATGAAGATTGTAAAGGTGGAAACAGAATCAGTTTCATTACCCTTAGATGAACCCGCATTCGATTCTACAGCAAGATGGAGTGAATTCAACTTTCTTCTAGTCAAAGTGTATACGGATGAAGGAATAGTGGGCCTATCTGATATTGCACCATTGCATGGTAAAGAAATGGATATCTTTGAAAAGATAATTTTAGGTAAGCTCGAACAGAAGATAATTGGTGAAGATCCATATAATATTGAAAGAATTTGGGCTAAAATGGTTGGTTTCGGCTCAGAAGCATATGCTCTAGGCAGGTCCGGTGCAATTATTACCGCATCATCAGCTATAGATGTGGCACTATGGGATATAATTAGTAAATCATTTAATACACCCTTATACAATCTTTTAGGTGGAAAGTTTAGGGATTCAATAGAACTATATGCAAGTTTTATGGGTCAACCTTCAGTTGAAAGGATAAAAGATTTTGTTAGGAATGGTTTTAGAGGTGTTAAGGTTAAGGTAGGCTTTGATGTTAAAAGGGATTTAGAGTATGTTGAAAAGTTGAGAGATGAGCTTGGATACGATTTTAAGCTAATGTTGGATGGAAACCAAGGATATACTATTGAAGATGCAAAATTTTTCGCTAAAAAGGTTGAAGATTTTGAAATATCATGGTTTGAGGAACCTCTCAATGTCTACAACTTTAAAGGATTAAAGTCTCTATCAAGGAGCACAATAATACCGATAGCCTTAGGTGAAAACTATTATATAATAAACGATTTTCTTAAAGTTATGGAAGAAAACATAGCTATGATAGTTCAACCTGACATAAATCATGCAGGAGGACTAACACAGGTAAGAAAAATTTCTTCACTAGCAGAATCATATGATATAAAACTTGCACCACATCTACACTCAATAATAGGATTTATGATTGGCTTACATGTTCTAACAGCATCACCGAACGGTTATATTGCAGAATATCCAGTATATGGAAAAAAGTGGAATGCTAGAGACCAAATTCTCGAAAAATGTTTAGTAATAGATAATGGTGCAGCAAAAATTGTGAGCAGAAAAGGTATTGGAGTGGAAGAAAAATATTTTAATCTGTAAAAACACTCATTTCCTTATTCTATTAATCTTCTCTAATAGTATGAAAGCAGCATCTATAAGGAAGCCTAAGTCTATTATAAGACTTGCAAGTCTAATTCCTGTTCTAAAATAAAATAAGACTAAATAGTTTTTCTGATGATTTTATTTTTTGGAAAGCACTTTTCCAGCTAAAATTTGTTTGAGGTCTCCATTTTCTACCACAATTTCTCCGTTTACAATCACATAGGATATTCCTTCAGGATACTGGTGTGGGTTATCGTATGTGGCTTTATCATATATCT
>CALHLD010000012.1 GCA_938034445.1 uncultured archaeon | reverse complement strand
AATAATTTCTCTGCATTAAAATATGGCGTATTTAATGAAGGAACTTTAGTATCTGGAATAATTATACAAGATAACATCATTAATTCCAATAATGATGAGATATACGCCTACGTCTACAGTCACTCTTATGCTTATGTTTGTGATTTGCCGATTCTGAACAAAGATTAACGGCATGGGCATTAAACAGAAATTTAACAAGGCTTACAAGAACTGATGTCAGATTGTTTCTGGCGAGTAAAAATCTAAAATTATCTAAATCCCTTTGAGCAGATGTTTTATCACGAAGCTAAGTCGAAATATCGTTATTTTCCTCCATGGATGTGAAGTAAAGCTTGCTTTTTATTTGTTTGCACCAAATTTGTAATTCGGTGCATTTTATAAAAATTTATAAACAAATAAACAAATCAATATAAACAAATCAATAAGAAGAAGAATTGGAAGTGTGGTTGAAAATGAAATTAGAAGAGATACCAATAGATAAAATTTTCATTAGTAAGGCAAACGTGAGAACCAGACAAGTAGAAGCGGACCTCGACAAATTGATGGCGAATATCAAGCGTGTGGGCCTTATACACCCAGTAATAGTATTTAAGGCTGATGACAAATATGAGTTGATTGTGGGTCAGCGACGTTACCTTGCTTGCAAAAAACTGGGCTGGGAAAAAATACCAGCTATTGTTACAGGAGTCATGGATGAAACAAAAGGCAGAATACTATCTTTAAGTGAGGGAATCCATAGGAAAGAATTGCCTGCAGCTGACTTGATGGACGCAATTGAAGCTTTATACATGAAATATGGATCGCCAAAAGCTATAGCTGACGAATTAGGAGTAAGCGAAGCCACGGTGCGCAAGTGGCTTCCTCTTAGTTTGGCCCCTCAACCACTAAAGGAGATGATTAAAGAGAAAAAAATAAAGCCATCTGACGCCAGAAAAGCACTGGCCGTAGGAGGTACAAATGGGAAAAAGATAGTTGAAATTGCTAAAGAAATAACGAAGCTGACTGCACCTGAAAAAAGAAGGCTGGTTGATATTGCAACAGAAAAGCCCGACGCTCCTCCCGAAAAACTATTGGAGGAAGTTAAAAAGCCATATGTCGAAGAAAAAATAATTATTCATCTAACTCCTAAATATGCAAAAGCGTTAGATAACGCCTCAAAAGATTTAGGGTTAGATCGTGAAGATGTAGCAAAAACTGCAGTTATAGATTGGCTTACGATGAGAGGGTTTGTAACGCCTGAGTGAGCGGGTTTCGTGTCAGAGTTTGATGAAATAAAAACTCTTGCCATCTTACTTACTAATCTTGGAAAGAAAAAGAGAAGTGAGAATTTACTTAAAATCGCTGAATACTGTGTACGTTTGAAGGAACGCTATAATTCGTGGATAGAATTGGCGAAGATAATTAAGATCAGTGACTATAGGGATCATATTAGTGCTGAAATGCTTAGAGAGTTTGGAACGATTCTTACGTTGCCTGACGATATTAAAGAAATGATAAGAAACGGAATGATTACGAGTGTTGATGTAGCTTATCGAATATCACTTTTGAAAAATGAAAATGATCAGAGAATTCTCGCAAAAGCAACAGTCGATAGGAAGCTATCTGCCTCAGATGTAAGGGCAATCGTGGAGTATAAGACTAAAAATCCGGATGTGACCATGGATCAAGCTATTCAGCGGGTATTGGAGTCGAAGGGAAAGGTTGTAACTCATCATATTGTTATTATGGAGTTGACTTGTAAAACTGTGGAAACTCTAAAAGAAGAAGCGGAAAAATCAAAACGATCAGTCGAGGAATTTATTTTCAAGATACTTCAGAGAGTATGGAACAAGGATTGGTTGCTCTCGTTGGGAATGTATGATAGTGATATTATATTAAAGGTTTCAGATGAAGGATTTAAGGCTCTGCAACAAGAAGCAAAAAAATTCCATGTAGAATTGAAAGATTTAGCTGAGAAACTCATTCAAGAAGAACTTAAAGAAGGTGGGTAAGCATCTTGCAGTCTTTGCCAATTGCTTTAAAAACACTTCGTAAAGCACGGCTATACTCGTTAATTGATCGTTTAGATCTGTTCCCATTAACATCGAGGTTCGAGAATCAAAAACCCCTTTTTTTATTCGCCAGAGGACTTATTTTCTCTTCTTCCTTGATCGACGAAATACGGCAAGATTTACCCCGTCAATATGCAGCAGCATGGGGTCAAATAATGACTGATGATGGATTGCTCTCTCCTGAAATAGACGTCATCATATATGAAGGAAATCCATTTCATGAATGGAAAACAGACGTCATTAAATTTACGATTGTACCGAAAGAGCAAGTAAGAGCAGTCATAGAATGTTGTGAATCCTTTCGTCCTACTAAGCATCATAGACAACATCTGGAAAGTCTTTTGAAATTCGCGCCTATAGTATTTCTCTTTGCAGAGTGTTGTTGGTCACGAGATAAGTATCTATGTAAAAAGAGAAGAAAGGCATTTTTGGAATTCGGATACAATGACGCTTTCTTTTTATATAGATGGCATTATGGGATTAACAAAGACCCAAATGAAGCTGATTGGTTCCGCTTTTTAGATATGATTCGCAGTCTATAGTCGAAGTAAAAACTTATTTTAGGTTACATTAGGCATTTTTTCTGGCAAGTATATAATGTCTTAGCCATTGCCTTAGCTTCACATGGTGGTAATAACGCCTTTTTCGGAAGATCTCTGGAAGCAAATTTAGAAATAGCATTGCTTAGATGCAAAACCTTTCCCTTTCCTAAATAGATAGCGCCCCCTCCTTTTTTCATAGCTTTTTCCGCTTCAACAATTTTGGAAAAAAGTTTAGGCTGAAGATTTGCAAGCGTTAAATAATATAAGACGCTCGTCACGAAGGGGCAATAGTAACAGTTTCCATTACTATAATATTTTTCGTAACATGGATTAAGTGGAAGATTAAATTTATGAATGTATTCATAAATCATCGCCTCTGTCCAATCAAGCAGAGGATGCAAGACGTACGAATTTATGGAGTAATTATAATGGTAATACCCTCGAACGTCATAAACTTTCTTTCTAAAAGAACTCTCATATTTACTTGTTCCAGTTAAATGAAGAATTTCGCTATCCAAAGATTGATTAAAGAGTCTCAATGGAATAGATTTAAATTCTTTCATGCACCATCTGAATCTTCGATGAGGAAAACCTCTCTTCTTAACCAACTCCCAAAAATCTACATCTCTTCTTTTTAGGACAATGAGGTCCACACCCCATGCATTACAGATTTCATTAACAAACTCGTTGCATTCTGGTAGACTTATAGTAGTATCAACATAAACTGCCTTAGCTCTTTTGAACACTTTGAGAACTAAATGAAGCAAAACGACGGAGTATCTTCCACCGCTAAAATCGACCACTACATCCATACCATTATTTGCATATTTCTTAATAATTTTTGATGTTGTTGTTAAACTCATGGTTCATCATCTTCTCGCCTACGATCCTACCATTAATCCAATCTACGATGTATAGAGCGCCACAGTCACACGTCATAACGGTAGGCTTTCTTTCTTTAAGTCGAAATCCAGACAATCTTTTGTTACTATACGGAGGTGAACGCATGTAATCTTTTACTGGTGTTTGAAGCAAAAACTCAACTTCGGCGTTGTTCTTCGCATATTTCAATAGTTCAACAAGTTTCTTAACTTCTTTAATATTAAGTCTCTCTCTAATTGCTTTACTTGCAACTGGACCTTGAAGACCTTCCGGAAGTTCGGCTATTCTAATTGCTGACATTAAAGGAAGTTCTCCTTTTAGAACGGCGTTTTTAACGCCATCGGTAGCATCTGCCAGTTTAAGTCTGGTTAAAAACCACGTTCTACTTTTGTTAAGCGCCATAATAACGGATTTCAAGTCTTTCTTTATGCTAATTAGTTCCTTTAGGGCATTTGATTCTTCAACCGGATTCAAATCTTGTCTGAGAATGTTTGTTTTCAATGCCAGAAGCAAAGCTTCGTTGTCATCCAATTCTAAAATTCTTGCTTTTAAGAATTTAAGACCAGCTAACTTTGCAGCTTTCAGCCTACATTCTCCAGCTATAAGTTCATATTTACCGTTGTTCTTTCTCCTCACTATTATAGGGTCCCATTGTCCGTCTCTTTGTAAACTTTTTGCAAGTTCTTTTATATACTCAGCGCTGAAGTTTTTTCTCGGATTAAAACTGCTGGGCACGATGAGCTCTATAGGAATTTCTTTATAATCTATTTTATTCCGTATTTTGGCCATCATATTTTGTAGTTTTATTTTCAGAGAAAAAATAAAATTTTCGCCTAAAAAAGTATTATCGACAAGAATTTAGCTTATCCCTGAAAGCAATCTTTTATATAAAATTTTGTCAATTTGTATTTCATATTATGTCTTTCTTTAATTAGCCATACATAATGTTCTTTATATTCTTTTTATATAAGGATCTTTAAGTTTCTACTTAACCTTCATCATTACTTAAGCGTCTTAGCCCTTTTTCAGAAATTGAAGAATTAACATTACCGTTTTAATAGTGCTCACTAATTTTTCGTCAATAATTTGGGTAAAGTGCAGAGGTCTCATGGACGCTGATTTTCCGTATACTTCTGCTATTACTCGTCTTAGCTCATCCTCGCTTAGAGGACGTTCAAATGCTCTAAGGTCGAAGAATTCAATCACCCAGCACCATTCGTTTTGTTTTGGAAATCTTGCTTCACCAACTTCAAATGCTTTCTCTTTCAGCACTTGAAACTCTTCAAAATTAACCTTTTTTACATATGTAACTTTGAACTCTCCCACAAGTTGTCTGTCATCGTATAAGAATAATAGACAAATGGATCCTTTCTTTAATTTTCTTATCTGGTCTTGTGCAGGTTTTCTTTTTGGCGGAAAATTGAAAACGGTAATTTCTCGTCTTAGAGCCTCTTCGAACCATCTGCGCACGATAGGAAGTATGGCATGCGTCTGACTCTGCAACGTTTCTCCCATCAATATTTTTGATCGTAATGTTATAGGCTAAAACTCTTTTTAACTCTTTGTATAAAATTATATCATATCATAAGCAAATACTTAAAAGGGCGTAGCTTCGAATACAAGTAAGAAATATGTTCAGAACTAACGGCTATGTTGTTATTCGAGCAACCTAAGACTATTGATCTTATTTATATCAAAGATAAAGGTGCTTCTGATTGAGTGTAAAACTCGACAATTAACACTCTCAAAGGATAGGAAGTCGGAATTACTTAAATTAGTAAAGATGTTGGGAGCGTTGCTTCTCTTAGTATCAAGGAAAAAGCACAAAATTGAACTTACAGACTTAGAAACAAACAAGCTATTTTCTATTTAACCACTACCATCTATCTTGGCGGGATATTACTTCTTTTTTCCATCTTTCTTTCATTTCCTCATATAGTTTTTTCAATTCATTTGTAAGAACAGCTATATCTGGTCCCTCAATTTTTTTAATTTTAGGAATTTTTCGAACTTTGATTGCTGTGGCTAATGGCTGATATTCAAAAATCGCTTCCTTACTATCAGAAGGACCAGCATAAGGCCATAAACCAACCATATTCAATTTGATAGTGTGTGAACCAGGATTGATCTCTTCAAGGTTTAGTACAGCCTTTAGAGGAAATTCCTCGTAGCGTGTAAAATAATAAGGTATGCCTAAGTAAAAAGATTTTATGAGTTTTCCATCAAAGTACAGATCAGCTTTTATTCTGGAAAATATACGCTTTGAAGCCGCCAACTTAAATTTCGCACTTACTATTAGATCATCGGCCTTGACGGTTGTAGTAACTTCTATTATTTCGACCGATTTCAAAATTATCATTATAAATCTTATTTACTCATGTAATAAAATAGTTTCGCTTTATTTGCTCTCAATTAAAAGATTTTGCGCCGATCAGACGCGTTGAAGTAGCTTTAATTCTTCCATTCCATCATAGGTTTCTTTAAGCTTTTTTCTAAGTTTATCTAACTCTGCCTTTAATTCATCCACCTTAGTTTCTCGAGCTGGTATATCTTTTTCCTCAATGGCAGAAATTTCTGCTTCAAGCCGTGATATGGCTTCATTTTCTGATAGCAAAGCGCGACGATAATTTATCCATTTCTTAATCTTTATAAAAAAGCAGGCCCTTGTGAGCTTTGGCTCGACAGCCATAACACTTTTGAGCTCTTTCTCAAGCCAGTTTATCTCTCTTCCTCTTAATCTCATTATACCAGTATAGTAAATCACTTTAGCAGCCGCCGGAATAATTGTTATTACTTCGTGCCATTTAGGGTGTCTCTTTTTTTTCGCTCCCTCAATTTCTGAGCAAGCTTCTTCTATGCGGTTCTTAAGCGCAAGTGCATATTGTTCTCTAATCTTTTCTAATTCTACGTAGTGTATTTTAATTTTCTCTCGATTCAAAGAGATATTTTTCATTAAATTAGCGATCTCGCTTTTAACTTGCTTAATGGCTAACTCTACGTTTTCAATTTCTTTCTCTAATTGGGTTGCTTGTTTTTTGAGAAGGCACGATACATGCGCTCGACCAATTTGGTAATGACCCCTCCATCCCCATCGACCGGGATAACCTACGAAGAGTTTCTTGACACCTATGTACATTTCACCTTTTTCAATATTTTTTTTACATTCTGAGCATATGTATGGCTTTTTGGCTTTTCCTTCCCAAAATCTGGGCGTGCCTGCGGGTGCGCGCCTTCTGAACCAAAAAGTCTGAGACCCAAGACTTAAGATGTTTAGGAAATATCCTTTGGGAAGCACTGTTATCCAAAAACTCGTTGGATCACATCCTCGACATACAGCCACCTTTGAATCTTGCAATGCTTTTGCAAGACGCTGATCCTTCGGCTTTCTAACTTTTATACTCTTTCCACATTGGGAACATATATTGTAAATAAACGCCATGTCGACAATCATAGAAGCTTAGTGAAGCATTAAAAAGTTTCTATGGATCGCATTCACCTTTTAATATCTTAAGCTTGGATCTTATGGCTTCTTTTATAAATTCTTCTATTGTTGCATAGCCTAAATGCTTGTTTTCTTTTATGAATTTTTCAACCTCTATGATGGTTTCTTTGGGCAGTTTTACTGATTGCGTTAGTAAGGCTGTTATTGTGCTGTCAATGTTTGTAATTTGCCTGTCTCAGCCATGAGCATTCCAAGCGTAACTGTCAACCTTCTGTGTTTCATCTGATATTTTACGCGTTTTCATTAGGCTTATTCTTCCTTTATTCTGCTGCTTATCGGCCAGCCCTTCTCGATTATCACAAGTTTTGGCTTTGATGAAAAAGCTTCTGTAAAGAATTTGAAAAGCTCGCCCTTCACTTTTGATTCCGCAAGCAACTTCTTAAATGGGTCGCCTGAAACTTCGCTATAAATCTCCTTAGCCATCTTCAACCTCGTTTCGCTGCTTTTGAAAGCCTTGTTAAACCGGCTCATCTGAGCTACTACATGGTCATGAACAGGATGTCCCGACAACTCAAACTCAACAATGTAAAAAGATGGCTCATCAAATCGAATAGCAAT
>CALHLD010000011.1 GCA_938034445.1 uncultured archaeon | reverse complement strand
CTCTTCTCCTGCCGTCAGTCAAATAGATGTGGCTCCCCTTTTGATGAACTGTCTTAAATCCTGCTTTGGACAGCGTTTTGATTATTTCTCGCCAAGAGAGTACAGGGAGCTTTTCAGACAGTTATTTCTACCACTTCTTTCTTCTGTTTTAATCTTTCCATCCCATCGGGGAAGGCTTCTAGGTAGCCTTCTATCGCCTCTCTAATGTTTGCCAAAGCCTCTTCTCTTGTCTCTCCCTCGCTGATGCAGCCCGGTAGCTCTAAGCATTGGACTGAGTATCCTCCCTCCTCTTCCCTCAAGACGACTGTGAGCTTCAAGCCCTTAACCTGAACCATTTTTTGAACAGGAATACTGTGTATCCTATCATTATAAGGATTTTGGCTAGCATGACTCTAACTAATCCAGGTTTAACTCCAAAGTTAGTGCACGCTACCTGTCTAGTTACCTTAGCTGGAGTTCGATTAAGACTTGACACCTGCTTTAATGTTCCCCCTATTGCCTCTAGGTATATAGCATCAACTTGCTTCATTGTTCTGAACACATTCCCTTTTCCGCAAACTATTCGATTAGAGTTTCGTTTATTAGGTTTGAGATTTTCATATTATGGTTATATGCTTTTACAGCCCTTTTTAGTTTCATAATGCTATAGTATTTTGTTGGAAAGACTTTGGCATGTTATAAGTTGGTATCTGGAAGAAATTTATCTAATGGTATGGAGTTTTGCACTTGTTTAATAGGTTTTTATCTAAGGTTATAAGTTTAAGGTTGTATGCTTCAGCTATGTAAACGTAGGATGCATCATAGAACGTTATCTCTCTTTCGACGGCTATGCCTTCAACCTTTTTAAGGTCTTGTGGTTCAATCGAATATGATGGCATTTCTTCTATTATTTTAGACCAATTATCTATACAATTTTTCCAATTCTCCAGTAGACCTAACTTACATTCTTTCCAGACAACATTTCCTAACTCATACTTGGTTAGGTCAAGGATTGATAACTTTGGCAGTAAGGGGGCAGCGAATCCGCTCATCTTCTTAATGAGTGGGTAGAGTGTTGAAGTGTCTATTATTGCATCTATCTTTCTTTTCGACATTCTTTAACAGCCTTTACCCACAGGTCTTCAGAAATTTTACTCATTTCAGGTAAAAGTGCGTTAATTGCTTCCTCGATCTTCTTCTTTTTTACCTGTTCGATTGCTTCAAGCAAAGCCTTTTCAATGACCTCTTTTAAGTTTATGTTTAACTTTTGAGCTTCCTCCTTAAGCTCCTTACTTATTCTAACGGATAAAACTTTTGTAGACATATCAACTTGTATGCGATAACAAGTATATACTTTAAAGTTTTTGTTTTATAGTACAGAAGATGGTTTTGTCGCTAACTCTCCCGATATCAGGTCCTTATCCATTTATTTTTTCTTTAGATGCCTTTTTACTGGTTTTGGTAACATTGACAGTGTTATGTTATGATTTTTATTCCTTCTATTGTTGCTGAGCGGTATACTGGGTTGTTTTCGCTTCTTCTGTTGTTAGGTGTATTTCGAATGGATGGTAGAGTGGTAGTTCTGCTTCCCCTTCTATTTTCGCTTTCAGATTGCCTCTTTCTTTACATGTTTTTGGTAGTTGATTAGTGACTATTAGTATGTCTATAATGTTTTTCATTATAAGCTTTTTGTGCAATGATTCTCTCCTTCTTTCCTCTAAAACTTTGTCTGGATATTTAATTACGTTAATAACATCTTTGTCTTGGATTTTAAAGCCATGCCTTTTCAATATTTGGGGCTTAATTACTGCATGTTCAGAGAATATGATTTGTTTAACCACTTTAGCTCGTTTTTGATTAAAATTTTTTGCTGAAAAATTTGTGATTTTTCTTTTTCCATCTGTTAAATGTGTGGCTTCCTTTTGGATGTAAGCCATTTGTAGGAGCTGACTCTAAGAGGGATTTTAACTGGTTTACGGTACTGTTACGCTTTTCGCTAGGTTTCTCGGCTTGTCTGGGTCTAGGCCATTTTCTACTGCAATATAGTATGCGAGTAGTTGTAGTGGTATTATGTATGGTATTGGTGAGAGTATTGGGTGAACTTTTGGCACTTCTATTATGTCGTCTGATAGGTCTGCTATCTTTTGGTCTCCTTCCTCGCATAAGCTTATTATTTTTGCTCCTCTCGCCTTCATTTCCATCATGTTTCCTATTATGTCTTTTCTTGTTTCATCGTTTGGGCATATGAATATTGTTGGTGTTCCATCTTCTACTACGCTTATTGGACCGTGTTTGCTTTCTCCTGCAGGATATGCTAGTGATGGTTTGTAGGATATTTCTAGCAGTTTTAGTCTTCCTTCTAAGGCTGTTGCAGTGCTTATTCCTCTTCCAAGGAATAGGAAGGTTTTTTCTTTAGCATATTTTCTGGCTAGCTCTTTAACCTTCTCTTCCCTCTTTTCTAGGATGTTTTCTACTGTTTCAGGTATCCTTTGTAGGCTAGCCTTAACCTCGTCTATTTCGTCCTGTGAAAGTTTCCCCCTCATCTTTGCAAGCTTTAGTGCCAGTTGTGCTAGTACTAGAACCTGTGCTGTATAGCTTTTTGTTGCCGCAACACCTATTTCTGGACCAGACTGCTGCACGATATATGCTCTAGAAACTCTTGTTAGTGTTGAGCCTACAACGTTCGTTATTCCCAAGATTGTTGCAGCCCTCATTCTTGCATAGTCTACTGCCTTTAGTGTGTCGTATGTTTCTCCAGACTGGCTTACAGCAAGAACCACTGTGTCTATGCCTATACTGTCACCATAATTTTCTATGAACTCTGAAGATACTACTGGGTATGTGGCTAGTCTAGCAAGTTTCGAGAACATGTAGGATGCTGCAATACACGCGTAGTGTGATGTTCCAGCCGCTAGAAGAAATATTTTTTCACCCCTGTCCAAGAATGTTGTTATGAGGTCAAGGTACTGTTCTTGAAGTCTTAGGGCGTTTCTTAAGCTTGTAGGCTGCTCATGAATTTCCTTAAGCATGAAATGTGGGTAGCCCTGCTTTTCAGCCTGCTCAATAGACCATTCTATAACCTTAGCCTCCCTTGAAAGGGTTACTCCGTCAGAAATACGTTTTATTATAATGTTATCTGCTTCTAGTACCGCAAGTTCACCGTTGTTTAATATTATGATCTTGTTGGTGTAAGGTAATATTGCTGGAATGTCTGAGGCACAGAATGTTCCAGAATCCGACAACCCTAACACCAGTGGACTCTCGTTTCTCGCACAAACAATTTTGTTAGGCTCTCTTGTAGAAATTATTGCTAGGGCATATGAGCCTCTAAGCCTCCTTAAAGCGTTAACTGTAGCATTGTAGAGGTTTTCTCCGGCATCAAGTCCTTCCTCAACAAGGTGTGAAATAACCTCTGTATCGGTCCTAGAAACGAACCTATGACCCCTATCCATAAGCTCCTCCTTCAATTCGAGAAAATTTTCTATTACACCATTGTGTACTACTGCAACAGTATTTTTGCAGTCCAAGTGTGGGTGAGCGTTCTCTCTTGTTGGAGCACCATGAGTACTCCATCTAGTATGGGATACGCCTACGCTTCCAGGCATGTTATCAAAGTTTAGGCGAGCATGTATTTCATCTATTTTTCCAGCATCCTTTTTAACAAAAATTTTCTCTCCATATAATGTTGCTATTCCAGCTGAATCGTAGCCCCTGTACTCTAAACGCTTTAGCGCACTATGAAGTAGAGGTGAAGCATTGCCTTCTTTAAGTGTTAGGGCAACTATCCCGCACATTCTATTTCAATACAATAAAAAAATTAGGTTATTGTTGGCTTTGCTGGCTTTCTTCAGGTTTAGGCTCCTCCTTCTCCTCTGCACTTTTAAGCTCCTTTTCTATTTCACTCTCTATTTCTTCTATAGGCTTTGGAGGGGGTGTTGTTGCAAGTGTGTAGCCTATCCATCCAACTATACCCAATACTCCTGCCACTGCAACAAATGCTGTTATCTGCAGGATAAGCTGCGGGTAAAGGTATAGTAGGTAACCGTAAACTATTATTCCGATAACACTTCCAAGGAGGAGGAGAGCTCCAATTATTTGGTCCTTACTCAACTTACCTCACTATTTAGTGTACGTTTTCGGGTTTAAAAATATTCCCCACCATATTATGAAGTTTTTGTCCTTCACCCACTCTTTCGCTTCCCTATATCCTTTTTCTGACGCATATTTTGCAGCATTGTATGCTGCCTTTAATCCTATTAAATAGTTTTGGTACGAGAATGAAAGCTTTTCATTTATCTCTTTAACGATGTGGACTATTGACCTTAAAAGCTTCATGCTCGTAAACTTTATATTCAATTTTGTGGAAAGTGAGAGGATCCCCTGCTCTATTCTAGTCAGCTTCCACCATATTCCAGAACGTTTGGCTTTTATCATAACCTTCTTTAAAACTCTCTTCAAACTTTCACTTGAACCTTCTAGGACAAAATTATTGTCAAAAAAAGGGTTATGCAACCGGATAAACCACCTCTTTAAAAGAATTTTTCAAGAATAGATATTTTTTTAAATCATTGATGCGGATCAGACATCCAACATTTATCGGGAATGTTTTATCCATTAGGATTAGGGGACCCTTTTTCTAATATTTAAATTTTATTTTTTTATATAATATTATATTTTTTTAATATAATATTATATTATTGTGTTTAATTTGAAAAAATTATAATAGTTGATCTAATGGCTTACAGTAGCTAACTTTTTTCAACTTTAACAATATATTCGTTGAACATCTTTTCAAATAATGTATCATCAAATATTGGTGAACCGTCGTCCTTCAAAATCTTCTGCCATGGAGGAAGAGTCTTTAAGTATGAGGGTATCCTTTGACCATAAGATTCCTCTAAAGTCTGCTTGAACGTGTTCTGGTAGAATATTCCGATAGGAATCCTTTCCACCTCAAAAGATTTTCTTATTGCATTAAACATTTTATCAATTTCATTTCCCTCTTCAACCTTCGGACTCCAACCTTCTTCTTCAAGAAAGTACACTCTTTTCCTATAATATTCTGGGGTATGTATATCATTGTATGTTACACACGGTTGCAGTATGTCTATGAAAGCTGAACCCTTATGTTTTATTGCGGCTACAATAAGGTTCTTTAAATGTTCAGAGAGCATAGAATAGCCTCTTGCCACAAAAGTGTATCCTGAAACAAGAGCTAAAGCTATTGGATTTAGTGAGCTAAGTATATTTGGTTGAGCAAGAGATTTTGTCTTCAAGCCCTTAGAAAGTGTTGGGGAAGCCTGCCCCTTTGTTAGGCCGTAGACTCTGTTATCGTGTAACATGACCTTTATGTCCAGGTTCTTTCTTCCTAAGGCTATAAAGTGGCCTAAACCTATGCCTAGAAGGTCTCCGTCTCCACCGTGGACTAAAACGGTGAGGGTTGGGTTAGCAAGCTTTATTCCAGTAGCAAAGACTATTGCCCTACCATGTAGTGTGTGTATGCCGTTAACTTTAACAAAGTGTGGAGTTTTGCCAGAGCATCCTATTCCAGAAACTATGACAGTGTTCGTGGGATCGAGCTGTAGTTCTGCAAAAGCCTTGTATAATGCGGCCAGAATGCCGTAGTTTCCACATCCAGGGCACCAGTCAACCCATACGTCTGTTCTGTAATCGTTTGGACTACGCACCATATTCTAAAACAACCCTCCTTTCACCCTCTAAAACCCTATTCAGTGCCCTTACAAGCTCGTTTACGTAAATTGGTCTACCAGTGTATTTTACTATAGACTTTTCAACCAATATTCCGGTATTTTGTGTAACAAGTTTTGATGCTTGAGCAAGATAGTTATGTTCCACCGCTACAAGATTTTCGGGCCTAAACTTTGAGAGAATACTTTTAACATATTCTGTCGGAAAAGGTGAAAACATTTTTAGGTGCAGGTACCCGCATCTGACACCATAAGCTTTCATCGCCTCTATAGCATCCAATGCAGCACCCTTAACTGAACCCCATCCTACCATAACAAGCTTCACACCATCTTGACCGAAGAACATGCACCTATTTTCAGATGGAATTTCGGAATCCATTATCTCAATTTTCTTCATCCTCTTCTCGTACATTTCCCTCCTGTTCAATGGATCTTCGTCAATGTGACCAAATTCGTCATGCTCGTCTCCAGCAGCCCATTGTATAGTGTTCGAACCAAGAAAAGCTCTAAGAGAAATTGGACGTGATAGGTCAAACCTTTTGAAGTCAGGTTTTTCGAAAACGGTTTTCCCCCTATCGATTACAACCTTTCTAATTTCGGGCAATGGCGTGGTAGCTATACTGTTTGCTAAAAACTTGTCAAGCAAATGTATTACTGGAACATTATATTTTTCAGAAAGGTTTAGGGCAAGTATTGTGTCATAGAATGCTTCAAGATGGTCTCCTGAAGAAAGGACTACCCTAGGGAACTCCCCATGCGAGGCATATAATGTGAATAGGAGGTCCGACTGTCCACCTCTAGTAGGCTGCCCAGTACTTGGTGCACCCCTCTGATAGTATGTTATAACCACTGGAGCTTCAATCTGGCCAGCGTAGCCTAATGCTTCAACCATAAGACTGAAACCTGGACCACTTGTTGAGGTAGCACTCCTAACACCAGAAAGTGAGGCGCCTATTGCTGAAGCTATGGCTGCAATCTCGTCTTCAGTCTGCGTTACAATGAGTGAGCCTAAACTTTCACCTTCAACTTCAAGCCTTTCGAAGGTTTCAAGAGTAAAACTTTCGTCTGCAGCTGGAGTTATTGGATAGTAGCTTTGAAATCTGAGACCGCCAACTATCTTAGCCATTGCTACGATATCGTTTCCGCTTGCAACAAGCATCTTTTCAAGACCAATTTTTGAGGGTTCAAGCTCATACAGTATTCTAAAACCTTCTCTAACAGTCTCAGAAACATATTCGATAATGAAAAGGTTATGTTCTATAAGCTGCTGTCTTCCAGCAAACCTTGAAGCTAAAGCGTAGCCTACTGCATCCAACTTTAATCCAGTAAGACCTACAACAGAGCCTACAATGATCGAGCTAAGATACCTTGAAGCCTGACCAGGGTTAAGGGTAAACTTTTGAGATATTTCAGAAAGTATTTTTGGATAGTCTAGACCAACAAATCTAATCTTCTTCACAGACCTCAAATATCTTATGAGAGATTGTATTGTATCACTTAGTCCAAGTTCGCTAAAATAAGCTTTAAGCCTCTCCCTTAACTTAGGCTCTATAGAGGGTATCGTAGAAGATCTTGTAGAAAGCGTTGACACATCATAGACTATTACACCATTCTCTTCAACATCTTGAAAGTGAGTGAACACTGTTTCAGCGTCCATCGCACATAGAATTTGGACAGGATAAGATAGTGAAATAGGATGCCTTCTAGAAGAAACATTCATGTGAATGTAGCTGTGCCTACCCTTAATGTTAGAAAAGTATTCTCTGTCGGCAAAAATACCGTAGCCTAAGCGTGCAAAGGCCTTAGAAAGGACCTGAGCACTAGATTCAAGACCTGAACCCTGAGGACCACCTAATAAAAGTGAAATATTGTCCCACAAGTGATTCACCTAGTCACCGGCAGGAGATTCTTCACAGACAACCTCGTCAAAACATTGTTCAAAAGCCATAGTGTGGCCAGCATGAGATAAAAGCTCCTGTTCAGAGTACAAGGGCTTCCTACATGTGAGACAATAAATATGACCGCCTTCCACAAAAACCTTCTTCAAATCCGCTTCCCTAAAGTTTTCACATGAAGGTTTCGATACAACAAACTTTCCATGAAGCTTACATAGGCCCATCCAAGGAAAAGCTGTATTAGGAGAGTATAGTACACAAAATATACAACATGATCCTTGAACTGAACCCATCTAAACCAACAGAAAAAAGTGTACACAATAATATAAACTTATCGAAAAAATGGGAAAAATGTGGCATAAGTGTCGGCACACGAATGTTAAATTGTAATATTACCAATTATTGTATCCGTTAAGCTTTTAAAAAATATTCTAAGAGTAATATGACTACAACTTTAAATACGCTCACACACTCCCAATTTTTTATGGTATGAAGAAGAATATAAAACATATGGTATTAATGTTAGTATGTTTTCTGCTTTTTAGTTTTAACTATAATTTTAAGGCTACTGGTTTAGAAGAAAATGATGTTCCTGTTGGAGTATTCTTTTACGTCTGGTATGGATATAATCAGACAAGTTTGACATGGACTGGTGGTAATGGAACATCACACTGGAATGATGGTGGTGCAGGTATTGTTATAGATTATCCCATTTTCGGCTATTATAGTAGTAATAATAATGATACTTTAAAAGAGCAGATTAGTTTAATGAGGGATGCTGGAATAGATTTTATTGTTATCTCATGGTGGGGTATAAAAGATTACACCAATAATGCTTCAAGAAATGTTTTCAAGTTTCTTGTTGGCAATGGAATGGATTTTAAAGCATGTTTTATAATTGAACCTTATGAGAACATAAACTATACTCAAGTATACGATTACATTTTTGACAATTTTGTTGAACCCTATAATCCATGGTATATGAGGTTTGAAGGAAAGCCTTTAATCTTCTTCTTTAACCCCGTTTATAGTGGATTTTATAAAGATGGACGTTTTAACGCTTTTGTTGTCGGTAATCCACCTAATGATGTTGACATAATATTTTGGAAGGGTATGGACTGTTTAGATGAATATGGAGGATTTGAGCACATAGAATATTATACAGGCGATCCTGTTATAAGTGATGAAGGTATAGTTTCTATTTTGCCAAGGTATGATGATAAAGCCCTTTATGATGCTGGCTCAAGACAAACTTTCATGAGGTTCGACAGATTATTAACAAAAAACTTGTATGGTAAAGAATGGAATTATGTGATAAAAAATAAAGATAAGGTTAAAATGGTTCTAATCTATTCTTGGAACGAATATCATGAGAGAAGTGCGATTGAACCACACTATGATTATACTACAGGCAAAAGCCAACATTACTTGCTTAATCCCACAAAATATTGTATTAAACAGTTTAAAGAGTATAGGACACCACAGTATATGCATGATTTAGGATTACGCGAGAGCATAATATTAGTTAGTGTTGGTGTATTGGTGGCAGTAGCTTGGCTTCTAAAAAAGATTATAAAAAAATAATACTATAATATTCTTCAGTATAGCCTTTTTTGGAATAAAAAAGAAGTTCATCTTCTATAGGTTCTCTTGAAATGTAAGTGCAGGGGGTGGGATTTGAACCCACGAAGACCTTCGTCAGCGGATCTTAAGTCCGCCCCCTTTGACCGCTGCGCTGACGAGCTTTGGCCTGGCTTGGGAACCCCTGCACTCTTGCTTAGGGTTGTTTAGAGCTTTTTTATAAAAATTTTGTATATTAACTTTTATAGAATTTTGCTATTTTCCAGCATCATGTTTTAGGATAGAACATCAATTTTTTGAATATAATGTTAGAGAAGCTTTTCTATATCCTCTTGTGTTGGAAAACCTTCTGGACCTCTATACCTTATCTTTAGGCCTGCCGCAATGTTTGCGAACTTTATAGCCCTCTTTACATTCTTGCTTCTCATGTATTCTGTTAAGAATGCTGCTCCAAAAACGTCTCCAGCTCCAGTTGGGTCTTCTACGTTAACGTCTATGGTTTCTACTTCGAACACACCCTTTTCATATGAGACTATGACTGGATCCTTTCCTCTTGTAATTATGCCTATTTTTGCTCCGGTATCCATTACCAGTTTTATAAGCTCTTTCTCATTTAATCCTATTGCCTTTACTTCATCATACCCTATCTTTACAATATCGACTTTTTCAAAAAACTTTAATAAATGTTCTTTTTCAAAAACTACACTAACTTTACCATCTTCACCAACACTTCTCATGATACCTTGAGGGTCAAGCATTATAATATTTCCTTCAAACCTTATACTTTTCAAAAAATTTAATGTTATCTCATTCATTATAGGCGATATATAGTATGCACCACATCCTAGATAATCTTCTGGAATATCCTTAGGAGAAAGTTTTCTTAGAACATTATAGCACCTTTGAAACCTATTCCCTTCCTCATCGTAAACGTTTTGAAAGCGGAGCGTCTTCCTCCCACACACGTGTAATCCCCTGTAGTCGATGCCCAGACTCTTACAGAATCCTATTGCACGCTCATACTGGTCTTCACCTACACACGAGCATATTCCAGCCTTCAAACCTAGTTTAGAGAAGGTTGAGCCAGAATATACTGGTGCACCACCCAAAACATCTGATATTCTAGACCTAGGACCTATGTTTTCGTCAATAGAAAAGTGTCCGACAATAACGGCCTTAACATCTAACATCATTATCACTACATTAGCCTAAACCAATTTATAAAATAAATTTTAACTTAATTTTTATAAAAAAATTTATAATAGGGTCTTTTAGCTCTTTTTTATTTAAAATTTTTTACCGTTAAATTTAATTGCTATTGTGCCAATAGGTTTTTGAACAAAAAATGCCCATTTCCAAAAAGGAAGTTGAAGAAGTTGTTCAAAGGTATGAACAAAAGAACATTACAGTAGGCGTCATCGGTTCACATTCTGCTGAAGAAGTCGGTTCAGCTGCAAAAGCTTTCGGATTTAAGACTGTTGTAGTATGTGAGAAGGGGAGAGAAGATTTGTATGCATACTATAATAGGCACTTGTTTGATAATGTTATAGTTTTGGAAAAGTTCTCGAACATGGTTGATGAGAGTGTGCAGGAGAAGCTTAGGAGACTCAACACAATATTTTTACCCAACCGTTCCCTAACAGTATATGTTGGTTACAAGAATCTTGAAGAAAGGTTTCTAGTTCCAATGTACGGGAACAGGTTTATGTTAAAGACTGAGGAAAGGAAGCTTGAAAAAAACCAGTACTGGCTTCTTGAGAAGGCTGGTGTTAGGACACCTAAAAGGTTTGATTCTCCAGAAAAGATAGATAGGCTTGTTATCGTTAAGGTTGCTCAAAAGACTAAGCCTCTAGAAAGAGCATTCTTTACAGCAAAGGGTGCTGAAGAATATTGGAGTAAGGCAGAAGCGTTAGCCAAAAAGAATGTGATAAGCTTAGAGGATTTAAAGAATGCTGTCATTGAAGAGTTTGTCCTTGGACCAAGGTATAATGCAAACTTTCAAGCTTGGGCTTTAAAGGATGTGTTCGATAAATTCGATTTTCTAGGCTTCGATGACAGGAGACAGGTTAACCTTTCAGGAATACTGAACTTGACCGCAAAAGAGCAGCTTGAACTTGACGTTCCCATAAAAAATGAGGAGATAGGACACTATGGTTTAACAATGAGAGAGTCCCAGAAGCCACTAGTCTACAGGGCTGCCGAAAGATTTCTTAAAGTCTGCTGCGAAGAATATCCTCCAGGCATATTAGGTCCATTTGCATTACAGGGTGCAATAGCATACGATCCAGAAGACCCAGAAGGAAAAAGGCTGGAATTTTTCGTCTTCGATGTGAGCCCAAGAATACCTGGCTCACCATGCGTTGGCCCAACATCTCCTGAAATGAGGCGACTGTATCTAAAATATTATAGTATGTTAAGGGAGCTTGGTATAGGATTGCATGCCTTCGAATCCGTTCTAGACTTTTCCATGCTAGAAATATATTATGCTTCAGTAAAAGGTAGGCTTTCTGAAATCGTTACCTAAAGCTCAAATCCTAATTCTATCAAGAGTGTCAACAAATATTGGAAGGTCTTTCAAGTAAACTATTTCTCTTGCACTATACCATGGACCTTCTCTCCATACAGCGGCCTTGCACACGATCTGTCCACCAGCCTTTTCAACAAGCTTTACAAGAGCGTCGACTGTACCTCCAGTTGAGACAACATCGTCTAGAACACAGACCCTCCTACCCCTAATATTTTCAACATCCTCTTCAGTCAAAATAAGAGACTGCCTCTCCTTTGTTGTTATAGACTTAACGGATTCAATAATATATTTACCCATGTACGCTTTAGGCTTCTTTCTAGCAATAACATACCTTTTCAAACCAAGCCTCCTAGCAACCTCATACGCTAAAGCAATAGATTTTGCTTCAGCAGTAACCAAAACTTCTGGACCGAATGATACAATACGCTCAGACAATATTTCAGCAGCCTTAGAAATGAATTCAACATCACCGAGCACGAGTGAGGCGTTAGAGGCTATCCATATACCCTCATCAACTTCAACAACGGGCAAACATCTCCTTAAACCATCAAAATCGATTTCAAAACATTTTTGGCCAGAGTATAGGATAACATTTTCCATAAACTTTTCACCATAAAAAGTTTCTGACCAAGAACATAAACACTACAGCAACCATAGAAAATATTACAGCATAGTCCACACGACCAAGTTTACCAACAGAATACCTACGCCTACCACTTAAAGAAAAAGACTTCAACTCCATGGCAAGAACCAGCTTTTCAGCATTCTCAATACTTCTTATAAGCAGTGGCATCACAACACTAGCATAATTCTTTATCCTTCTAACCAAAAAACCCTTATCAAGCTCTAAGCCTCTAGAAGCCTGACCCTCCTTAATAGCAATATATTCGTCAGATATCGTACTAATATGCCTTAAAGACAGGCCTAAAGTGAAAACAAGCTTATAGGGAAGCCTAAAGGATGCAAGAGCATTAACCAATTCAACAGGCGTTACAAAAGAGACAAAAGCCAAAGAAAGTACTACAATAAGAAATAGTCTCAAAGTCATGAAAGCGCCCGTCATAACATTTACGCCACCATAAACGTGGAATAGAGAATACTGGTTTAAGAAAGTCCAGAGAAAGAAAGCTACAACAAAAACGGGAGCCATAATCTTAAGCCTACCAAAAATCTTGTCCCTTTCAACAGAGAATATTGACAGCACTAACATAATAGAAGTCAATAGTATTAACTCTATAATTTCAGTAAAAAGGAAAGCTAATGTGAAAGCGGAAACAAAGAACACGACCTTAGTCCTAGGGTCAAACCTCAAATCAATTCACCCTCTCCTCAATCAACGTTGGAGGCTCCAGCTCATACGATTCAATCTTCTTATAATCCAAGAGAATATCCTTTGCAGTAGAATATTCTGCAACAGAACCATCCTTAACTATAATAGCCAAATCACTAACCTTCAATGCGAAATCACTATCATGTGTTACAATAATAACACTTTTACCTTCAGACTTCAACTTAAAGATAGCGTCTTCTATCAATCCCAACGTTTTCTCATCCTGTCCAGTGGTAGGCTCATCTAGTACAAGGACCTTGGGGTCAACAGCTAAAACTGAGGCAATCATCAAACGCACCTTTTCACCCATACTCAAAAGATATGGCGGCCTATCTCTTAAATCCTGCAAATTTAGGACCTTCAAAGCCTTATCAGCATTATCTAGAGGTAAACCAAGATTCTTGCAAGCAAATGTAACTTCATCCCAAACAGTTTCTGAAACAATATGCCTATCAGGATCCTGGAAAACGAATCCAACATATTTTGCAAGCTGAGCAGGACTATAGTTTCTAGTATCCTTCCCGTCAACTAGAACATTACCTTTGGAAGGCTTCAATAGGCCGTTAAAATGTTTAACCAACGTAGTCTTACCTGAACCATTTGGACCCATTATAGCCACGATACTATTGTATGGTATTTGTAAATTAATATTTTTGAGCACATAGTTTTTCTCGTACTTAAACCATAAGCCATCAACTTTAATAGATACACTATTTTCTTTTCCTATAACATTATTCTGAACAAAATTTTTCATACAAGCACTATGAGTAGATCCAATCTTTTTAGAGACTTGAAACATTTGACCATTGAGATAATATACCCTATCCAGACAGCCTTCAAGTCCCTTAAGCTTTCTAGAGAGGACAAGAACACCTTTACCAACATTCTTTAAATAGAATATTGTATCCCTCAAACATTTTATACCGTTCCAGTCAAGATTTGATGTAGGATCATCCATTATAAGAAAGTTTGAGCCCATAACAGCTGTAGAAGCTATAGCAAGCCTCTGCTTCAACCCTCCAGAAAGCTTTGATGGCTGAAAATTTCTGTAGGATTCGAGACCAAAACTTTTAAGAGCCCAATCAACTCTCATACCAATTTCATCTTCATCGAGACCAAGATTTTCTAACCCAAACCTAATATCCTCTTCAACAGTAAGCCCAAAAATTTGGCTTTCATAATTTTGCATAATCAAATTCATTAAACCAACAACATCTCTAACATTCTTCCCCAAAATGTTTTCATCATTAAAATAGACTTTACCCCAAACTTCAGCCTCAACCCTATTGGGGATAATGCCCATGAGACAGTAGGCTAAGGTAGTCTTACCGGAACCACTAGCCCCAACAACTCCTACAACCTCACCTTCTTTTAAAAAAAAGGATATGCCGGATAAAACCGGCTTACTTCCATTGTATTTGCATCCAAGATCTTGTACAGTTAAAGTGTTCATAGCCTCCACTTAAGCAAACCTCTTCTTACCAGAGAAGGAGCAACAGCCTTAACAACAAGAGGTGTTCCAACGAGTATTGGTGGAAGGTCGCTTAAAGCAAGCATATAGCATGCTGGAATGAATGGTGCAACACCAACCCAATCGAAGCCTATAGCAACAACAGGAACCATGATAACACCTGAAATAAAGGAGACAACCGTAGCCTTAACAAGCCCACTTGAAGTAAAAGATTCTTCAGCCTTCACAAAAAGTCCTGGAATAAGGCCTGTCAAACCAACACCTATAAAGTCGAAGATCGGTGTTGCAGGATTAAAGTAGCCTCCCAGAAGAGCCCAAAGAGTGTTTCCAATAGCTCCAGAAAGGAAGCCGATGATTGGGCCGAAGAGTATACCGAAAACACATGGTAGAAATGCTAGTACCCTCCAATGTATTGCACCGGGTATTAGGGGGATAGGTGCAGTGAGGAGGAAGCCTACACCGGTTACAGCAGAAGTTATAGCAATATATGCAATAGCGGTTAATGGATCAACCTTAGCCTTAGACAAGCTCATATTCCAAGTAAAAAATTTATGCCAATATAAATATTTTTAACAAATCTATGTTAAAAAAATGGGAGGGGGGTTATACTTTTACGATATAGGTGTCGGCTACACCGTCTCCGATTACAGTGACAAGATATTCACTTACAGGGATTGGCGGGAATGTGGTGGTTCTTAAACGTAGCCCATACTCAAACACTATTTCGCCTTCATATCTTAGTTCTATTGATTTGCCTTCAGCAAGATTATACCCTCTACTTATCATAAGCATGCTTTTCACGTCCTCGCCCATGTTCTGCTTATACCTTAGCTGTAGTGGCTGTAGTGTGCCATCCTGCCTTATTAAAAAGACAGCCGCGCCTTCAAAGTATGGGGGAAAATAGCTCTTTTCACCCATTCGAGTGTAAAGAGGGAATACAATGACAAGCCTTAACATTACATCACCTTTGCCAGTGTTTTTGACGTTAACCTCAAGCAACTTAGATGATATTTCAGCAGAAGTTATTTCTATACTGAAAGCATGACCCTGACGTAATCTTTGCCACCACATTCTATTTCTAATGACGAACTTGAAGCCTGGCACATGTATGTTATCACGTATTTCCTCTATCTCCTCCTGTGGAACAGGATATCCCTTTGCTACAGCAGTCAATACGAAGAATGGCTCATCACTTGTACCCATGTTAAATACTGTTGGCTCAACATCAACTAGTAAAGCGTTAACACCTTCAGTGATATTTACTCCTCCAATTATTGTGATGGTAAGGTTTCCAGTGCGAACGAAGGCCGTATAATTGTGACCCTTATACTCTACCTTTGCACCTGTTATATTAAATCTGATTAAGTTAATATAAGTTCCAATTTCAACTTCAATTGAGTCTATGGCTTGAGCTATACCGTCTAAGGCTGTAAGGTTAAGATTCACGCCCTCAGATTTTGTCCAAACCCAACCCTGACCAACATTAGGCCTAGAATAGTGTATTCCAATTTTACTATAGTTTATGTAGACAGCCTTAACACCTTCAGCCAACCTTGGAGGGTCTGTAAAGAGTATTGATAGAATTGCTTTAGCAGATGGTGTTGTAGATGGTGACGTAGTTGTTGATGTTGTAGGCTGAGTTATCGATGTCGTAACAGTTGTAGTCTGTGTGGTAGAAGATGGTGGTGCTGTTATAGAAGTAGTTGTTGACGGAGTTGTTGATGTTGTAACAGTTGCAGTTGGTTGGATCTGGTGGGGCGCTATACCTGCAAACATGCTTGCTACTATAATTAGTAGGGCTGCCGCTAGTGCTATAAACCCCGATATTATCACATTTTTTTTACTGCTCATTTTCCATCGGCAAATATTATGTACTATGGAGGATATAATAGAGCACTTTTATACAGCATGTTTAAGAAATTTTTTGGTAACGTTTAAAAAATTGAACACAATCTTTTATTGAAAAGTAGATATAAGAGGCTTTTAGATGATTGTGCATATGAGGGATACCGTCGAGGCAAAGCTTAAGGGTAATACTTTAAGAGTGTATGTTTACGTCCTAAAAAATAGGAGGGTTGGAGTTAGAGAAGTTCAGAGAAGCCTAAAACTTTCAAACCCCTCACTAGCCCTTTACCATTTAAACAAGCTTAAGGAGCTCGGCCTAGTAAGAGAAGATAATGGAGAATATGAAATTGTAAGCGAGGTTAAGGTTGACGTGCTAAGAGACTTTCTTCGTGTTGGCACCCTACTGGTTCCAAGATTCATCATGTATGCGGTCTTCTTTACAGTTTTTACAGTATACCTTGCAATAGTATCGATACAAGCATATTCTAATATACCAATAATCTACTGGCTCCTAACACTTCTTACAATGTCAACAATAATATTCTGGTACGAGACATTACATGCATGGTTTTCAGCACCATCAACATAACACAAGCTTGATAAGGCTAAAGGGGAAAAATTATGTCTAAGAACGTGAACGTCCTATCCTTTGGGACACCCAGCAAATTTCATAAAATGAAGCCTTTCATAGGGCAGGATTAAGATGTTCAAAAATATTATAACGGAACAATTTATATCTCCTCTGAAATGTATCAAGCTAGTTGTTTTTGTAGGGCAAACATGTTAAGAGCAGAAGCAGTATAAAGAAATATGAAGGAAGCCTGAGGATGCTCCCTCTTGTATAGACAGAAGGCTAGTAAAGGCGCCTTCTTAACCAAACCGTCACATTTACCAAAGAGATCATCACAGGAACCTCTATCAGGGGACCTATTACTGTCGCAAAAGCCTCCTTTGAGGCAAGACCGAATACGGATACAGCTACCGCTATTGCAAGATCAAAGTTATTGCTAGCTGCAGTGAAGGCTTGAGTAGTAACACGTTTATAATCAAGACCTGAAAGGTAGCCAACCAAAAATGACAAGAAAAACATTATTATGAAATATGATAATAGAGGCGTAGCGATTATAATCACATCCATAGGAAGTGTGATAATGTACTCACCCTTCAGAGAGAACATAACTATTATGGTGAATAGTAAGGCAAAGAGGGATGTTGGACCGAGTTTAGTCATCAGCACCCTGTCATACCATTCACTACCTTTGCTCTTAAGAAAGTAAAACCTTGTGATAATCCCACCGAAGAAGGGTATGCCCAAGTAAATCAGTACAGATGCGGCTATCTCACTAAAGGAAATTTGAATCACGGTACTAGCATCTGTACCCGCGATCCACGAGCTCGCTACTGTAATGTAGAAGTATGCATACACTGAGTAAAATGCTATCTGAAATACCGAGTTCAATGCAACGAGAATAGCAGCCCACTCATTGTCTCCTTCAGCCAGGTCAATCCACACTATGACCATGGCTATGCATCTAGCTAGCCCCACCAATATAATCCCGTTCCTGAACTCGGGGAATGGTGCAAGGAAGATCCAAGCCAAAATAAACATCAGAAAGGGACCGACTAAGTAATTCAATATTAGGGATTCTGTAATCATAACCTTTGACCCCCTTGCCGTCACAATCTTCTTCAGCTCCTCGTACCGGACCTTAGCCAAAGGAGGGTACATCATCCATATCAGACCGACGGCTATCGGGATGGAAGTGGTTCCAATACTCATCTTCCCCAAGAGATCTGCTAAGCCAGGGAAGACGTAGCCCAAACTAACTCCAGTCACCATTGCAAGCAAGACCCATAGTGTCAGGAAACGGCTCAGTATCGGAAGCCCAGACCTTTGGTCGCCCAATGTCTATCCCTCAAGTTAACTATTATGCCACAGTTTAAGCATATAAACATGTCTACAGTTTTGTGATTAACTATGACAAAAGTATTTTAGAGTATAGAGTAAAATTGCTTAAGATCATCATAGACCCTTAAGTCTGTTTGCGAAAACATGCATTATATCGGAAGAACTCAGTCAACAACAAAATGGTAATGTAACGGGCTCGGTGGGACTTGAACCCACGGTCTCCAGCTCCGGAGGCTGACGCCTTATCCATGCTTGGCCACGAGCCCATTCCAATTTTAGAAGCATGTTAGTTTAAAATTTTTATCTTATAGTATTGTTTGGTTTTGTATGATAGAATCTTTACTTTATCCCTCCATTGCTACTGCATCAGATTTTGTTAACTCTGCTTTAAGGATGAAAAATCTTATTGTATGCTGTGGACTTTTCAGTGTCGAATATGTTGGTAGAAGCTCGTCCACATTAGGTTCTGGCGAAAGGATTTTGATTATTAAGGGTGATGGTTCCGTCCTTGTTCATAGGAGTAAGGGTTATGAGCCTGTAAACTGGCAGCCTAGCGGTTGTATTATAAGGTGTAGGGTTGAAGGTGATAAGATGATCGTTTTTTCTGAACGTAGGCGTCCTAAAGAGTTTCTTAAAGCTGTTTTTGATAAGGTTTACATTATTTTTTCAGCAAGCCTAGTTGATGATGCAAAGTTTCTTATGGGACCCTCTGAGGAAACATTTTATAGTATACTATTTCAGCATCCAGAGTTTATTGAAAATGGGTTGAGGTTGACTTCGAAGCAGAAGCCTCTTTCTACGGGAGTTGTAGACTTTACTGGCATAGACAGAGATGGAAACTATGTTTTTGTTGAAGTTAAAAGGCGTACTGCAGGTGTCGATGCAGTTAAACAGCTTGACAAGTATGTAAAAGGTCAGCCGACAAAGTTTCGTGGCATACTCTGTGCGCCATCGATTACAAAGCAAGCCTTATCTTTGCTTGAGAAGAAAGGGTACAGTTTCAGAAAACTTGACCTGAACAAGATTTCTAAACTCTTGACCGTTGAACCATTTGAAGAAACCTTGGACAAGCACTTTTAAAGCTACTTCGCATTCAATTTAGAGAGAGTGGATATTATTTCAGATTCTGTCGCAAGCGTAGAAACTCCAAATATTATGTTTTCTTTTTTAGAAATTTCTATAGCGAGTGGGTCAACCTGCTTTGGACCATGTAATATAACCATCCTAGGCTTTATCTGAGAAACTCTTACAGCAACAATGGGCGAACGTCCCAAACCAACTTTCGTGAATACAAGAACACGTTCAGAGTTAAATCCAAATATTTTTATAAAATCTAAACCGGACATTGATAGAATAGTCTTAATGCTATCCAAGACAGTGTAACCGTATATTTGTTTATTCAAAAGCTCTACACCACCTAAAACTTGCACCTTCAAAACTTCAACAACAGTTTTCGCATCGACTGGAACATCATACTCCCCCATAGAAAGAATCGCTGACTCACTTGTAGGCACATCAAGCCTCCCTAAAAGCTTATTCTTTTGCTGGTCAAGCTCAACCAGAGCCTTAACATACTTTTTGACGAAAGAGGTTCCAGGGGAACTCCTCCTACCACTTTCGTAATCGCTTAAGACCGCTGGCGAAATATGTAACTTTTTAGCCAAATCAACCTGCTTTATATTCAACTTTTCACGCCAAATTTTCATGGACAAGCCTACATTGTCACTTAAAACAATATCCCCTATAATCTTCTTTAAGATTTCATCATACTGTAAGGACATTATTACAAGTGTACATTATAGGGTTAAAAAATTTTAATACACCAGCCTAGTAGATAATGTTTCAGCAAACTGGACACGCTCTCTAAAAAAACGTTTTGTTTCGCCCAACGCTTGAAAGTTCGATTGAACAACCCTTATTAGACAAGGCAGGTTCCCAGCAGCCTTACCTATCACAAGACAATGCCTTGGCGGAAGTGTTCTAACCAAAGACTTTACAGTTTCAGTGTCAACCATTGAAGCCTTAGAAACCATTTCAAGGTCGTTAGAGTTTATGAAATTGAATAGGAAGATGTTGTCAGCCTGCCTATATATTCCAACTGGTATTGCGTCAGGCTGGTTTGTGACAAATGTGGTGAAAACACCATAGTGTCTCATTCTAGTTATAAGATCGTCCCAGTACGTTTCCCTAAGGTATAGGTGTGCTTCTTCAGCAAAAAGGAATATTGGAGGAATCTTATTTGATTCAAGCAGGTCACAAACCTTATTGAGCACAGTTTCGACCACAATCCTTCTAGCAATAGGAGGCTTGTTACCAAGCTGTATTATCATGGCAACCCCATCTTTAAAATTTTCAAAGACATCCTCGAACTTGAAGGATTCTTCAAGGAAATCAGTAAAAAGTTTTGAGGCAAGTATGGAATAGTATCTTGTAAGCATAGCATCCCTAACAAACTCATTACATTTCCAGGTTTGTATTGTTTCACCTAAAGCCTTTAGTGTGAGACAACCCTTAGATTCAAGGTCATCGAGTATTCGAATAAATTCTCTTAAGGTGACACCTGGAGTATCGAGCACATTTTCCAGTATGTTGATAAGAGTTCTCCGCCCAATATATTTTATAGAGAATCTAAAGTTTTCTCCAGGCCTAAGCGCTACAATCTTTTTACCGATTTCATTTTCGGAACCATCCCTCCTTTTACCGATACCATTGTACTCGTTGTTTATGTCAAAGATTACAACATAAGCACCATTTTCAACAAGCTTTGAAACAAGAATCTTTGAAAGATGTGATTTTCCTGATTCCTTTCTTCCAGTAATAATATTTAGTTGACCGTCAAGATTATGCAAGCTTATGCTGTAAGGATGATTATCTAAAGTGAAGCCAATAACAATATTCAAGTCCATTTTACCAAAAACCCTAGAATATAGTTCGCTTACCGTAATATGCTTAATCTTTGAGGAAGCCCTAGACGGAAGCCAATTTGATGATGGAACATAAGCACCATTTTCAAAACAGCCCCTAATCTTACACTTTAGAAAACGTAAGTCCATAAGCATGTAAGATAATGTCCCAATTTCTAGAGGATCATTTTCTATCGAAGGAGTAGAAGACTTTATAACCTCATCTCTAACAATTTCGTCCAAAAAATTGTTGGAGTCGATGTACGTTTCATCATATACTTGCACAACCATCTCTTTTTTAATGTTCGGGTCCTCGATTAGAAGATAGTCACCCTTCTTAACCTCTTCACTGGGGAGGGCGAGAACAATTATTTCATCATCCTTTTTTGAAACAATCCTCAAAATTTTCAGCCTCCCTCAAACTTTAAACCATTCAAAAGCATCTTCCTAAGGTTATGTGCGGGAACTTGAATGATGTTCAAAGATTTTGCAATAGCACTTTTTACTGAAACCTCTTCAACACGGTCAAAGACTGAAAGATTATGAGCCATAATAAGAGATTCAGGGTAACCGTATCTGAAACTGTCATTCCACAGGATTTTACCCAATATGGTGTCAACATCAAAGATTAGGTCAAATGGTACATCAACCCTAAAAGCATAACCGTGCCTCTTAAACTTGACAATAAAAATATGCCCCTCAAGCCTTTCAACAACATCTTCAAGAATATGGTGAACATCAACTTTTACTGGAGCATAGTTTAGTAGCTCAATATAGTTTGCAATATTTTTAACAACCTTAAGCCTACTACTTTTAGAAAGGCCGACAACAGCATTACCATTTTCTAAAGCAATTTCAAGTATCTTCTTCAAAGATATTCCTTCAAGCTCGAAAGATGTTGACTTAAGTGAACCGTCAACCAATATAATACTATCTTTTAGATTAGAAGTAACCTGCTTCAAAATTTCCCTTTCAAAAATGAATCTGATCAATTTTTTAGTATATTCAGTGTCCAATGACACAAGCCTTACAACCTTCTCCCTGACAGGACTTCCATAATATATTTGCCTAACAACTTCATCGTCAACATAAACGACATAAGGTCCAAGAGAATAGTATGTTTTAGGCTTAGAAGTAGAGTAAATGAAAACACCAGACTTAACAGAATAAAGACAACCCTCTTCAGTCTCCCCAATAGAAATACATGATGAATCTATTCCAACAACATTACAGTCAACTTTAACAACATCAAAAGGTTCTATCTGAAGCTGTAGGGGAGAATTGGAGATAGAAAATATCGGCTTCAGCTCTCCAGCCTCCCTTTTGTGGAAAACAACCTTTTTTCCGAAAACTCGTTTAAAGTCTGTCAAACGGTGGATTATGCTACTTGATAATATAAGGCTCAGCTTCTGTTCATCTTCGACAGGAAGATTTATTTTGTTGTTCATGTTGAACAATATGGGTGGGAAAAGGGAGGATTTAAATGTTGCGCAACTTGAACAACAACAATATGGTGGTGTTGTTTGAATAATCTAGTTAAAATAAAGTTAAAGAGAGGGAATTGGGAGATAGAAATAGAATGCGATGAAGAAAAAGTTGCTGAAGTTGTTTCAAAGGTTTTAGGAAGCTTTGGAGAAAGCGCGCAAGCAACCGTAATCCATGAGGGGAAGGATTTTGGTGGAGTAACATGTAGGGGGCTTCTTGAAAGAATGTGGAGGGAGGGATGGTTTATGGTTTCAAGAAGACTTTCTGAAGTTGACGAGGAGCTTGCTAGAAGAGGATACCATTACGATAGGTCAGCCATATCTCATGCTTTAACAGATCTTGTTAGAGAAGGTGTTTTGACTAGAGAAGGTGAGCCTAGAAACTACCACTATGTTCAGAAGAAGCCTCCAGTATAGTACCTTTTCTAGCTTTTTACTTTCTTTTGAAGCTGCTGCCTAAGCCATTCTATGCCCATTGTCGTTATTTTGTAAGCATTACCTCTCTCCAAGGGAATCCTTTCAACATAATTTGCTTTCACAAGCTCACTTATTCTAGAGCTAACACTCTTCGCGTTTATGCCAGTTGAAGACTGTATTTCCTGCAACTGCATGCTTTCCCTCTGACGTCTATTCAATAGATATTCTATCTTTGTAGCAACAAGCTGTAGAGCGATAATTTCCTTATCACTTAAGTCTGTTTGCCAAACCTTTGCACCTTCAGGAGTTATTCTTATAAAGTTTGAGAAAGAGAGCATTAGGTCGTTTAGGCTAAAGTTTAATGATATCTTTTGGGCAAGATCATACTGTGGAAGCTGTTGTGTAATAAACTGGTTAAAGAAGCGGACAACTTCTTCAGGAGAACCTGAAAACTCTGCCCTAAGGAGACCATATGTTAAAGTAACATTAATCTTATTTTGTTCAGACATTATACACTACCTTACAAGAGCTAAGATTTATGAATTTCGTTAAAAAATTTTACGCTTGAATTATAGCATCAACGTTTGAGGCAAGTATCGAGTAACAGAATTCACCTTTATCGTCCTTAAACCTCCTCAACTTACCTGACTGTGTTAAACGTAAAAGTGTTACTGCAACAGTCGAGCGTGTGAGGGGGAAGCCTAATGTTTCAAGAGCCTTCTTAATATCTTCAAGACGTCTAGGCTTCCTGCCCCATGAAGAGTTCATTATCTTCATTATAATGTCCGCTATAGAATCGTCTTTAGAAATCTGAATCGTAGGCAACTCCTCTAAAGCAGGCTCCTCAGCCACATCAGTCTTTGGGATAGTCTGCGATATTGGAGACGATGAAGCGCCTCTGGTAGCTTCTATTATCTTTGGTATAATGTCAAGTATAGATGATATTTCACTTAAGTCTCCTTCGAATTCTATTTCCGATGAACCTATCTTTATCTTTAAACGCATTTTCAACAAAACTCCTTCATACCATGATATAAAGGTTAAACCACTTTGATTACAATCAAGTGCCTTGCAAAATCTTTGCTATTTCATCCCTTAAAAGCCTAGAAACTTTTCCACCGTCAGCCTTACCCCTCACCTTCTCCATCAACATTCCCATTAAGGGACCGAAACTCCTCTCCTTCAAAGATTCAACAAGAGCCCTATTCGACGACACTGTTTCATAGACAATTTTCGCCAACTCTTCTTCAGAAATCGGTTTCAGGCCAAGCCTTTTCACACAATCACCTGCACTAATTCTTTCACTACACATGCACTTCAATATATCGATAACACTTTCCTTAGATAGTTTTCCAGAGTCAAGTAGCTGGAAAAGCTCAAGCAGCCTCTCTTCATCCAACACGGATACGTCCAAACCCTCCCTACTTATGTTCACCAAATGCTCTGTTAAGATGACAGCAACCAAAATTGGAGAAAGTTTTGTTGTAGAACAGACCCTTTCAAACAGGCTAAGGTAAACTGAATCAAGAACCTGGTTCGCAAGCTTCTCATTCAAACCATACTTTTGCATATAATCTTTTAAAACTTCATTCCATGGCTTTGGAACAAATTTTCTACATTCTTCAATCAACTCTTTTGTAACTTTTATCAATGGTATATCAGTTTCAGGATACATTCTAGCAGCACCAGGCCTAGGCCTAGAATATCTTGTCCTACCATCCCCAGTCGGACCCCTAGTTTCAGGAACAGGCCCTTCAAAGAACTGTAACATTCTATGCCTTAAGGCTAGTAGCGCATCATAATCCCTTTCCCCAGCCAATATGAGGACAAAAGCATCAGATTCTCCAGCTGAAAGATAAGCTCTAATCCTTTCAACGTCTTCAAGGCTTATTCCATAGGCTGGAAGCTCATCAGAATGGATTATGCCACCCAAACCATATGCTCTAGCCATGTCAGCCAATTCAAGACCAAGCCTAACACTTGGATAAGGTTCCATTTTAAAAAGACCTGAGAAACCTTTAAGCCTTATACCATAAACCCTCTTCCCACCATCTAAAGCGCTTCTAACAACCTTAGAGCTGGTTCTCTCAAAAAGACCTGTAACATCAACATATTCGCCTACAGAAGAGTCAGGATCTAACCCCTTCTCCTTCAAAAGCGTTGCAACATTATAAAGATGATATTGTCTCATCATCTCATATTCTATAACCTTTGGTATAAGGTCAAGTTTCTGAACCCCCTTAACCTCACAAGGCGGAAAACCTTCGATTGAAATGTTAATATCCTGTCTTATTGTTCCAAGACCTCTAGCTGCAAAACCTGTTAAACGCAAAAGCCTTCCAAGAGCTAAAGCAACCCTTTCAACAGTCTTCGGGTCGGCTTCAATAGGCGCTAAAGAAATTTCTATCAGGGGAACACCAAGACGGTCAAGTGAAAAAACTTTAGCATCATCCCTTTCCTCAACAAGCCTTGCAGCATCCTCTTCAACAGATATAGTTTGCACAGGAACTTCTATCCCATCAGCCTTCAAAGCACCATCTATGGCAACAAGAACAGTACGCTGGAATCCTGTAGTATTGGAGCCGTCTATAACAATCTTTCTCATAACATGAAGCTCTTCCACGATTTTGGAGCCTAAAGCTAATGCTACAGTAATGGCAGCCTTAACAGCGTCCATGTTTATTGGATGGGGAGGCTCCTCATCACATTCTACGAGGCAGGAGGCTCTACTGTTATAGATGTAAATGTTAGCCTTATTCTTTCTAAACTCAAACATTACAGCAGGATCAACTTCTCCAAGTTCACTTTGAGTTGGCCTAAGATACCTTAAAATTCTATATTCAGCCTCATCATATTCCATTATTGGACAGTTGCAGAAAAGTTTTCTTCCAACATTAAGCTGCTGATGAATTTCTAGCCCAACCCTAGCCTTAAAATTTTTAGCCTCCAAAACATTCACCCTCCCCCAAAACCGTTCTAGAAGAATATTCGTATGCGATGTTGGCTTTCATAGTATCTAAAACCCTATCCTCTTCAAAGTTTCCAAGACACCATGAAAGCTTAACGAAAGCAGTTTCTGGAAGCATGTCCTCTAAAGGTATAACACCGGCTTCAAGAAGATCTCTTCCAGTATCGTATACGGTCAAGCGAACCCTTCCAAAAATACACTGTGAAGTCATAAAAACAAACATTCCATCTCTAATCATCTTTTTCAAAACGGGAATCACCTTACTACTCACATGTCCGAGGCCAAAACCTTCTAAGACAATACCCCTATAGCCTCTCTCATACAAGTATGAGAAAATTTCTGGATCCATGTTAGGATAAAATTTTATCAGAGCAACCCTATCATCAAAGTTTGGAAATATTTCAAAATATGATGGAGGCCTCCTTTTTGGAAGATTATCTAAAAGCACACGAATTCTCCCATTTTCGTAAACGGCAGCAGGCTTAGTGTTAATTGATTTAAAAGCATCTCTTCTACTCGTATGCATCTTCCTAACCTTTGTCCCCAAATGCATCTCCATCCTTTCATCAGAAACCCATCCGTGCATAAGCACATAAACTCCAGAAAAGGGAGCCTCTATAGAGGCACGCATTGCTGAAATAAGATTTGATGAAGCATCAGATGAAGGCCTATCAGATGACCTCTGAGATCCGACCAGCACAATTGGGATAGGGGTATTTTTTAAAGCAAAGCTCAATGCTGCAGCAGTATAACCCATAGTATCGGTACCATGTGTTACTACAACACCCTCATAACCCTTACTCACATATTCGTGAAGCTTTTTAGCTAAAATAGTCCAATTAGACTGAGTCATATTCTCACTATATATGCTGAAAAGCACTTCAGCATCAACCTTCGCAATTTCTGCAAGCTCAGGGACAACGGACAGTAGGTCAGAAGCAGATAGGGCAGGCCTAACACCTCCAGTTCTATAGTCAACCCTACTCGCTATAGTTCCACCAGTACTAACTATTACAGCGTGGGGCAAGCTTTCGCTCTTAGACTCTGGCGGCGTAGACTTGAATGATGGAGGAGAATGCTTTTCAATAAGTGTGATCAACAATATTTTATCAAACCTTATACCAATATTGTAGCCGTTCAAAAGCTTCAAAGTCAAAAAATCTTGTGAAGCGTACTCGTATCTTGGTATAACAGTTCCAACATATTCTCTTTCAGCCGTAATAACTTTTATAACATCACCAGCCCTAACATTATTTTCCTCCAAAAGCCTCTTCAGTGCACCAGAGTAACCGTCCAACTTTTCCAAATATATCAAGCCTGCATAGAATGTAAGTTAATTTAACCTTTTTGTAGCATACTAATGTTAAGAGAATATAGTGTAAGCTGTAGATTAAGCTGTCCATGCTCCAAACAGACTGGAGGAGAAGATAGAATCTTAACCCTAAAACAGTCACCATTTCTTACAATATTAGCCCTTACAGGACACATGCCATAATATTCGAAAAGACGACTACATGTGTGAAGAGACTTCAAAAAGGCATAAAGGTCGTCTAAATATAGATGACAGCCAGTAAAGTGGTCTACTTCAAAACATTTTACACCGACCTTTTCTAGCAAAAGAAGATTTGAGCCCCCGACACCTACCATGAAAAAGGCACACCTAAGACGGTCTCGGCTTCTAGGAAAATATATTAGGTCAACTGAAGAAAAACCTTTCAAATTTAAAGAAGATTTAGCTGGAACGTACCTTCTATCCAAAAATTCTTTCATCTCCTTACACGATAATATTCTAAGATGGCAGAGTGATGGAACAAGATCCTTAAAGGGTACTAGAAAACGTTTTTGAAGAAACCTTTTCCAAAAACTGTAGGAAATACACAGACTACTACATTTAAACAACATTAGAAAACCATGAGGATACTTTAAAAGAAAAACTTCACCAAATCTAGAGAGCCTATTGACTACAGTATCCTGGGAAGTGGAGGGATAAACTTGCATTATCAGATGAACCCTTTTCACAAAAAAGCCTTCAATCAAAAAACCATCACAAAACTTATAACTTAGAAAATGCGTTCTAAAGAAAATCAAATTCTTTTTCGAAGCAACATATAATGATACTGTTATGGGATGTAAAATTAGTGCCAAGACACTATCTTTTAATATAGTATATGGTAAAGTGTATGAGAAAGAAATTAGAAGACCATATTTTAAAGCCTTTCTAAAAAGATGATAAAGGCTATAAAAGAGTCTAACCCTTAAGAACACGTAAGCTAAGTAAGAGAAAAGGAGAAAGTAAAATAGGGTGGAAGTGGTGAAAAAATATATCCTAGAAAGGCTATCGTTCACAAAATGTAATAGAATGCTTAGGAAAACTAATACTGTAACAAAAGCTAAAAATATTGTCAGAGAAAATAAGATTATTCTAGAAAATTTTGCTACCATAAATTAAACCACATATTTAGCAGAAAAAGCCTTCATCACACAACTTTAACGCGATAGATAGCGAATATTCTGGAATAGAAGGATGTCTATGAACTCTAAGAATCCTGTTAGCTTCATTTAAGGTCTCCCTATTAACGATGGTCCTATCGTTAACAATATTAGAGAAAGCCTTTTCCAGCATAAAACTAAACTTGAAGTCGTAGCCAACAATCTGTCCACCATAAGGCTTATTCTGTCCAGTTATAGGGTTCACAGTAACATGATTCAATGCTATAACAGAGATATTGAGTTCGGAACAAAGCTTCTGAGTCTGGCCAAGAATCAGCGCAGTAGCAGAAGAGCGTCCAGGAAAATCTTGAGTACCAATAAACGTCGACTTAAGGGGCATAGAAATGCTATCGTACACAAGTAGCGATATGTTAGCCTCTTGAACAAACCTGCCAAGAACACTTTCAGAAACTTTAAAGGTTGTTCCAGGAAGAAGTCTAACTTCAACACGTCCAGACTCGCTTATTAGGATATCACACCTTACACCATTTAATGCAAGAATATCCTGTAAGGCTGGAGCCTCAATAACATATAATGTTGGCTTATCTTTAACAGCATACCCTATTTCAATGCCTTCAAGAAAGGGCCAGCAGGCCTGCTCCAGCTGAGCCTTCGTATAGTTTATTTTCATTGAAGAAAGCGCTGCCTCAAAAAGTGACTTAAGCTCAGACTCGAAAACCTTCTTTTCTCTTCCCCTTAAAGCAAACCTCCTAATATTAACATACTGTAAATCACACTCTAGGTTAAACCTTTTCTTAAAACGCTCATGCCAATATGAGCCTATAGTGTTTTTGAAACCTTGCTCAGTATCTATTATTAGACTATTAGCACCCTGCTCAAGATTCTTGTACGCTAATTGCGAGGAAAAAATACTTTTTCCAACAGCCTTTTCACCAAAAACTTGTAAAAGGACACCTTGAGGAAAGTTTCCCCCTAAAATTTTATCCAAAACATCTAATCCGGTTTTCATTGGTTTTGAACACCACCCTTCTTTTTAGATAAAAGGGTGCGTCCGTCTATTGAAATTGAGAGCTTTGCAAATTGACCCATTTTATTCTTCTCAAATTCGACAATAACATAGCCTTTTTCAATCAATTCATTCAAAACATATTCTACAACTTCAGCAGGATAGTCTATAGATAGGGATTGTATAAGACCTTGCCTAGTCACATTAGGGTAGTTGGAGATAACTTCAAGAATCCTTTGAACTAGCGGATAGTCTTCAACAAAATCTTTTGTGACATGCTGAAGCTTTTCTCCAAAAGTTTCTAGCTTAGGTTCATCATAAAAAAATGGGATAATATTGTCACCTCTTACATAGAAAAGTTCACCCCTACAGCCGCTTTTACGGTAAAAAGTTTTTAGACTAACTTCAAAAATTTCTAGAAAAGGTTTATCAAAAATTAGTGTTTCAAAAAAATTCAAATACTTTAATGGAAAACCTTGTTTACAAGACAATATAAGTGGAATTGGTTCAACAATATTTTGGAGAAGATCAATAAAACTTACAATATAAGCTTTAGCATGGTCAGGAAAATTTCCTAAAAAAATTACTGGAACCCTTACTCTATCATATAAAAAGTTTTTTGAAAGTAGAAGCAGGAGAGTCAAAAGTTTTCCTTCAACAGAGTTGATGAAGGACAGATTATAGCATACACTTCCATCATAAGCAACATTATCACCTCTTCTTATAACATATGGGAATAGTTCTTCAATCAAGTGCAGACGCCATTCTAGCTTTAGGGCAGCATTCTTTTCCAGAACACTTGAATCCGTAGAAGAAGATGATTTTACACCACTTACAATATGCAGTAGATTAAGTTTACTACTTTGTTTTAAAAGAGACAACAGTAGAGTATGAAGAAGAAGAAACTCTTCTTCAGAAAGCTTGAAAGAATATTTGAAAGCTTCAGCAATGATTCTGGAGGAAAGGTTATGGCCTAAACTATCAAATACCAGAATATTTGGAAGCAAATGTTCTAGATCCAGGACATGAAAATTGTTTAAAACTTTTGAAGAAACATCCTTTAAACTATAGAAGGCTAATTGGAACTTACATGATAGTTTTTCAAGAAGATAGAATGTATACGATTCAGAGCAGCCGCCAACTATAAGCAGACGCCCAAAATCGTCAACATTCAACTCTAACATTTGACCGTCTGTAAAACCTAATATAATACCGTTGGAGTCGCGCATATCCATCAAAAACATATGCACTTGAACAAAATATAATCTCATACACTATAGAACATTGTATATCATATTCTATAAACTTAGAAAAATTTTATAAAACAGAGTATGAAACCAAATTTATGGTTGAAGAATATCATCTAAAAAGCTGGGTTGAAGTGGCTGAAAAAATTGTTAAAGGATATAATACTGTAATATTGCCTGTTGGATCGATAGAGGCTCATGGCTCACACTTACCTCTTTCAACAGACACGCTACTACCTTTAGAAATTGCTAAAAGATTAAGTGATAAAGTTAGAGCACTTTTAGCAGCACCAATCTACTATGGCGTCACACAAACTTTAAGCTGCTATCCCGGATCAATACCAGTTACAAAAAGTTCTTTCACAAACTACTTATACGATATTTTTGTAGGATTTGCTAAATCAGGATTTTTGAATATTATTGTAATAAATGGACACGGTGGAAATGTAGATTGTATAAGGGAGGCGGCTGAAAGAGCGTATTCTAGTAGCAGGATAAGAGTGCTGTGCATTGATTGGTGGATATCATGTGAGGATATTGTGAAAAAATATTATGGTGTAAGTTCTGGACATGGTGCCGCTGAAGAGACAGCCGCTGTTTTAGCTGTAGACGAGAAACTTGTTAATAGGAAACTTTATGACAGTAGACAGGAGATTTTGAAAAGAAATGGTGTGTGGATGTATCCTTCAGTAGGGTCGGTGATAAAACGTGAGGAGAAGGATGTGCCGGACTTTGACTTGAAAAAGGCTAAGGACTTCTTTAATGAAGTATGCGTATATATAGAGGAGATTGTCTGCGAATTTTTAGAGAAGGCTGAAATTAATCCACTATAATATTTTCAGAGTCTTACCCATGTATGGTCCCATGAGAGAGTACCCGAATTTTTCATAATATTTTCTTACACCTACAGCGCTTGTTACAAGTATTTTGTCTAACCCAAATTCTTCTCTAGTAATTTTCTCAGCTTCTTCAAGAAGCCTTCTACCATATCCTCTATGTTGCCAGCTTTCGTCAGCCTTTAAACCGACTGGAACAGCTTGACCATAAACATGCAGTTCCCTAACTATAGCAGAATTTTTAACTTCACTTCTATGAGCTTTTTCAGAAGGCTTTCTAAGCCTAATAAAGCCTATTAAAGCTTTACTTTCAACCGTTTCAAAGGATAGGAAGACTTCTATTCCATCAGAAGCCTTATACATAATCTTATTTAATACTATTTCCTCCTCCATCCTTTTACCACTCCTTAATTCAAGCAAACCAATTTCCCTGCATCGAATACATTTACATGATAAGCCTAGTTCTCTAAGGCGAGTGTGCGCTAACTCTCTCAAATTTCCTTTCTTGACTCCGGCAACAATCAAATTTGCTGGAATATCCCTCTGCACTCTCATTATTCTGAGCCAAGGTGGAGCCATAGCCATAGCCTTTGCAACAATATCTACAAAGACTTCTTCAGGATATGGAACATATTTTCCTTCAAGATAAAGTTCATAGAGTCTTGAGTTTTTGACTACAAGTGTAGGATATATTTTTAGCATATCTGGTTTAAACCTTTCATCTTCAAAAAGCATTCTGAATGATTCAATATCCTCTTCCGGCGAAGACCCCGGTAAGCCTGGCATCATATGTGCTACAATCTTTAAGCCAGAATCTTTTGCAATCCTAAAGGCGTCTACAACATCTTGCACAGTATGACCACGTTCTACAATCTTGTATATCCTGTCAGAGAGAGTTTGAACACCTATTTCAACTCTTGTTACACCATATTTTAGCATCAAGTCCACATGATATTCCTTACAGAAGTCAGGCCTAGTTTCAATAGTTAAACCAACATTCCTCACTTCAGCAACCTCATTCAATTTTATGGCTTCATCAAGAGATTTTGAAATTTTACCATTAAGTCCATCAAAACAGCCTTTAACAAAATACTCCTGATATTCTATAGGCTGGTTTAAGAAGGTGCCGCCCATTATTATAATTTCAGCCTTCTGGACATTATGTCCTATGGACTTAAGTTGCTCAAGCCTACTTCTAACCTGCAGATATGGATTATAATCGTGTTCTTTACCTCTTAAAGCTGCAGGCTCAAGCCCAGTATAACTTTGAGGTGAACCATAGGCCACCCCACCAGGACAGTATAGGCAAGGAACCTTCTGGGGACACGGATAAGGTCTACTCATGACAGCAATAACTACGATTCCAGAAGCCGAGCGCACGGGCTTAATCTTGAGTAGAGATTGTAGAGTCTTCCTTGAATCGCCTGATGCTAGAGAAAGTATGTCGGAGTTTTTAGGAACCTTAGATAAACCGAATTCTTTAGCGTATTTTGATTTTAGAAGATAAAGTTCCCTTTTATTCTTCACAGGCTTTTTTATAATCTCCTCTAGTATCTTTTCACACACCCTCCTATAGTCTGGGCCGGTTGAGTTCATTAGATCAGACTATTTTATGGTAGAATCCAGTTTTGGCCACTTTTCCTCTTCAAAATAAACCTTTTAACATAGTTGCCCCTATTTCTTTCCTTCGGAATAGGTGCAGGCTTACGCTCCTTTTTTTGAGGGGGAGTCTTAGACCTTACTTTACCAGCCTTAGTTAGACTTCCATGTGTTGGCATAGCTTTTCACCACCAACTTTTAGACATTGTATAAATAAATCTTTTTCCATGCCATGATTTTATATCTGAAACTTTTTACCAGAAGCGTTTCTTGAAAAGTGTCCAAAATCCTTTGTTCGCCTAAGAACATTTTTTGTGAAGACAGGCCCATCCTTGCATACTAGAAGACCTTCATCGTCGAGAACACATTGCCCACATATTCCAACAGCACACTTTATATAACGTTCGAGAGAGAATTGGGCGCCGAATTTTTTATCCGAAACAATGTTAAACATCTTATATAACATTTTTTCAGGACCACAACAGTAAACTTGATCAAAATCATTTAAGAAAATAAGTCTTTCAGCGACCTCACTGGCCAAACCTCTTTCACCCAATGATCCATCCTCTGTTACAGGATAATAGGCTAGCAGCCCATTTTCTGAAAGCTTCAAAAACTCTTCATGAAATATGTTTTCTTCAAATGTTTTTGTGCCAACGACAAGTGTTGGAACCACCGACTTTCTAATAAATTTGTGTACTAGCAAACGCAACCCAGCAACACCAATACCGCCTGCAACAATCAAGGGCTTCACACCAACAAACCTGAAACCATTCCCAAACGGACCTCTTACACCAAGCTGTTCGCCGACACCAACATTACACAATCTTGATGTAGCTTCACCAACATTTTTTACGGTAACAGCGCAGACACCACCTTCAGCATGAGAAACTGAAAGAGGTATTTCATCGCATCCTGGAACCCATACCATAACATATTGGCCTGGAATAGACCTGTAAACATACTTGTCTTTAAAGTATACTATTGCAAAACGGCCGTCATACCTTTTAACATCCAAAACATGCATCCTACGCATCATAGCATATTCTAATTTTCGACCTTCAAAATTCATCTGTGACCCGCACCCACAATTTCCTCAACACATTTAAACCCATTATCTAGCATATACTTTCTTAAACCATTTAAGACTTCTCCAAAAATGTCCAGCCCCCTCCAGAGTATGCCAGAACCTATCTGTACAGCCCGTGCCCCCGCTAGAAGAAATTCTACTGCATCCCTCCAATCGCATATGCCTCCAACACCTATAATTGGAACATTAAAGTTTTCAAAAAGGTCGTAGACAATTTTTATTGCAATAGGCTTTATAGCAGGCCCAGAGAGGCCACCATAGATATTACCTAAAACAGGTTTTCTTAAGTCAACATCAATAGCCATAGCCATAACAGTATTTATTGCAACAATACCGTCAACACCAGCCTTTACAGCAGACCTAGCAATTTCCATGACATTCGTGACGTTAGGAGACAATTTTGCAAACACTGGAACGTTTACAGAAGATTTTACCAAGTTTACAACCTTGTAAACCATTTCGGGATCTTGGCCTATAAGGGAGCCAACTTCCCTAACATGGGGACATGAAAGATTTAATTCAAACGCGATAGGATTAAGCTTTAAAAGCTTCTTTGCGACAATAGAATATTCTTCAGGCGAAGAACCATAAATACTGTAGATCACCGGAACACTAAACTTCTGGCCTTCAAATTCCTTCAAAACCTCGTCTACACCAGGATTCGGAAGACCCATCGCATTCAAAAGCCCATAATATTTTATGACATGAACTGTAGGATTTGAAAAACCTTCCCTAGACCTTAAACCAATAGACTTTGTGACAACAGCACCAACGCCAGCCGCTTCAACTCTTCTAATCAAGGAAGGGCATGTGCCAAGAATTCCTGAAGCAAGCATAAGAGGGTTATCCATTCTAATACCAGCCAACTCTATTTCCAAGTTTAAGCTCATTTCCAACATTTCAAGGTAAGCAGTTGTTTAGGAAAAGTTTTTCGCTTAATTTATAAACAAGTCTGTTAAAATGTATGTGTTAAAGAGTGATAACTTGTGAAGGCAATAGTTTACGCTCACGAGCTTGGAATAAATTTACTTGATGAATCCCTAAAGGTAATCGATAAAATAAACTATTCAAGAGATCCGGTAATAGAATACCTGAGGTTTTTGAAAGGAGAGGAGGAGAAACTGGTTAACGCTTTAAAAAAGAAAATGGAAAATTTGCCTATAAGAGGAGTTAAGGTGCAGACACAGGAGCTAAGAAAAATATTTCTTGAAAAATACAATAATGTAGAAGTTTTGTCCGAAGACGAGGCGGCTAAAATAGTTTCAAAAAAAATTGAGATTATCCTAGACTCAGGCCTCGCAAAAAACGAGTTAGAAGCGTATCAGAAGATTAGAGAATTTAGTCTAAAACTTTCAGAGGAAAAGATTTCGGAAGAGTCAACAAGATTAGACATACAGGCCATACAGACAATACAGGCAATCGACGAACTAGATAAGATGATAAATGTTATTGGAACAAGAGTAAAGGAATGGTATTCTATACACTTTCCAGAAATACTGCAATTCTATGACGACCCACTTGAACTATGCAAGTTTGTTAGCGAAGTAGGGGATAGGAGAAGACTTCTAGAAGAAACACAGGCAATTTCAAAACTTTCAGAAAATAGAAGAAGAGCGATCTTAGAGGCTTCAAGAAATTCTAGAGGGGGAAACTTTAGAGAAGTCGATATAGGAAGACTGCAATCTTTAGCAAACCTTGTCAAAGAAGCAAGTGAAGTTAAAAAGAAGTTAACTGACTACCTAGAAAATATAATGGAAAATATTGCACCGAACCTGACCAAAATACTTGGACCAACAATAGGGGCAAGGCTTATCGCAAAAGCGGGAGGATTAGAGGAGCTTGCAAAACTTCCGTCAAGCACAATCCAAATTTTGGGAGCTGAAAAGGCAATATTTAGAGCGTTAAAGACTGGAGCAAAACCTCCAAAGCATGGAATAATATTCCAGCATTCACTAGTTCACGGTTCACCAAAATGGCAAAGGGGGAAGATTGCGAGAGCACTGGCGTCAAAGATAGCTATTGCAGCAAGAATCGACTTATACAGAAAAGAGCTTGACCCAAGTATAGAAAAAGATTTGATGGAAAGGATAAAGGAAATCAGGAGAACAAGTAAAAAGGAAAAGGTGAAAAAAGTTGGTTCAAGTAAGAGTAGACAATAATTTTAATGGAGTCTACTGGATAACTGAAAATGGGCAGGAGAAGATTGCTACAGCAAATCTTGCACCAGGAAAAAGGGTTTATGGAGAAAAAATAGTTTCATCTGGTGGTGTAGAGTATAGGCTATGGGACCCCTTCAGAAGCAAACTTGCTGCCGCAATAATAAATGGTTTAAAATTTTCACCATTCAAGGAGGGGATAAAAGTACTTTATTTGGGAGCATCAACTGGGACAACGGTAAGCCACGTTTCGGACATAGTCAAAGACGATGGTGTAGTCTTTGCAGTAGAATTTTCTCCAAGAGTAGCGAACGAGTTCATAGACAGATGCGCAAAGTTTAGAAAAAACATTATCACCATAGTAGAGGATGCGAGAAAACCTGAAAATTATGTGGGAATATTTGGTAAAGTTGATGTGGTATACTGTGACATTGCACAGCCGGACCAGACTGAAATCGCAATAAAAAACTGTAAAATGTTTTTGAAAAAAGAGGGAATCCTAATGCTTATTGTTAAATCGAGAAGCATTGACGTTGTAAAGGAACCGACTAAAATTTTCGAAGAAGAAGAAAGAAAGCTTAAGTCAAGTGGATTTGATGTGCTACAGAAAATCGAGCTCACACCATTCGATAAAGACCATGCCCTAATAGTTTCAAGAAAACGTTTCTAAATCATTTGAATTCATCTAAACTTCTTGAACCAATCCTTTTAAGAGACTTCCACGAGAGTCTAACAAAATCAGGTAAGAAACCTTTAGTTTCAAGCCACCTTTTAACAAAAGCCCTCGTCCTAGGATCTGAAGGGTAACCGCTTCCAATTTCCCCATAAACATTCTCAAGTTCCTTAATCCTCTTATCCCTAGTAACCTTAGCAATAATACTTGCAGCAGAAACTATAGGATACCTTTTATCAGCATAGTTTTCTGCAACAATACTAATATCAGAGCCTAAAAGCTCCTTAATAGTGTTGGCAAACCGTTCAACAATAATGTCTGGAGAATCAACATATACGATGTTCGCGCTAATTTCGCAAACAATCTTGGCAATAGCCTTAGCTTCAAGATAGTTTAGCTTACGCAACCTTTTGCCATGTAAAACGTATTCATCTATTTCTTTTGGAGAAACTTCAATAACATAAACCTTTTTAGCTAAGCCTAAAATAATATCATAAAGTCTAGCTCTAGAAGAAGGTGAAAGAAGCTTAGAATCTTTTACACCAGCTTCAACAAGAGAAGAGAGCTTAGAAGCTTGAATAGAAACACCTGCTATAACAAGAGGGCCTATAAGAGAGCCCCTACCAGCTTCGTCAACACCTCCAACAATAATCTCATTCAAGAAGATCACATACTAAATGGATGATACAATTTCCTCAACAATAGCTTTTGGAAGAGTATTCCTATTTTCAAATGTTATTTCATATACTTTAATGTCAGGAGAAGTGGATATCCTTTCAATTATTGGATCCCTCATCCTCTTGTGGACAGAGCCTACAACAGGCTTATTACATGAGATCAAGGCTTCAACAGCCCTCCTAACTTCAGGAGATAAAAGCTCCATAGGCCCAACCTCATCACATACCACAATATCAGAGAAATCTATAGCATATAAGATTGAGGTAGCGAAAATATTCTTTAAATCGTTCAAGTTAACAAAATATTTTCCAACCCTAGGACCTCCCTTAAACTTTGTGGAAGCCAAAACACCTCTAACATTATCGTTTAAACTTAAAATTTCAAAACCGACACGGACACCTCTTTCCCTAACATCACGTGTTATAACACCACCGACAGTGTACCCCCTCGACTTAAGTTCAAAGACAACCTTACTAATCAACGTAGTCTTACCAACACCAGGATCTCCTGTAACAAATATCTTTTTAGACAAGTCCGTCAATAAAGGTATATAAAACAAATATATTTATGTAGTTTTGTATAATAAAAAAGTTAAGATTGAGTTGGAGACAGAAAAAAGCAAGGTAATAAAAAGAATAGTTGATGAAATGAAAATTGAAAAAAATGTTAACGATGAAAGTGCATTCGAAACACTTGTGACAACAATAATATCACAAAATACAAGTGACAAGAATACGATAAGGGCAGTCAAGCTTTTAAAAAAGGAGATTGGAATAAATGTTGAGTCGATACTTTCAGTAGATAAAGAGAAAATAGTTGAATGCATAAAGCCAGCGGGACTATACAATGTTAAAGCACCAAGAATAATTGAATTGGCTAAAAAGATAAAATATGAGTTAGGCGATGAAAGAAAACTTGATTTAATGGACGATTATGAGGTAAAAGAGTTTCTTTCAAAAGTTAAAGGCATAGGCCCTAAGACGATAGACATATTTCTAGCATTTAAAAGAGGAAGAGACATAATACCAGTCGACACACATGTGAGTAGAGTTTCCAAGAGACTTGGAATAGCCAACAAGAGGGACGGATACTTTGAGATAAGAAAAAAGCTGGAGGAAATAGTTCCAGAAGGAGAAAGGCTAAGAACACACTTCGCCCTAATAATGTTTGGAAGAAGAGTTTGTACAGCAAAAAATCCAAAATGCACCATGTGCCCAGTCAAAGAAGACTGTCCCTCGAGTGAACAATTTTTATCCTCTTAAAATGGGGGGTAGATGTAATATGAACAATGGACTTGTAGAGTATAGGGAGGGGAAATCGATTCTACTTGTTCCAGAAGAAAGTTTGAAATCAAATGTGCCTCCTATGCAGCCAGCGTTTTTTAACCCAAGAGGGGCAGAAAACAGGGACATATCAATAATTGTCTATCAAACATTCTATAATCTAGTTGGAAAAAATTTAAATTTTCTTGACATTTTATGTGGTGTAGGCGCTAGAGGAGTTAGAGTTGCAAAAGAAACAGATGTAGCGAAAGTTTATTTAAATGACATAAACCCAAACGCAATTTATATAGCGAAAAAAAATGCTGAAATAAACAATGTTATGGAAAAGTGTATGTTTTCAAACGATTACGCAGAACATTTTTTAGCATCAAGTAGAAGAGATGGAAACTACTTTGACATAATAGATGTTGATCCATTTGGAACACCATCACCTTTCATTGAAGACGTGATAAGAACTGTTAAGAGGGATGGCATGATATCACTTACTGCAACAGACACACCAGTATTGTGTGGAATACATGAAAGAACTGCCTTAAGAAAATATTATGGTAGATCGTTGAGAACAGAATACTGTCACGAGATAGGTTTAAGATTATTATATAGTGCTCTAGCATTTGCCGCCGCAAGATATGATAAGGGAATAAAGCCGATATTCTCTCACTCAACAAGACATTATCTCAGAGTATACGCAATTATTACCGATGGGGCAGAGGAGGGGGACAAATGTTTAGAGGAAATAGGGTACATTGGACATTGTAGCATATGCCATGATAGGATAAGGCTGTGGGAGAATAGTGGAGTATGTAGAAGATGTGGGCAGAAACTTAATGTAGCTGGACCCCTATGGGTTGGAAAAATTTTTGAAAAAAAGTTTGTTGAGGCTATGGAAGATACTGCTAAAAAGTTGGGTTTTAGAAAATATTTGAAAATGATAAACTTAGCTTATATGGAGGCAGAAGGACCAATCTCATATCATGTTGTTAGCGGAGTATGTGACAGGCTACAGATTACAACACCGTCAATAGACAAGGTTGTTGAAAGACTTAGAGAAAAAGGGTATTTTGCAACAAGAACGATATTGAATAGTAGAGGAGTTAGGACAGATGCTCCAGTAAATGTTATAGAAGAAATTTTATTAAAATTAGCCAATATATGAGATGCATACAAAGTATAGTTCACTGCTCTCCTTTCTACTTGCAGAAGGCTTGGTAAGATAAACTTTATCAAAAATTCTGTTCAACCTATTTCGAACCAAGTCAAGATATTGTCCCTGAAAGACCTTCAATAAACAATTTCCTCCAGGCTTTAAAAGATGTGGAAGCATTTCAATCACCTTTAAAGTAAGGTCCACCTGTTTTGCATGATCAATTTCCCAAACACCACTAATGTTTGGTGAAAGGTCAGAGAGAATAACATCAGCTTCACCCAAAACACTCTTTTTAACAAAATCGAGAGCGTCTGGAGAGGATATATCAAGAACGTACGTGTATACATTTGACAAATTTATATCAACAGCTTTTATGTCGAAGCCGAAAACTTTGCCCTTCGACCCAACATATTTGCTTGCAACCTGCAGCCATCCACCTGGAGCGCATCCAAAATCTATTACATAGTCTCCAGCTTTAATTAAACCATACCTTTTAACTAGTTCAATAAGCTTGTATGCAGCCCTACTTTTGTAGCCTTCCTCTTTAGCCTTCCTCCTATAAAAGTCACGCCGAGCCTGACTTAGCTTCAACCTTCATCATAACCTTGTTTGCGGCATATTCTTTCCTAACCCAATCCTCGAGCATCCTACAGGTTTTTGGCGTTATCTTACCATCTTCTGAACACTGTTCAACAAGCTTACATGTTAAACATGGAGAATTTCTTATCGATGCAGTCTTTATTGGCATACGTATGGGGTAAAGCCTATAAGTCCACCTACCATTTTCAAGAACCTTTTCACGTCTGATCATACCACGTTTTTCAAGCCTTATGGCAAGCCTACTACCGTCTCTGCTCGTCAAATTCAATTCTTTCCAAAGCTGACTCTGGAGAATACCCTCCATACCATGCTCTACAATAGCCTTATACGTTCTTGATGTAAGGTCAAGCTCTTCCTCTTCACTTTTTATCGTGGACAGAGAGGACTCTAAAGACACATCCTCTTCATCTTCCAAAACATCATCTACAACATCATCCTTTGAACTCATAGATAGCATACACCTCCAAAAAGGGATATTAAAAATATTAAGTTGGCACTTACCTATAATGTTTACTATTTTAGAGAATCAAGTTCAACAATTATATTAAAGTTTTGTAAAATTTCTCTAACCCTATTCCTTACAGTTAATGAAGTAACATTTAAGCTAGAGGCTAACTCATCCGAAGATACCGGTTCATCATATAGTGTTGAAGAAATATATATGCAGGCAGCAGCCAAACCAGCAGGATTCTTTCCATGAGAAAATTTAGATGCTTCAACCTTTGAAGAAATGGCTAGCGCAAGACGTTCAGTTTTAGTTGAAAGATTTAAAAGATTAGCTGCCTTGGTAACATAGTTGGAAACTGTAGGCCTTTTTATGGAAGAATTTGGAAAATTTTGGGCTAGAAGACGATAATATTTTGCTACATCCTTCTTTTTTAAGCCAGCGGCTTCAGAAACCTCCTTTAAAGACCGATTAAAGTTGCATATTCTACAGCTAAGATACACTAGTGCAGCTGAAATCTCTCTCTGACTCTTATTTTTTAGAAAAAGTCTAACATCTTTCGAGTGAACAAAGTATGCTGCTGTTTCCGCAACATTATTTGGAAGGGAAAGCTTTTTACTCAAATCATCTATCTTTTCCAGAATTTGTACAAGTGAACGTTCTTCCGAATTCATTCTAACAATAGAGGATGCAGCCTTAATATTCTTGAAGTCACCGCCTTTTGAACCCCCATATGGTTTGTTTCCTATGAAGGTTGTTAGACCTTCATCATGTAAAAGATATGTCATTGGAGCGCCAACCCTAACCTTCTTCTGCTTATCCTCTAAGTCTATAGCCTTCCACTCAGGACGTTCGTCTACAACATGATCTTTTATAACAACACCGCATTTAGGACAAAGAAGCTCTCCAGAATCTAAGTCTACAATAAGCCTACTGCCACAGACTCCGCACACCTTAGATTCAGACTCCTTTTCTTCCAACACCAGCCCCACCATCCTTCACGTACAAGGTTTTCCCCAAAAGTTTTCGAACCCTATCAGTAGTAGGTTTAACAAGAACATATGGCGAGTTTACGGGTCCAAAAGTTTCTATAACAAAACCAACCTTCTTACCTTCTTCATCATATACTGTAAGGGAAGGTTTAAAAAAATCTGTACCTTTCAAAACAAGATTTCCGCTTTTAGCCTTATGTAGAACAACACCCAGTTTTTTCACAACACATTAACCAAAAGCATATAATTTAAACTTTAACCCTTCTGGCGCCTCATGCCTCGGACAATTGACAACATCTTTGAAATCTCCTTCACAGCCGCTGTCTTATTTTTTTTCTTAGGTATTGAGATGTAGCCACTTTCTTCCCAATTTCTTTTAGGATACCTTGCCCTAACAGCTTCAACTTCGTAACCTAATCTTTTAGCAGCCTCCACAAGCTCTTCAAGCGTGGGTGAAGAGACTGCAAGATTTAATGGAACACGTCTACCACAACTTCTAGAAAATTTTGAGTTAAAATAGTCAAGCCACAATATTATATGCTCGTAGTCCTTCAATTTAGCTTACCGTTTAAGTAGAATGGCGTTGACAACACCATCCTGTCCAGGTCTAGAGGTAACCCTCACTTGACCAAGTTCAGTGTCTAAAACAGCACCCTTAGTTATAACACCTCTCCTCGTAAGATCTTTGCTTGCAGGATTTGCTATAAGCTTCAAAATCTTAACCTTTCGAGACTGCTTTGAAACCGGGTCGACGACATTAGCGTAATAGGCCCTAACACATTTAACTTTATAGTTTCCACCCTTACACCTTTTAATCAAACGCTCTTCATCACCAACCATAGTGTCTACAGGATAACCGTGCTCTTCGTACGCTCTCCTACCCCTATTAGGAACACGAACACCGCCAGTAGGCTTCCTCTTTTTCAAGTTTTCTACATATTTTGGCATACTAGAAGCACCCTATGCGAAAGGGTGTTATAAAGAATATGTAATATACTTTTCTTTAAAGCTTTAAACCCTTACTAACCCTATTCTTTAACTGCTCCTTTAAAATGTTAATGTCTTCACTTAACCCAAAATATCTTGAAAAGTTTGACGTAGTAACATATGTTTTTGGCCTGACACCAGGTTTTGCTTCAACAAAATCTAGTGCTTCAAGCATAGAAATATGCCTATAGGCCTTAACGCCAATCTTGTTAACAATATCTTTAACGGATACAGGTTGATAGAATGCGATATAAGATAGCGTCTTTAAAGCGGATTCAGGAAGAAGTGGTTTAGTAGAAAACTTTCTTATAATATCCCTATACTTTTCTTTAAGCTGTAAAACAAAAAGGTTTCCTGGAAGCTCTAAAATTTCAAGCGCATTAGAAAAGGAATTGTATGTTGAAAGAACCTCCCTAGCCAGAAGAAGATTCTTTCTCTTAGAACGTATACCAGTAGCCTTAGAAAGTTCTTCCAGAGAAAGAGGTCTACCGGCGACATAGAGGGCTGCTTCAATCTTACCCTTTAAAACGCTTATATCATCTTTTTCGCTCATCATAAAAGCACCTTTATAATTATATCATCTTCTTTTTGAATAAGGTCAGCAAACTCTTCTTGAGCTACAAAAAGTGTTAAAAGAAAATTTCTTACAACCTCAATAATAGGCAATCCTTCAACCATCCTTCTAAAGCTTACAATATGCTCTTCATCCATCAACGACAAAAGTTTCTTCTTAAACTCCTTCAACATTTCACCTATGTTCATCAAAAATGGGTCAGTTGGAAGCTCCAAACTTGCAACAGGAACAAGCGTCTCCTCCCTCTTCATCCTCTTAGTTGGAGAAGAAAATATTATCCTCTCTAAAGCAACAATAAGGTCGTCGACAGATGTAGAGTAAACTTCATGCCTATATGGTACATCGATGATAGTTGGAAGAGAAAGTTCTTCACTTCCAAAGACTCTTGAAGCCTGTTTTTCGAAAAGGAAAAATGATTCAACCTGCAACTTGTATATGATAGAAGAAGATAATGCTACAGTACCATAGAGTCTCAGATCCTTCTTGTAATCAGAATATAGTGTAGTAAACTGTTTTAGCAACTCTGCAATATTGACCTCCCAAACCCTCCTCTTAGGAATACTTTCAGTGTCAACTAAGAGCTTTAAAGGAAACTTTGTCAGAGGGGACTTTACACTCATGCCTTAACCTCCTTAACAGTAACCCCTGGAGAATATTCTACAACATGTGCGCTACCAGCACGCTGGTAGACGCCAAATATTTTGTCAGCTTTAGAAAGTGTCAAATCCTTTAAAGTTATTAGTATAATTTGAGATTCTCTAGAACGTTCTTTCAAAATCTTGGTTAACCTCTCCAGATTTAGCTGATCAAGGTGAGCGTCAACTTCATCTAGTAAATAGAAGGGTGACTTGTAGGCACTCTGCATTGCTAAAATAAATGCGACAGTTGTGATGGTCTTTTCACCACCACTTAGCATAAGAGATTCCTTAGGCCTTTTTCCAGGAAAACTTGCCATAAGATAGATTCCTCCAGAAAATATTTCGTCGGGATTCTCAAGCTCAAGCCAAGCTTCACCATCAGTAAGTTCTTTAAAAACGCTTCTCAAACTACGGTCAATCTTTTCAAAAGCGTCCATAAACACCTTCTTTTTCTGGCTATCGATTTCCTCTATCAAAGCAATAATACTTTCCCTCTCCTCTTCAAGCTGATTACTTCTAATAGAAAGATTCTTGTAGCCTTCAAGAACATTCTCGTAATCTTTTTCAGCCAAAAAGTTTAGCATAGGCTTAACTTCCTCCATCTCCTGCTGAAGCATCAAAAGAATATCCTCTGACCCTTCAACATATTCTATTGGAGAACTGTAGCCGTAAAGCCTTAACGTATTATATTCAGCCTCAAGCTTTTCCTTCAAATTTTCAATCTTACCGCTAATCTGGTTCACCCTCAGAGTCGACCTGCTTATCATCTCATTTAAGGAGTTGAGTTGAGAAATTTTTTCACTGATTTTCGCATCGAATTCGGAGATAGTCTTTTGCATGTTTATCGATGCCCGATGAAATTCTTCCTCCCTAGACTTTAAATCATTGTATTTTTCGTTTAAACTTTCTAGAAGACGTCTACTTTCTTCAACCTTAACCCTATTATCATTATATTCGTTCTTCAGTTTTTCAATACTTTTCTTAGTATTATTGTAGGATATTAGAACATCATTTTCAAGCCTACTCTTCATCCGAAGAAGATTAACGTTCATTTCATTAATTATATTGGTTAAAGATTGATGTTGACTGTTTAAGTTGTTTAGCATGTTATTCAATTCAATAAGTTTTTGGGCTTCAACATTTTCCTCATCACTTTGCAATATTTTCAACAATTCTTCTCTTTTCCCGTTCAACCTATTAATTTTTTCTTCTATTCTTTTAAGATAAAATTCGACCTTAGAAAGCTTACTTCTCAAACTGTTAAGCTTCTCCTGGTTTAAGGAGTATGTCTCAGAATATTTTTTAACAAACTTGATTATTGAGTCAATTTCACCATGAACTTGACCCAGACTTTTAGAAATTTCAGCCTTCTTTTCCAATAGAGCTTTACCCTTTTCATTCAACCTCTCTAGGTCGCTCTGCCTCTTTTCAACAATTCTCTTAAGATTCTCGATTACAGTCTTAAGATCATCATAATATTCGTCTGCACCATAAGATGATACTGCCTCAAGAATTTCTGGAAAACCTGATGCATACCCTAAACCGTATGGTTCATATAAGGCACCATCTAATGTAACACATCTAAATCCTTCACCAGAATATTTTAGTGCCGTAGAGTTGTCTTCAACCAATAAAGTGTTTTGGAAAAGAAAACTTTTCAAAACATCATAACCTCCTTTAACATCAACAAAACTTGAAAGGTAACCTACTACACCAGAGCCTTGAGGGAGATTGGAAAGAGGTACAGGTTTTATTTCAGATAATGTTATCACATTAAATTGTTTTGCACCAACTTTCTTAGCTACCTCAATAAGCTTTTTTAATGATTCACGGTCTTCGACAACTATTGCATTAAACCATAAGCCACAAACCGACTGAACAGACTTTACATACTTTTCTTCAAAGCTTATAAGATCTTTTACCAGCCCAACACAACCTCCTACAGCACCAGTTTTTGCCAGAGAAACAAGCCTCTCTAATCCCCCTACATCAAGAACTTCTTCAGCAATCCGCCTAACCGCTTCAGCCTTAACAATATTTGATTCAACCTTCTCTAATATTTCGATAGAAGACTTTATTGCATCAAGCATAATCTTACGTCTTCGCTCAATTTCCTCATATGATTTTGAGAGAGAAACTACTTCTGTTGACCCACTCTGTAAAAGTTGATCCAAGTTTGAAAGAGACTGCTTAAGCTCATTTAATATTGTTGAAAAAGAGTTCTGTTTATTTTCAAGCACCTTAACCCTATAAGAAAGTTTCGTGTAAATTGACAATATCTTCTCCCTTTTAGCCTTATCCTTTTCCAAAATTGCTTCAATCTTCTTAATTTTAGCGTCAACCTTAATCTTTTGAGACTTAATACTAGAAATCCTCTTATTCAATTCGTTTATATCTGATGAAATCTTTTTAATTTCCTGCAAAAGATTTTGGCGTTCACCTTCCTTAACTTTAATTTCATTCCTTAACTTTTCAATATTTTGGGAAAGAGTATTTTTTTCAACCTCGAGCCCCGAAAGCATTGTCGATAATGTTGAGAGGTCTTGCTCTATCTCCAAGTTCCTTCCTTCAAGAGATTTTATTAAAGAAGATAGTTCACCTATCTTCGAAAATGTTGAAGCAAGCTCCATTTCATAGTTTACGAAGGTCTTTGATGGATCGGATATTGATGAAAGAAAAAGCTCTTTTTGACCCTTTAACCCTTCTATTTCAGACTCTAAAACAGTCTTATCATGTAATCTTTTCTTTAACAGAGCCTTTTCTTCTTCTAGGCTAGAGTTTAGAGAGGAAATGGATTGTGTAAGAAAACTTATGTTTTTTGAGGTCTTCATTGCATTAAGGCGCCTTACTTCCTCTTCAAGGTGACGATATCTTAATAGTATGTTTCTTGCTTCCTCATTCTTTCTTAAAACATTCCTTATTTCTCCAATCCTCGCAAAGGCTATTTCAAGCTTATGTGTTGCTTCCTCAAGATTCTTTAAAGCTTCAGCCTTTTTTTCATCAAACTGTGCTACACCAATAAGGCCTTCAAGTAGACGGCGGCGTTCATCAGGCCTCAATTCGGCAACACGATTAATCATCCCCTGCAAGACAACATTAAATGCTTCAGGTGAAATCAGACAAAGTTGCGTTAGATTTAGAACCATTTGCTTAGAAACATGTCTACCATTTACTTTAAATATTGATTCACCATCTTCCCTAAGCTCTCTTGTAAAAGTTACCGTGTCAGCATCCACAGGAATTTCTCTACCAGAATTTTCAAACTGCACAGAAACGATAGCCTTAGAGGCTTTCTCGCCATTAACACCACCATCAAATAAAAGATTCTTCAAACTTGTAACCCTCAAAGTTTTTGGACTACTTTCACCTAAAGCAAAGAGTATGGCATCGAATATGTTAGACTTTCCAGACCCATTTAATCCAGTAATCGCAATGAACCCCGGTTGAAGGTTTAACGTAACCTTCTTACTAAAGGTTTTAAAACCCTCCACCTCAACCTTCTTTATATACAGCATTCCAATCTATACATCATAAGAGTAAGAACATTACGTTAATAATTTTTTAAAATATTAAGAAAATTAAACCTCTTTGTCAAAAGGTTTCAAGACAGCAGGTATTTCATCCAATAGGTCGGATGCGAGAATATGAAAGCCTTTTTTCTCTACAGCCCTTATACCAGCATCACCATGCGCATAAGCCGCTGCAGCCGCTGAATAAAAATAGTCATTACCCCATGCAAGGAAAGTTCCTAAAATTCCAGATAATACGTCACCACTTCCTCCAACAGCCATACCCGATGTTGACCAACGATTAACTTTAACCCTAAAGCCGTCTGTTATAAGAGTATCGTGACCTTTAAGAAGAAGAGTGAAATTATATTTTCGTGCAACATCAACAGCAGTATCAATACGCTCCCACCACCTTTCTCCAACAGAAAAGTCGAACACGTGCCTAAATTCGCCTGCATGAGGTGTTGCTACAACACCTTCAAGCAGCCGAGGACTATCCTTTAAAGCCTTAAACCCGTCAGCATCCAATACAACCTTAACAACACCCTTACATAGTCTTAGAACCTCATGCACCATTTCAATGGTTTCAGGATGAAGACCTAGACCTGGACCAATAACCAAAGCATCAGCCTTTTTAAGAAGACCCTTTACCAACTCTACATCATCTAATGTAAAATGAGTATACTTTGTAGGGTATACGATTAAGTCAGGTGAAATCTGTCTAATAGAGGCTGCTACCGACTGAGGAGCAACTATATACACAAGCCCAGCACCAGTTCTATAAGATGAAAGAGCTGCAAGAGCAGGTGCACCAGAATAGAATTCGCAGCCTCCAATAACAAGCACAGTGCCGTAGTCACCTTTATGAGAATACGCTTTCCTAGGCTTTATCACACGCCTTAAATCACCTGGTCCAGTAAAAAATTCTGCTTCCCAAGGTATCCCTATTTCTTCAACAAAAACTTCTCCAGTATACTCGCTTTTACCTACAAGACCCTTCTTCATTTTATGAAAAGTTATTGTATGTGATGCCTTAACAGATAGCCCATGAATTTCGCCAGTAGAAGGATTTAAGCCTGTTGGAGTATCAACTGCAACAACAATCTTATCAAACCCATTTATTGTTTCGACAACAGATTTTATTGGATCATATAATACACCCTTCACTCCAGTACCCAATATTGCGTCAACAATAACATCGCATTTTTCGAAAACTTTTTTCAAATTTTCAATAGAAGAAGTGTCTGTTAAAAATAATTTTTCAACATCATCCATCTTTTCCAAAAGAAGCCAGTTTAACCTAGCCTCATCACTTCTAATTTCAGAAGGGCGGCCGACAAGTGCAACCTTAACGCTCAAAAGATTGTTCCTCAAATGCCTCGCTACTACGAAACCATCTCCACCGTTATTTCCAGTTCCACATACAACAACAACATTTCTAACCCTTTCACCATATTTTTTAAGAATAAAATCTGCTACCTTAGCGCCAGCATTCTCCATCATCAAAAGCCTTGAGAATCCAAAGCCCACCGCATTCTCTTCAATCACAGACATTTCTTCAGAAGAAACTTCGTTAGGAGTAAAAAGCCTATAATATTCAAGTAGATTTTGAACCATTACATTTATGGTAAACTATTAAAGATATTAAAGTTTACTCGACTTCTAACGTTTGGAAACTGCAAACTTTTCAGCTAATACGCTAAAGTTGCCTCAAGTTAGCTTCACATGAGACAATCCTATTCACTAAATATACTGTATAAGATGCAATCTTCCAAGTAGTGTCAACTGTTATAAACTCATTAGGTGCATGAGCACGTTCACCATGACCAGGGCCTGTTACAATCACAGGAATCTTAAGGACTCTAGTAAAAAGGTGCATCGGCGCTGAACCTGTAATTAAGGGAATAATGTACGGTTTCATATTCATGTCAGTATACGCTTCTTTTGCAACATCTACTACTGGAGATCTTGGACTTATCTTACTCCAAGTATAGCCGTCGAGTACATTTACTTCAACCAAATCAGATAACCCAAGTTTTTCGATAAGAGACTTTAAACCTTGGACTACATCCTCTGGTTCAATATTGGGGACAATCCTAAAGTCAATTCTCAAAGTAGCTTCGTTTGGCAGTACAGTCTTTGTTCCAGGTCCAGTGTATCCGGCACTAAAACCGTCAACATTAACATTCGGTTTAAAGAAGACAGCCTGATACCAGTCACGGCCATGAAGTCTAGAAGATTTTATACCATGTGATAACATCATCTTATCAAGTGGAGTGCATTCTATAAGCTGATCCAAAAGCATAAGATCGTCTGGTGTTGGAAGAACAGCCTTTTCTTCAAGCCAAGGAATTTTTGGCCCAAAATGTGGGTCAATGAGCTCGGAAACAATTTTACTTAACACAACTGCAGGATTATAGAAGCCCCTACCATAGCTTCCGTGAACTTCATACTTGCTTGTAATACATTTTAATTCAATAAAGACTATACCTTTGTTTCCAAGCTGAATCCTAGGCTTACCTAACTCAACCTCTGAAGGTAGAGTAAAGAGAGCTGTGTCTGCATTCTGCAGCTCACCCTTCTTGTCTTCAATAAACTTTGGCATACTCGGGGAACCAAGCTCCTCCTCTCCTTCAAGAGCAAAGATTATGTTTACAGGAGATTCTCCTAGAACGTTGACGATAGCTTCAAAGCCTAAAAGAGTTGACATTAGAGCACCTTTCGTGTTTGTAGCACCTCTTGCAACAATTTTATCTTCTACAATTCTTGCTTCAAATGGGGGAGAAGACCAAAGCTCGAGAGGACCTGTTGGTTGGACATCATACATGTTATAGAATATTAATGTTTTATCCTTCCCTGATTCAAGTTTACCGTAAACGATAGGGTGGCCGCCGTATTTTAGCAACGTTGCACTAGAACCAAGCCTTCCCCTGATCCAGTCCCTTAAATATCCTGCAACATCCTCTATACCTTCACCGGTTCCAGAAATACTTGGCATCCTTAGAAGCTTTCTAACTTCTTCTACCACATAATCTTTGTTTGATAAGATTTTTTCAACAACATTCTTTGCATCAAAGCCTTTAGACATTACACATACCAGTATATGATGAATTATATAATTTTTTTATAACTTTGATGAAAATTCCTTATCCAAATTCTTTAGCATTTCAAGTTTTCTACCATTAACTGACTTTATTCTTTCATCAAACATGTTATTTCCCTTTACGTCAATAGATACTATGAGGGGGCCAAAGTTTTCAACCTCCAGAATCCAGAGGGCTTCAGGCACACCCAAATCAAGCCATTCTACACCCAAAACCCTTTTAACCCTTTCTGCGGCAACAACTGCACAGCCGCCAGGAAATATGGCATGTACAGCCTTAAACCTCTTACATGCTTCAGCAGTTCTGGGACCCATACCCCCCTTGCCAATAATCATCTTCACACCAGTCCTTTCTATGAAATCATATTCTAAAGATTCCATCCTCATGCTTGTTGTAGGCCCTATAGAAACAATAGACCAGCCACTATTAACCTTCTTAACAATAGGACCGGCATGGAAGATTGGAAGAAACTTTAAACTTACAGGCATTTTAACATCATGCTTCAAAAACCTCTCATGAGCAGCATCTCTAGCTGTTACAAGAACACCGTTTAAGTAAACGATATCTCCAACCTTAACCTCTTCCAAAACATGATCTTCTATTGGAGTATTTATCACCAAACTCATAAAACTTCACCCTTATAGAATGGAAGTTCATAGGCTAGATCAGATTTTATTCTTATCACACCTCTCCTGTGAGCCCAACATCCTGTTGACACACCAACAGCTAAAGTCGCAGGATGTCTTGCAGAATATTCAACATTAACACCCAAAACTGTGGTTGAACCCCCCAAACCCTGTGGACCAATTTCAAGACCACATACCTTTTCATAAATGATTTTTTCAAGCAATGCAGCTTTAGGGTTATGATTTGTTGAACCTATAGGCCTTAAAAGAGCCTTTTTGGACAGGATGGCGGCAGTCTCTACTGTAGTACCAATTCCTACACCAAGAAGGAAAGGGGGACAAGCATTTAATCCGTAACTTGATACAACATCTAGAACAAATTCTATAACACCCTTAAATCCGGATGCAGGTGGTAGAACCTTCGCATTCCCTGTCAAGGAAGTACCTCCACCTGCAAGATACAATGTTATTTCGGCATAGTCAGCGTTTGGTATTATATTCCATTCAATCCAAGGCAACCTTGTACCAATATTATTGCCAGTATTCCTTTCATCAAAAGGTTCAACTACATTAGGTCTGAGTGGAACATCTTCTGTAGCCTTAAGTGTAGCAGCCCTTACAGCTTCTGGAAGCATATTTATGTAGGAAAAATTTGTTCCAGCGTCGATAAAAAACATTAACACACCAGTATCCTGGCATACTGGCACACCCTTTTCTAAAGCAAGCTTAATATTATCAAACATTAGAGAGTATACAGCCTTACCCCAATAAGATCTTTCTCTCAAAGAAAGTTCCTTTAGTGCAGTTAACACGTCGTCAGGTAACCTTATTGCAACAGTTCTAATAAAGTTGGAGAGAAGCCTAACAAGCTCATTCATACCAAAAAGGAAATTAGCAGAATATATAAGTTTAAAGGGAGAAGCCTAGAAACTTTAGGCTCTTAAAACGTGTCTTATAAAGGAAAGTTCAGGCAAGGCGCCTTCAAACGAAATCTTATCGTTTATTACAACTTTTGGCACAGCAAACACTTGATACTTGTTTGCTAGATGAGGAAATTCTGTTGCATCAATCATGTCTGCTCTAACAAGGTCACTTTCTAAAGCAAGTTTATGCGCTGTTTCAACAGCCATTGGACAATATGGGCATGTTAATGTTACAAAAACTTGAATATGCACAGGCTTTGTCAAAGATTTTAGCATATTTCTTGAATCTTGGGAGAGACCAGAATCTTTTGAAGAAACAATCTTTATAGCATGTAAGAGTGAATTGAATTCATAGCCTCCAGGTAGGCCATAGAATCTAATCCCATAATCCTTTTCACCTTCAACAACAATTGCAGGAATTTTGTCAACCTCATACTTTTCAACCTTATCTACATCGGATACGAAATCGTAGACTTCAAGCTTAACCTTATCAGAGAGTTGAGAAAGTTCTTCAACAAGCTGTCTAGTGTCAGCACAGAATTCGCATTCAAACTCCTGTGTAAATAGTACAAGTTTTATTGGCGAAGGAAGTGTTTTAAAAACTTCTTTAACATGTTCTCTTATCCTTTCAGACAATAGAGGCATGCATACCACCTAAAAATTTTTGGAAAGCGAATGTTATAAACTTTTAAAAGGTGTACCATCCAAAACTTTTAACAGTATCGATCCATGCTAGAAAATTTTCAACCCTAGCATCTGAGGTTATAACATTACTTGTTGTCATTATATAGCCACCGTCCTTTGCAGCCGAATTAAGACATTCAAGAGTCTCCCTTATAATATACTCTTTCCCCATACTACCACCTAGAGAACCATCAATGTTACCGATAACACAAACTCTCTTACCGTAAACTTCTTTAACCAATCCAATGTTCATGCCAGCCTTCTTTTCTAAGGGATGAATACCGTCTACACCAGAAGCAATTATATCTTCAAGGATCAATGAAATGTTTCCATCCGTATGCTTAATAAAGAATGCACCCTTCCTGTGAACTTCATCACAAAGGCGTTTAAGATTAGGTAAAACGAAATCTCTAAAATGCTTTGGAGAAATCATCGGCCCCATAGTTGTAGCATAATCATCATTTTCTATTATCGCATCGGCACCAGCATCTATCTTAGCTTTTACACGTTCAACATTAACCCTCAAGTAATAGTCCAACCACATTTTTAGAACATCAGGTCTTTTATGGAGCCAGACCATCATGTGCGTTGATGGAGAAAAAAATGGTAAAAATGTACCCTGTACTACGGATAAAATGAACCTTTTATCCCTCAACCTTTTTGCAATCTTTTCTAAAACTATCACTTCCTGATCGGGTACACTTACATCATTCCATACACTTTTTAAAAACGCTTTAGCCTCATCAGGGTCCGTTGGAAGAAAAGGCCTTTCAACATAAAGGGAGTTGACTTCAGGCATATAGTGAACTGGTACACCGTTCACTTCCCATACATTTTCACCCCTTTTTACAACCCTACAATCTTTTGGAAAGTATTCCCATCTCGGGTCAATAAGCCATCCTCCAACTTGATTAACTTCTCTAACAGCATCTAAATCGAACCTTTCAACCAACTCTATATGGTCTTCAGCCGTAAGCAGGTTAGCCTTTTCAACTTCACCTTTAGAACACATTTCAAGATAAGCTTTAGGGTTTCTTTGCATCACAGGTCTACCAAGAAGCTTTTCTAGAACAACACCATTTATTCCAAAAACAAATATTGGAACCCTATCAGGTTTACTACGAGATAATGCTTTAATAAAACGTTCCCTAGAATCCATATCGAACATGTTAGGGGACTGGGAATATTTTAATATTTTTCTAAACAATACAAAACAGTTTTTAATCCTTCTTCAAGAGAAAGTTTAGGACAAAAATTTAGTAGCCTCTTAGCCTTAGAAATGTCAGCGCAACTGAACCTAACATCACCAGCCCTTTCGGGAGCAAAAGAGGGTTCTCCAGCAAAATTGGCGAGAGACATAATCATTTTCGCCAAATCTATAATTTTTACTTCATTGCCAGAACCTATGTTAAACTTTTCATTAAAATGTTTGGTTTTAAAAGACGCTTCTACTGCATTACAAACGTCAAGAACATGGATAAAATCTCTTGTTTGAAGACCGTCTCCAAAGATTATGGGCCTTTGACCACCTTTTACCAAGTTAACAAACTTTGTTATCACACCAGCATATCCAGTAAAAGCTTGACCCGGACCAAAGACATTAAAAAGCCTCAAAATAATGTACTTTAAACCATAAATTTTAGAATAAAATTCAATAATATTTTCACCCAAAAGCTTGCTTAAACCATATGGTGAAAGAGGGTTAGTAGGATGATTTTCATCAATAGGAACCTTTATTGGATCACCATAAACTGCAGCCGAACTCAGATAAACAAGCCTTTCTACACCTAGGTCAACACATGCTTTAGCCACAACAGCAGTTCCAACCACATTATTCTCAAAATATGATACAGAATTTCTTAAAGATTCTTCAACATCAATTAAGGCGGCAGCATGAACCACAATATTACATCCCCTTACTATATCAAGAATTTTATCATAATCTCTGACATCCGCCAAATGTAAGGGAATACCATTTAAAGACAAACGTCTAACATTATGTTCAAGAGATCTGGAAAGGTTGTCAACGCATATAACATTGTAGCCACAACCTTTTAGAAAGAGGGCAAGATTTGAGCCGATAAAGCCAGCACCACCAGTAATTAGGACATTCACCATACAAAATAGTACTCTTGTTAAAACTTATAAACCATTAGTCTACGTTCAAATTTAAGAAGACAACACCACCTTTTTCAACTTATATAGACAATAAAAATTTTTCTTAAAATTAATAAACATGCTAAAGTTTTATAGCATTATATGAAATTAGATGAGGCTGACAGGATAATTTTAGAAGCTATCGATGAAACCTTATCAATTTTGGGAGACAAAAGTAAGGAGGCAATATACTATTTTTTTGAAAGAGAATACCTTCTCAGCAAACAAGACATACCATCAAATCTAAGAAAATTTCATGATTGCTTACAAAAAGTTTTTGGCATTGGAGCAAATGTTCTAGAAAAATATATCATAAACATTTTAAAAAATAGAACAGGCATAGAAGCGGAAATTGACTCTGGAATGGATCTTGTAGAAAAACTGGAGAACCTTAGAATGATTATAAGGAAAAGAATTTCAATGGCATGATATTAAAAATTGGGTGACTATAATCAAATGCTCCTTTCCAATTTTATAAAACAATGAACATTTTTATAGAATAGGAGCGCCCAGGGCGGGACTTGAACCCGCGACCCTCCGGGTGACAGCCGGAGATACTAACCGATCTATACTACCTGGGCGGACAAATTGGTTTCTTAACATGGGCTTATAAAAATTTTTTCTTATACCTTTTACACTTCCGAGGCAGGCTTACCAGATTTTCCCCAATTCTTTTTCTCTACATCGTATATTATTACTGTAACATTTTCAGGCTTTATGTTCAGCGCTTCACATAATACGTTTGTTACCCCTTCTATTATCTTCTTTTTCTGCTCATCAGACCTACCAGCCCACATGCTTATCTGGACTACAGGCAAACTTTTCACCCAGTTTTATAGTACGTACAAACGGGTATTTAATAATTTTTCATACAATTTTATATTTTGTTGGTGAGTGGACTTGTCTAGGCTTTAGCAGCCGTAGAATTTTATCAAATTATTCTAAAAAGATCGAGTATGAGGATGCAAAATATTGCTTTCCCCTCCAGTCTTCAACCTCTAATACAATAGTATAGACACCAGGAGTTTGCACAAACTTTTTGAAATCAAAGACTATTTCAAAATCTAGGCCCTTCTGAAACCACTTTGTTGCATAAATGTAAGGTACACCAGTTTGGTAACCTCTATCCAATATTGCACCTAAAAGTTTTCCGAAATTATAGCTTCCATTATAGGGTGCACGCTGCAAATCTTCTCTGGAAAGAGGAGTGGGTAGGGGGTCAAAATAGACTAGAACCATATAGGGTCTAAGGTTCCGCAAAAACCTTCCTCTCAAGGTTACTGTAGTATTTTTTACAGTATATTCGTCCCATTCTATTAGGATGTTTTCAAAATCCTGTACAAGAACAATAATTTGACTATTGTATGCTATACCAATGTTTACATGCGTATGGGATGGGTCAAGTATGTTTCTTTTATGACCCCAGTCGGAGGTAGCATCATTGTACATCATTTCATGCTCCAACTTGGATAGATAGGATTTGATTTCTTCATCTGATAAAGGATTAGCTCTACCGAACATGAAAACTGCTGCAACATTTTCTTGAACAAAATTTTTGCCACCAAACAGTGTATAGCGCATGTAAGGTTTCATTCCATTTGTATCCCAATGGCTTAAGCATAATATTCTAGCAAGGCTTTCAGCATGGGATTGGGCTGCAGGATTATTTCCTAATTCTACAGGTTCAATACCATTATTTACCCTATCACTGTTTATTAGTTCAAGAGCATAATTTATTAAATACGATATATTGGCTGATCGATTGTTAGAAGCCGATGTCTCAAACGCACCCGTAACGGTTGATGTAAGGTAGGAAGATTTGGTCGTGACAACTGTAATAGTTGAGGTAGTAGTTTCTGTTACCACTAGATTGCTTTGACGAAGATTTTGAATTTGAGGGCTTATGTACATGAAATATGTTGCAATAAATATGAGTCCAAATACCATCAGGGGGATAAGCTTGTACAGCTTAGTTCTATGCTCTTGCATACAAAAATCATAGTTTTTAAGACATAAATAGTTTACATTATTTGATACGAGATTGTTTATGGAAAAGGTTTAAAATATAATTGGAAGACTGTTTATCGAAGTTGATGATGGAAAAGATATTGGTTTCCGGCGACCATTATAAGATGGGATTAGATTATGGAAGGATACTTAAGCATCGTATACACAAGATGATGGAAAATTTGGCGGACATGGGTACAATAAAGGTTATGAGACCAAAAATTGTGCCAAAAAAATGGTTTTTAAGCACATTAAAAAAGGATACGGAAAAGTTGATGAAGAATGATCTACTCAAATATTATCCTAGACAGTTTGAACGTTTAAAGGGTGTAGCGGATGGGGCGGGAATGGAAGTTTCTATGATCATTCTCATGATTTCACTCGAAGCTTCTGGATTCGGTCTTGGAGGTTGCACCAGTTTAGGATTACCTTCTGAAAGGACAGTTGAAGGTGAACCAATATTGGCTAGAAATTTTGATTTCCCATTAGAGTTTACTGAATATCAGGTGGTTATAGAATCTAGGCCAAAAGATGGTTATGGAACCTTAGGATGTTCGATAATACCTTCTCATGGAATTTTGGACGGATTAAATGAGTATGGTTTATCGATAGTATGCAATTTCGCATACTCCCTTGATAGGCCAACATGCATAGTCCCATTATCAATTACACTGCAAGAAATGTTAGAAAATTGTAGGAGTATAGATGAGGCATTAGATTTTCTGAAAAGATGTGAGAGAGGAGGATATGGCGCTATTATCACGATTATGGACGCAAATTCTAATATTAAGGTTATCGAACTCTCATCACACAATTACAGCATTAGGGACGAGAACACAGTGGTAGCTACAAACCATTATGTTACAGAAAAAATGCAGAAAATCGAAATTCCTAAACAGGCAATTTATTCAAAAAAGGCTCCTAAAGAGCTTTGGGGAAAAAGAGTCCACGAATCTAGTGAGAAAAGATATACTAGAGTTGAAAGCCTTTTAAGGACATTAGATAAAGTTCAAGAAAACAATATATTTAGAATATTAAGGGATCATGGAGAAGAAGGTAAGCCATCGGATTTAACCATATGCAGGCACACACAATACCATAATACCATTAGGTCTACAATCATTTACCCAAAAAGTAAGGCGATAAAAACAGCCTTCGGAAATCCCTGTGAAAAAGAATACCAATATTTTAAATTTTAACAAAAATTTTGTGGATAGGAAAGCAAATTTATATAACATCATCTATAGATTAAGGGCATGGATGTGAAGGAGATAAGGTTAGAGGAACTTGATCCCCAAAAGTTCATAAAAGAAAAAGTTGAGGAAATAAGGTCAATTGTTGGAGAAAATTATGCAATAAACGCACTTTCTGGCGGCGTTGATTCATCAGTGGTTACAATGCTTGGACATCTAGCTTTAAAAGAAAAGCTCATAACATATTTTATAGACAATGGACTTATGAGGGAAAGGGAGCCGGAACAAGTTGTTTCCCTCTTCAAGAGATTGGGAATAAATGTTATCCTAGTTGACGCAAAAGAGAAATTTTTTAATGCATTAAAAGGCTTAAAAGATCCTGAAGAAAAGAGGGAGGCTATAACTAGAGTATTCTATAAAGAAGTTTTTGCAAAGATTGTTAAAGAAAGTGGAATAAAATTCCTTTTACAGGGAACAAATTATACTGATATTGAGGAGACTGTGGCTGGAGTGAAAAGACAGCACAATGTGCTTGAACAATTAGGTATTGATACAGAGAAAGAGTTTGGTTACAGGGTTATAGAGCCACTTATACAATTAAGAAAACCGGCTATAAGGAAGGTGGCTGAGGCTTTAGGGCTTCCAAAAAGTGTTTATGATAGGATACCCTTCCCTGGACCTGCTTTAGCAGCTAGAATAATTGGTGAGGTAACACCAGAAAGAGTTGAAATTATAAGGAAATGTACTAGTATTGTTGAGCAAGAGTTAAAGGATATTAAAGCATTCCAGTATCTTGCAATATTACATGAGGATAGGGTTACAGGGATCTTGGAAGGTAAAAGAAAACTTGGATTACAGGTTGAGGTTAGATGCTGGGAAAGTTTAGACGCTAAAACAGCTTCACCGAAAAGGTTACCATATGATGTTTTGGAGAAGATTGCTGAAAGAATAACTTCTGAAGTAAAGGATGTTGTGAGTGTAACATACAATATTACCAGGAAACCGCCATCAACTATAGAGGCAGTATAATGAACAATACAATCAAACAGAACATGAAGCCAGAAGAAGATTTTGATGAAATTGAAAAAGACGTTTTAAGGGCGATGATTATACTTCATGGCTCAGCTTGGAAATCAGACTTATATGACACACTTTCAACAATATGGAGACTAAAAGGATTGGATTTCAATGGGATGATAAAAGCTAGTGAAAGGCTTCCCAAAATTTTAGAAGGACTTGAAGGTAAAAGGATTTTGAGATGGGAAAAAAGATTGAGGGGAGATTTGAGTAGAAGGGAGCCCATAGAGGACACACTATATTATCTGGAAAACGTTAAAGACGTTTCAGACAAACTTTCAAGTGATCACATAGTTTTAAAATACCGTAGCAAGGTTATGGGATATGATATCCTAAAAATTTAATCATTCACTTAACATTCTTAATGTGCTTAAACATTTTTCACATAAGATTGGTTTTTTTATATCGACTTCAGATAGGCTGTTAGAAAATGACATCAAACAATCTCTATTCTTACAGTGACTTAATCCAAGAAGGTGGCCCAGCTCATGAGCAGCTTCCTTCAGAACCCTTTCTCTAAAAATTTCTTGACTATCCTCATATCTTCCAAAAGTTAATCTAAAGATTGATAGGACAGCGCAGCCTCGGCTTACGTCAGCGACGCCGAAAACAAAATTCATTTGCGGAACATATATGTCTGAAGCAGTTACACCCATACATAAGTCGAAGTCCTTTTTAATCCTATAAACCTGCTCAAGCAACATTAGAGCATTAAATTGCCTCCTATTGGGATTATAGGATGCATCATTTAATGGGAAGCTAATATTTAGCAAACGCCCCCTTAGAGAATATAATGAGGCAGCCTTAAGAAGCTCTTTTTCGTATAATAGGGTACGTAATGTGCTACCTAATGGGACAAAAACCACTTCTTTTGCCACACTTACAAGTATATTACATTACCTTATAAAATTTAATTTAATTTAAAATTTTAAATTTTTTATGCTTGTAGAATGCAAATTTAAGGCGATAACCCTTTATTACGTTTTAGGAAAATAATTTTTTGACCATAACATATATAAATACTCATATCCCTTTCTCAGATGATACTTTGGTGGATAAAAATGTCAGAAAACGACACCATATTAGTCGGAAAAAAGCCTGTAATGAACTATGTGCTCGCATGCCTAACACTTTTACAGAATGGGTCAAAGTCCATAACTTTAAAGGCTAGAGGAAGAGCGATATCAAAGGCGGTGGACACTGCACAAATTCTGGTAAAAAGGTTTGCAACAGACGTTAAAGTAAAGAACATTACAATAGACACAGAGCAAGTAAAAGATGCAAAAACAGGCGCCACAACGAATGTGAGCTCAATTTATATTGAGCTTGGAAAATAGGCGCCATCCAAACCCTTTTATTTTTTTTAAAAAAAATTTAGGGTTCCAAAAATCTTATTTAGCATTAGAATGTTAGGGTTGGTTGGTTATATTTGAAAACACCGATATGTAATTTTTGCGCAAAAACAGGTGTACTCTGCCCAGAAGATAGTAGGAAGCTTAAAAGTGGGCAGATCACAGATTTAGATGTAGAATGCTCTGTAAAACTTTCAAAGTTGGCTGAAAAGGATAAAGTTTTAGATAAGCTAACTTTTGTTAAAGCTTTAGAGTCAGATGGAGACCTTATACTACTTTTTGGAGGGGGAAACCTTAAAGTTTTAAGGTCAAGCCAAGAAACCTTAAAAAAGATAAATGAAGCCTTCGGAAGAAGAGTTTGGGTTTTTGAAGCAGATGCGTCAGAAAGAAAACTTTTAGAAGAAGTATTTTATCCTATTAGAATTCTAACAGTGAACGTCGTATGGCTTCCGGATGGAAGCAAGCTTACAAAAGTAATACTTCCATACAGTAGAAGAGTTATAGAGCAAGTTGACGAAAATGCAGTTAAAAGGGTTCTCAAGACTCTAAAGGGAATAGATGTGATGATAGAGTATGAGCGTAGACAGACAGTTTAAAAGATATTATGCTAAAGAAATATCTAATTTAGCAGAAGGAACCGTGTGTGTTGTAAGAGGATGGGTAGAAGATATTAGACCTCTAGGAAAACTTACATTTATTACAGTAAGAGATAGGACGGGGTTAGCTCAAATAGTTTTAAACAAGAATATTGTTGGCGAAGAAACCTTTAAGGTAGGAGAAAACCTTACGAGACAGAGTATAATAGAGGCGTTAGGAAAGGTTCAAAAGAGCAAGTCACAGAATGTGCCAATGGAGGTCCTCGCTGAAAAACTTGTAATACTTTCTAGGTCAAAACCACCTTTTCCAATAGACCCAACAGGAAGAGTCTTTTCAAGCTTAGATAAAAGGTTAGATGCAAGAGCACTGGACCTAAGAAATCCACAGGTGATGGCAATATTTAAGATAAGACATACGGTCTTAAAATCCATAAGAGAAACATTCTATAGGCTAGGATTTATTGAAGTAAACACACCAAAGATAATAGGTCAGGCGGCTGAAGGGGGAGCGAACCTATTCAAGCTATCGTATTTTGAAAAGAAAGCATATCTTGCACAAAGCCCACAACTGTATAAGGAACAGCTAACTATGTCCCTTGAAAGAGTTTTTGAGATATCACAATATTTTAGGGCGGAGAAATCGCACACCTTAAGACACGTTTGCGAGTTCACAAGCTTGGACATGGAGGCAGCATACATGGACGAATTTGATGTAATGAATGTAGCTGAAGAAGTGGTATACAATGTTATAAAAGATGTGGAAAAAGAGAATTCTGAAGAATTAGAGATTTTAAAAGTAAGATTACCAAGGGTTGAGAGACCGTTTAAAAGAATATCTTATACTGAGGCAATAGAAAAGCTTAGAGAAAAGAGGATGATAGAATGGGGTGAAGACCTACAGACAAAGGATTTAAGACTGCTTGGAAGAACCTTTAAAGAATTCTATTTCATATACCACTGGCCTCTTGCAATAAAACCATTCTATATCGAGAGATTAGATGATAGGCTTTCAAAATCGTTTGACTTAATGTACGGGTACCTAGAACTTGCATCAGGAGGGAAAAGAGTTAACAGTAGAGAAGAGCTTGAGAAAAGGCTTATAGAACAGGAACTCGATCCAAAAGACTTCGAATACCACCTCAAAACCTTCGACTATGGAATGCCACCACATTCTGGATGGGGGCTTGGTGTAGACAGACTTTTAATGGTTGTAACAGGAAGAAATAATATTAGAGAAACAATCCTTTATCCTAGGGATCCGAAGAGACTGGTCCCGTAAAAGTTTATAGTGCTTTAAAGTTTTCAGTCCACGCGATATATGCTCTTAACATTTCCTGAGAAACACTGGGGCGTCTGTACCTTAGAACTTCCTTAAAATCTTGCATCCTAATTTCACGAGGTTGAGCGTTTTTGTCTACAGCGGCACCTGACTCGAAAAGTTCTGAGACAACTCTGAGTTGGACAGACTGGCATATGTCTCGAATATCGCTTCCAGAATAGCCTTCAGTAAGTTTAGCAAGCTGATTCAAGTCGACAGAAGAGTCAAGCTTCAAGGGTGCAGTATAAAGTTTAAACATTTCAAGCCTAGCCCTAAGGTCTGGAAGTGGAACGTATATCCTCTTCTGAAAACGCCTTAAAAATGGTGAGTCGAGAGACCAAGGCTTGTTGGTTGCACCTATCACATAAAGTTGTAAAGTTTTACCCTTATCCATTATACCATCCATTTCCTTCAGAAACTGGTTCCTAACCCTAACCTCTCCACCAACTTCTTGAGAACGAGTACCTAGAAGAGAATCTAATTCATCAATAAATATTATTACAGGACCATTATCGTCCAAAAGCCTTCTAGCGTAACTGAAGAGCTTAGAAACATTCTTTTCAGCTTCACCAAGCCATTTAGACATTATGGAGGCAGCGTCTACCGTAATAAAATAGCCTTCTATTTCACTAGCAGCCGCAGCAGCCAACATAGTCTTACCGCATCCAGGAGGACCATACAAGAGTATGCCTCTAGGCCAACCCAATGGAAACAAGTCAGGCCTTTTAACTGGAAAGATGATGGACTCCTTTATAGCCTTCTTGGCATCATCTAATCCTATAACCTCCTCCCATCTCACATTGGGCTTCTCCTTCATAACGAGGTCGTCAAAAGTTGCCTTAAGAGTTTCAACACCTTTTGAGGCTTGAACAGTTTGAGCTACTGGACCATCAGAAGAATCAGATGCAGAAGGAGAACCCCTTGCAGCCTGCAATGCTTTAACACGCTCCTGATATGCTGCAGCACGCTCCAAATACATTTTATTCAACTTATAGTCTGGATAAAGTTGAGCTAATTTTATTAGCGTGGCAATAGCCTTCTGATAGTATGTTATAGCAGTAGCATAAGAGCCCTGAGAATCCATTTTAATAGCTTGTGAAGCATAATAGTATGCTGACTCTTCAAGCTCTTTAGCAGCCTGGTAGCTCAAACCTATTCAACCTCTTCAATATGTATTTTTCCAGCAGCAGCAAGCCTAAATATCGATTGCTCAACCTTGTCAACTGGAACACCTAAGGAGGAGGCGATTTCAACGACATTATATGAGCCTTTTGCCTTAATATGTTCTAGAACACGATCGTCCAACAAAGCCTGCTTAGGATTTGGAGGGGGAGCGTTCAATAATGTAGCCTTAAAAGGCTCCTCTTCATCGTCACCAGAAGCAAGCAAGGCGATATTCTGTATCCGGTCCAAAGAATATTCGCCCTGCAAAGATTCTGGAAGAGGCTCTTCAAGAGAGCTTATCTTTTCTTCCACATACCTTTTAGCGGACTCCAAAATTTCTTCGCCACCACTAACATCTAGCACAATAGAACTTTCTGGAGTAATCTGTTGAAGGCTTGACATAGTTTCAACAAGCACATCATTTATCTCTTTCATCGTGCTTTCAAGCTGGGGCATTATACTGCTCAACTCTTCACCTACCTTTTTAACAACCTTAAAGGCAGCTGAAACCTGCATAATAATGTCTCCAGTATCACATATACTCTCCAACCTTATAGCAATCTGCGTAAGGGCAAGCTCGCTCATTGTAACAACCTTAATAACACGCTTTATTTCAGCATACTCTGTAGCATAAACTTTAGCTCTGACCCTATCCTTAGCTTCCAAAGCTTTAACAGTCAAATTAAAAAGCCTATCCTTTCTACTATCAAGACGCCTCCTAATATTATCAAGCTCCCTCTTATGGAACTCTATACTCCTAATAGATTCGAGGATACGATCTCTTAAAGGCTTATCCTCATTTAGCTTCCAAAACCTCCAGCCCAAAAATATCACCAAAAAAATTTTTGATGAAGACGGTTACCCAAACCTGGTAGCCCAGGTTCAAGCAAACCGTCTTCAACCCTCAAGTTTAAGTGAAAGCAGACTCTCCCGTTGGAACACCTGTTGGAAGTTCTGGGAATCTTTCCTTCATCCTCTGCTCCGCTACAGCTGAAGCTTCTGCTAAAATCCTTTCAGCATCCTCGTTTGCTGCCTCAAAGTTTAATGTTGTACCACTAACCTGTCCAGCATCAACCAGTATACTGCTCAGTAGACTACTTATCTCGTTAATCTCTCTTTCAGCCTCAGGTAATACGCTTATTATGCCGGATTTGACACTCCTAATAACTGCCATGGCAGGAGCTAATGTTACAACAATGTCTCCAAGCTCTGTTACAGTATTAAGCCTGAGCACAATCTGCTCTAAAGCAAGCTTAGATGATGTAACCATCCTAAGCATCTTCCTAATTTCAGCAAGCTCGTTAGCGAAAACGCTAGCATGTTGGGTGTCATGCTTCTGAATAGATGAGACAACCTTGTTAAAGATTGCAGCATCTCTCTCCTTTAACTTTGTAGCCATAGCGTCAAGTCTAGCGATCTGAGTCTGTATAGCACGTATTGCGTCCTCAAGCCTTGGCTTTAGTGGACCAGAAGGTCTTATTGCTTCCCTAACCCTATCACCCACTCCAGGCTTCTGTTCCTTAACCCACTTTTCTTCAAACTTAGACATTTTTTACCACTGGGTCTTAATCTTCAGACATTCTCCTATTATTTTGTATGTTACTGAAGAAAATGTAACCTTGGTGACAGGTGAAAGGGTTACATGATAGGATCAAATGAAGAATATATTTCATTACAGGAGTTCGGATTAAGCGAGTACGAGTCAAAAGTTTATACAACATTATTGAAATGTGGTAGGATGAAGGTTAAGGATATTTCACTAAAGTCTGGAGTTCCTAGAACGAAAGCATATGGTGTTGTAAAATCTTTGTCAGAAAAGGGTCTTGTAGAGTTTTCAGGAAAAGAGCCACTATACTGTATACCAGTATCACCTGAAGAAGTCTTATCAAAAAGATTAGAAGATGAGAAGAGGAGGTTTAAGAAGATGGTTTTAGCGTATAAAAAGCTTGAGGAACTAAAAAATGAGACTAGGATGCCAACGGACATCGAAGAAAAAAAGTATACAGTATATAATATGAGAACATTCCAGAAAAGGTTGAAGGAGATACTAGACAGTACATCAAAAAGCGTTTACGCATGCCTAAACTGGTGGGGACTGAATGTGCTATCAGAAAACATAGAAAAAATAAACATGCTTTCAAAAGAAGCGAACGTGAAAATTGTTATAGGATTATATAATGATGATAAGATCGTCGAAAAATTTGATTCAACAATAGATGTTAGAGTCACTGGAAAAAGCATTAACGTGAACATAATATTATTTGACGAGAAGACAACAGTACTATTGGAAGAGTCTGGAAAAATAACTGAAATAAATGACATTCAAGTATGCAAACTTGCTAAAGAAATTATAATAGAAAAGTTTTACAAAAAATCACTTTCATGGAAAAAAGCTTATCAGATAATACAGTTGGGTGGAGAAGACATAATAACATTATATTCTGGAGAAGAAAAAGTTTATGAGGCATTTGTTCAAGCGGTAGCAGAAACAGTATTCGATGAAGAAAAAGTTTACAAGATAGGGGAAAAGTTTGTAGAAAACCTTACAATGATGCTTCAGCTGGACATATTCAATAAGGGGTTCGAAGTACAGCAGCCAATAATTTCAGCACTAATTTCAGAAAGCCTTGGAAAAGATTCTATAACAAGGTTTGACCCCCTAACAAGACTATACACACTAGAAGCGCCTATGGCGTCCAAAGGCCTGCCTGCAACAGTATGGTTCTTTGCACTAGCAGGCTCAGCAAAAAAGAATGAGATGATATTCAAGATATTACAGAATACTGGTATACAGTCTGAGGGAAAACACATCATACAAGCAAAAATAGAGAAGAAGCCTTTATCTTAACTATTTTGAAAGATAAGACCACAATATTATTGTAACATCCATTATAAGGGCTCCAGCGATACCGGAAAGAAACGCTCCAGCAATCCTTGGATCACTAAATAGTTGAGGCAAGACTGATGCAAGAAAATCTATTAGGGAAGGTGAAACAAGGTATGCGATAAAACCTATAGCGAAACCGAGAAGCGTGAAACCAGCTAATATTGTAAACCTACCCATATATTACACCATCTTCTGGTACGAGAAGATAATATATAAAATTTTATTACTTTTTAAAAAATAAAAAATTGTGGGATGAAGGCTACCCTTTCTACGATAGCCTTCTCAACAATATAGCTACTTCGACAACTAAGGTTACCGCTGCAAGTATACCGATGATGATAAGGAAGGTTGAAATGTCGCCTACACTAGACTTCACTTGTGACACGGTAGCATCCTGTGCATTCTTTATAGATGTCTGTATACTGTTAGCGTTGTCTGAAATGCTCTTGCTTAGAGTGTTACCTAAGCTGTTAATTTGGCTTGAAAGGCTATTAGCATTATCTGAAATACTCTTGCTCAAAGTATTACCTAAGTTTGTGATCTGGCCTGAGAGGCTGCTTCCAAGATTGTTTACGCTTGTAGTCAACGTGCCAATAGCATTATTTACGCTAGAGAAGCCCTTAGACATCGAATCAGATAATGTTGCAAGATCACCCTTAACACTAGAAATGTCGTTCCTAATATTCTGTATACCTTGTGTGAGTGTAGTCTTTATACCGTCAACAGTGTTGGATAATGTTGCAAGATTGTTTAGTATGGTCTGAGCGTCGGGTGAGACACCTGTTACAGTAAAGAGCAAGAATATTGGCTTAAGCTCTCCACCAGCATATAGAGAGAACACGTGAAGTCCTGGAGTGAAGCCTGCAGCAACAAACTTTAGTTCAAGGTCACCAGTACTATTACAGTATACACTGCTTGGATAATCCCAGTTCTGTGGATCAACACCAAGTAGGCGATTGTCAATGTTCGGTGTGTAGCCTATGGTTGGATCAAGGCCGGTACCTAACACCGTTACAAGTGAACCATCGTTAGCAAAGGTTGCAGGTATAATCTTTAGTGTTGGGAGAACCTTAAAGTCTCTTTCAGCAATTTCTGTACCACTTATGTCAGTAGTTTCTTTACCAAGATACTCGTCTACAGCCCAGACCTCGTGCACGCCACCATAGGTGTGTGGTACAGTAAACTTTACGGTAACATTAAACTGCCCGTCTGCACCGGTTGTAGCATTAGCCATCCAATAGTATGTTCCATCACCCAATTCAATTTCAAGCCAGTATATGAATACGGCGATCTTTGCTGGGAAACCATAAGCTTTTGCAGTGACAACAGTTCCAACAGGACCCTGTTTAGGCTCGAGAACAAGTGTTGGAACAACATAGACATAGAACACGAACCTGAAATTGTTAGCATCCTTTAATAGAATATAGTGGGACTCCATTGAAGTTATGGGTATTGTTACTGTAGTGTTAAAGAAGCCTGTACCATTAGCTAACACTGAACCAAGATACTTTGAACCATCAAACCATATGGTAACATTACCTGGATAGAAGTAGTTTCCTGCAATAATAAGCTCGTCAAATACGCCAACCTCAACACC
>CALHLD010000010.1 GCA_938034445.1 uncultured archaeon | reverse complement strand
TTTAAATGCGAGTTTTGTGGAAAAAGTTTCGAAAGCCATGAGAAGCTGGCCAGACACCTTAATAGAGTGCATAAGAATAAGGTGAAACTTGCATTATTTGAGCATCCAGAGCGCAAGTTAAATAACATTAAGTAGGTAAGTGGCTTTAAAATAGAAGACTACACTTTGCTAAATCAAATATAGATTTTGTTAGTGAGGTTCACGATAAACGTTCACATACAGTGTATCTGAATTTAAAATCTATATAGTTCTTTAGAAGGTCTATTTGAATTGACTCTTTTTACAGGCTACTAATAGGTTCTTCATAGCATAAGAGGGGAGGTTGATAAAGAGATTTTACTATAACTACAAGTTATTAGTATATTTTTGATTGAACAATAAATTTTTAATATTAAGAATTAAATAATAATGGGATAATAATGGGTGTGGGAGTGGAAATGGGAGAAAGGGTTAAAATAGATGAACGTTGGAGAATAGTTATACCTTCAAGATTCAGAAAAGGTTTACTACCAAAGGATGAACTAGAGATTGAAGAGAGAGGTTCAGAAATCATATTAAGGAAAGTGTCAAGCGAAGACGTTCTTAAAGAATTTAATGAAATAAAGCTTGTAGTTGACGAGAAACTTAAGGCATTGGGTGCTGAAAGTGGTAAGCATAAGTTTGGTGGACGTAAGGAATGAGGATAGTTGATGCAGACATACTCTCATATGCTCTTCTAGAAAATCATATTGCAACACCATACACAAAGCCACTTGTTGAAAGGGGGATTAGAAAAAGTTTAGAACTTTATGTTACGACTACAACTCTTTTAGAAACGTACAATACACTTTATTGGCACTATAAGATAAGACCAAAAGTTAATGTTTCACGAAAAATTTTACTGTTAGCTGAAGGATTAAAGCTAATTTTTCCATCAAGTAAAGGTTTCAAGCTAAGTGTTGAAGAGGATGTTCCTTTGGGTGACGCGATACTTATAGCTACTGCACTAGATAATAAAATTCCTATAGTGGTTTCTAACGATAAACATATTGAAAAATTAGCTGAAAAGTATGGACTAATATACGAAAACCCATTACCTAAAGAGGTAAAAGAGAAAATGGAATAGGTGATCAATTATATGAAATCATTCTACATAAGCATTTTAAGGGAAGGTTATGTACAACTATTTTAGCGCCAGTTTGGAGCACGCCATCTAAATACTTTTTGACTGAAGATAGAATATTGACCTTGAATGAGTTTATATATTATACACTTTTTCCAATTCGAACATCTAATTCTGTTATGAACAATATTTTATCATTTAATCTTAAACCCCTCTATTGTTATTAGTAAAGTTTAAAATGTTGAGTATAGTAAGTTTTCTTGGTGTACCAGGTACATGTCAGTCACCATCTCTATTAAGACTCGTAAAGAGGTTGTCGATTTAGCTGATAGAATGGTAAAGTATGGTATTGCTAAAAGTAGGTCGCATGCCTTTAACATTTTAATTGAAAAGGGAATTGGTGGTGTTATTGATGAAGTTAGGTTGTGGGATCGTGTTTATGAAAAGGCTGAAGAATTTGAGGCAAAAGGTTATGAGCTTAAGCATGGTTCCCTATGGAAAATTTTGGAAGAAGGTAGGATTGAATGATTTATGTTGATACAAATGTTATCATATCGTTTGTAGACGGTTTGGACCCTAATCATGAGAAGGCTTTGAAGGTTCTTGGTTCCTTGAAGGATAATAAGATTGTAAGTAAACTTACTTTGATTGAGCTTGCCTCTGTCTATTTTAGGGCTGGTTTAGAGGATCCTCTTGCTTTAGCCATTTATTCTATAAGGCATTCTAGTTTAGAGCTTGCTGATGTAGATTTTAATATAGTTTTAGGAAATGCTTTTAAGTTGGCTTCAATCTTAAATCTTAGAACCCTTAACCTTCTCCATGTAAGTGTTTGTAAAACTTTTGGTGCAAAGTTTTTTGTAACATTTGATAAGGATATTGTAGGTAGTTCAGAAGCTTTACGTAAAATGGGCATTGAAGTTGTCACAATATAGTTTTTATACCATAAGCTTTTCATGTCTTAACAGTTTTAACCTTTTATTCGGCATCAGAGTAAACATTTTTCAAATTTTTTTTGGGATGCACGTTTGTTTGGTTAAAGTAGGCCTCTACCAATGTTAGGCCATATCGCTTCCACTTTCCCCTCTCTTATACAGTAGTATTTGTCATAGAGTTTCGCTGTTGTATCAGAATGAGGTGGTATTATCTCATATACCTCTCCAACCTTTACCTCATAATTTGGTTCATCAAACTTTACTACCGAAACTTCTTCCCTCTCATACACTTCCCTTACTCCCTCGAGGTTTTTGAATTTTGGTCCGACAACATTATGGTAATCGTGTGTGCTTTCATCTGAGCACGAGTTCATTCCAAAGTCGAATATTGCCTTGTCTGGAGCCGGCCTGCTTATGCATCTTGTTAAAACCGTTAGCGCGTAATCGAACACCTCCAGCCCCTCAAGTTCATGTGAGCACCAGTCGCTGAAAACGTAGCTTCCAGCCTGAACTTGAACATCTTTTAAGTGAGGGTATTCTGGTGTAATGTTCCATGTGCACGTGAAACCGCTGCTTACAATTTGAACTTCTACACCCATATCCTCGATATCGCTCTTTAACTGTGCTATTTTGTCTAATGTGCTAAAATGTTCGTCTCTTCTAATCTTCCAGCTTTTTATTCCTCCAAGCTCACCCTGATGCTCCCATAAGCCCATAAAGTTTATTCCCTGCAACTTTGTAAGCTCCCTAACAAAATATTTTGCATTAGAAAATTCTACTCCAGCACTTATATCGCTTGTCTTGAGCTCTACGCAAACATTAATCTTCACATTATTTGCTAACGCCATTTCAGACAAGTGCCTCGCATTCTCTATGCTGTCAACAGTAACTATTATATTCGCATGCTTACTTAGGCTACATAACCTTCTAATCTTATTATCACCACATATTTCACATGTTATAAGTATGTCTTTTATTCCACAGCTTACATAATATTCTGCTAAACCAAATGAAGTCATTGAAACACCTTTAGCTCCAGCATCGATCTGCTTCCTAGCAATAATAGGTAGCCTATGGCCCTTCTGGTGAGGTAAAAGTGCTCCATTCTTAGTCCTATAGTATTCACCTACTAACCTAATGTTCTTTTCAAGAGCGTCAAGATTGATTAATAGTGCCGGAGTATCTATTTCTTCGAGGGAGGCGCCGACTTTAACAGAATCATACGAAAGCATGATAGCACATATTCCCTTTATGACCCTTTTATTTAAAAATTATCTAAGTATCGACCACTAATGGTCGCCATTGGGTTAACTTTAGTTCTCTATGAAATGGTAAACCTTTCATAATATTTGGTTTACTACCTACTAATAATTCTTGTAACTATGAGTTTGATGACATATTGGAAAAGAATATAGTTGGAGAAGATACAGGGAATAGATTACTGGTTCCCCCTTCTTTCCTTAAAATCATTTAAAAGGCATCTCAGTAGAAAGAATTAGATAAAAAAGTCATTGCAAAACTAGGTAAGGGCGTAAACAATATTTCATTTTTCTCTAAACTGTCATCTAATCCATTAGATTATGGTGTGGTTAACCAAACCCTTTTAACCCATCCGATTTTATCTAACTCTCTATCTTCTGAAACTATTGTAGCTATGTTATTATTTTTCATTGCACCGAGATGAAGAGCGTCTGAAGGCACTATGTTATGTTCTGAAATTATGTTTGCCGCAATATCATATTCTTCCTCTCCTAAGGAGATTACGTTTACGAAGGGCTTAACAATTTCGTTTAAGAATTCTAGAGTCACCCTAAATGGTACATTATACCTTTTTCTAGAAACATATATAACCTCATCAAGCACCAAAACATCAGTGTAAAGCCTATGTTCGTCAACAACCTTTGTATACAAGTTTTCATAGACAAGCCTAAGACTTTTATCTGTTATAGTATTAAGGTATATCAATAGATTGGCATCTAAAAAGGCGCGCATAATTACTCGAACTCTTCCTCAAGACAGACCTCGGCAAGTTCACCTGGTTTAGGCTCAATCCTGTTCTCAATCCTCCTTAACCTCTCCACGTGCCTCGTGAAGGCGGTATTCAAGTAGTCTATGTTGACCTTCCTTTTAGCCGGCTTTAAGAGAATTCCTTCCCCAACCTCAACAACAAGCTCGTCGCCTTCACTAATACCAAGGGCGTCTCGAATAGCTTTAGGGAGAAGGATGTAACCTTTTCTACCCACTTTTAACCTTAAAGTCAAACCAAATCCACCCAAAGCTAAACCTAGCTAAACCATACCTATAAACGTTTATTTTAAAAATTTGAAAAGATTTACAAAAAAGATTTCGTAAATTGGTTTCCTATTATATATTTCATGGTGTCCTATAATAGCATCATCCAAGCCTCCTATTTCAACAGGCTCTTCGAAGTTAAGGAAAACAAAATCTTAATCCTTAAGATTCCTCCTTCTTATTAGGTCATAAATGAAGTCTTTCCAGCCCTTCACCCTCAAACCTTTTATACTCTCATATTTTAGTGAGCGGTAAGTTTTGAGATCCATGTTCCATTAACGGGGAAAGCTACCTGATAAAGTTTATCCATTAAGGGAAAAATTATAATGAATTAATCTAGTCTCAACATAAGACTAGATTAAAAAAATTTAAATAATATTATTTCTATCATTGTACTGTGACGTTAAGAAAGTTTTTTGGAGTCTTCATTTTTATTTTAGTACTTTTGTCTATTATTTTTCCGATAAATGTTTCCTTTTATAATCTTAGAGCTTCAGGCTTTGATGATGTAAGTTTTTGGAGAATATATTATGAAGGTGCTGATGAGTCCGAGTATAGGTTTTATTTTGGAAAAAATGTTTCAGGATTAGAGATTTCACTTTATATCAGCTGTTCTCCTAAAGATGTCAACAGTGACTGGATAAGGTTTACTTTCATTGGAGAAAATCTTACAGTCTCCACCCCTAGTGGAACGTTTGAGGTTGAACCTATTGTTGGTGTAGCTCGTGTTGGCTACGAAAATGATGGCAAACCTTCTGTTGGAAGAGGAAAGCATCTTATATACTATGTTCTTCCACAAAAACTTTTTGTTTCATACGTTAACGTAACTTTATATTCTAGAGCTGGTTTTCCTAAACTTAACCTTACACTCTCTAGTATAAGAGAATGGGATCCCAAGGTACATTATGTTCCAATTGTTGTCTGGAAACAGGGTTGGGTCGCCTATGATATCACATATAATGGAAGGGGACGTGTTGCAGTCCTTTCCTCTGGAGCCAATGTCCCGATCGGCTGTCCAAGTGAATCGGGTATCGTTTACGTTTTCGGTAAAGGTTTTAAGCCTCCTAGGTTGTCGGGAAGACCTGATGTTTACGTAGATTTCAGTTATCTTGGAGGTTTTAATGCTGCTCCAGAAAGTTTTGCTGGAAAAGGAAATTATAGGGCTAAAATTGATGTAGGTGTTGGAGCAGGCTCAACATTAAATGAGGCATGCTTTTCTGGGCTAAATCATACACTTTACCTAAATCAAAAGTACACTACTGGAACAGTTATACCATTAATTGCCCAGGATTCTGCTAAAGGTGCAATAGACATTTTCTTGGAAGTAGGCAAAGAGGTTCTCGAATCTCCTTTAGCAAAAAAAGTTTTAAACTTTTTAGGTTATGTTTCATTCGCCTACGATATCATACAATTGTCATTAAGTTTAGGCTTTGATGAGATTGTAACTGATGCAAAGATGCTAGTTTGGGATAGTGTGGAAGTTGATTCAAGTAAAGAGTTTTATGCATACTTTAATATAATTTGTCAAACAAAATCTGCTGGATTAACTGGTACTATAGCTAACTTTTACGGTGAATCACCTTGGGGTCGTCCGCTACTTGAAGGATTGTTTGGTGCAAGAATTTTTGAGCTTCCATCTGGAGGCATGTTTGTTGGCGGAATACTATTACACTATTACACGCCCATAGTTGAAGATGTCCGCCCATTGGGTGAAAATCTGCCCGTTGACACTAGGATAACTTTAAAGTTTAGTAAGCCAATAGATAGGGAATCAATTGTCAAAAGAACTGACACCATAGTCGCTACAGCAAACTCTATTCCAATAGACTTCTTTGACTTCTTCCATTTTAGAGGGTCAGGAGATGATCTGACTGTACTCGTTATGAGCCCAAACTATCACCTAGACCATGGAACAAAATATGTAATAAACTTTACATCCCACATACTTGATGTATACGGTTTTGAACTTGAACCTTTCACAATATCTTTTTCTACAGAACCAGGTCCACCAGCACCCAAAAACATTTACTATAATGTCTCGTTAGCTGTATCCACAGGATTTTATGAGTTTGGAGGAAGAATGCGAGGTGACATTTATAAGGCAACCATTAGTAAGGATCCAGTACAATTTGATTTCAAAAATGTTGTCGCGGACGCACTTTTTAGAACCAATGACCCTCTATTCGACTATTGGAACGAGGGTTCAGGATTTATTTTCAAGGTTGGTGAAAAAATTTATCTAAAACTCTCTACAGCAAAGGACGGCGGTGTCCCTCCAAGAAGTAAAGTTATATTCGAGCTCGTAGAAAAGATTGAAATGAAAGCTGACGTTTGGGCTAAAGCTAAAGTTATGGAAGTTAAAGTAGGTAATCCAGCTCTGGCGAATCCTTTATCAGAGCAGGCTGGTTTAAAGTCTGATGCAGTCTTCAATTTAGAGCCTATAATCGTGAAAGAATATTCTGCAATAGGTGAAAGAATAGGCTCTGTAACCTTCTACCATAGCGAAATAATGTCTTTGAATGGAAAAACTTTACCACTATATGCTATTATAAGAGATAATGTTATTGGAATAATCCCTGATAAGCCGAACCCTGTATTCACTTTAAACGTTGGTCCAAGTAAGGTGCCAATAGACTTTGTAGTATATTATATTGGTGCTGACTTTGTAGGAGCCTGGAGGCTTAACCCAGAACACATTGAGCCCAAACAGAATACCTACAATTTTTTCGTCAACTTTAAAGGTTCAAAATTAGAACTATTTCTATTCACCAATTCAACTGTAACAGACTTCTCATACAATGAAACAGTTCAGGCTATTTCTTTTAAAGTAAACGGGAAGGATGGCACCTACGGCTACGTTAATATGATGCTTCCGAAAGATTTTGGAGAAGTAAAGCCTAAAGTACTTTTCGATAAGAAAGAAATAAACTATTTAATGGAAAAAACGGACTTAGGGAACAGAATATATTTCACATACAAGCATTCAACACATGATGTTATAGTATACATTTTCAGCCAAGAACAGCAAACAACAACTTCAACTTCACCTTCAAAGGGCGGTTTAGACGTTACCATCATAGCTGCTTTAATAATTTTAATAATTATAGTTATGATTTTAATAATATTTTCTTCAAAAGTTAAAAGAAGAGGATGGAGCTAAAGAGGATAACACTATTTTTTTACCATTAAAATACCCTAATCCTCATATAATCTCAAAAAGATAAGTTAATTGTCTACCAGAAACTTTTTATAAACCTATTTTTTTATCTTTTTTATGAAGCAGCTTCAGCGATTGATGTTTGCCTCAATGATGGTCTGTGTACTTATGCTAGTATTGGTTCATGCACCTATTAAAGCTGTTTCAAACAAAACAATATATGTTCCAGACAATTTTCCAACAATACAGGATGCAATAAACAATGCAGCTCCAGGCTCTACAATAGTTGTTAGAGACGGTGTTTATAGAGAAAATATAGTTATAGACATTGAACGAAATGATTTAACTGTAAAGTCAGAACATGGTCCAAAAAATACCATAATAGCTAACCCCAGTAACGAGTCAGAATCTTATATCATAGAAATTTTAGGTGATCGTATTGTTTTCGAAGGCTTTAAGATAACTAATGATAAAGATGTAGTGGCATATGGGATTAAAGTCGTTTCAAGTGGAACTATAATAAAATCCAATATTATAGAAGGTCTCTATATTAATACCGCAATAATCCTTGACAACTCTCGTGGTGTGAGTATAGAAAATAATACTTTGAGAGAAACATATCATGGGATAAGAATAGATAGGTCAACAGGCTGTAGAATAGCAAATAATCTTATAATAGGTATGGAAGGAAATGGTCTATATTTTAGACATAATAATGACTACATTGTTGTAGAAGGAAATGATATTTCATCTTGCTTAGGAGTCGGCATAAATATAGAAAGTTTAGGTAGTGGTAAGATTGTAGGGAACGTTATAATAGGCTGCCAAACTGGAATTAAAGTAGGCTCGCCCATGAACAAAATTTACTTGAACAATTTTGTAGATAATAAACGGCATGTTGAAATTCAAATGGCGAATACAACATGGAACTCTGAACCACTAGACTATATCTACGACTTGAAAAAATTTCATGGATGCTTAGGAAACTTTTGGGATGACTACAAGGGTGTTGACGCTAACCATGATGGTGTTGGTGATACACCTTACAAGATTTCTGAAGCACAATATGACCGATATCCTCTAATAGAGCTAACTAAATCTTACAAAATTATATTTTCTACAACATCGACAACCACGACCACTCCAACTTCCACAACAACACCATCTACAACACCCACTACATCAACCACTTCTCCCCCGCATACAGCCTCTACAACACCTACAACATCACCACCCATAACATCCACTACCACAACAACCTCACCACCTCCTACTGGCGGTCTAGATGTTACTATAGTGGTTGTACTAGTAATAATATTCATGATCGCACTAATAGTTTTCTTAAAGGTTAGAAGTAGAAGATAAAGTACACAGACACATCATAAATTTTTTTCTACACATTCCTCCAAATCTCGCCATATTTGAAAAAGTTTTTAATTGTTTCTTAGAATAATCGAATCTAATGTCAGTTAATAAATTGAATCATCTAGCATCCTTTATAATCCTATCATATATCGTTATTAGAATTGTTTGGGAATTTGGCACATTCGATATCACAATGTCACCATACTATTGCCTACTCAATTTAACCGTTCTAATGCCATTCCTGTTTATACTACTTTATGCTACTGTAAGCTCTAATCTTAGAAGAAATGTATTAAGAATGCTCTCTATTTTTTCCATAGTTTATATTGTAGGCTACCTATTCTTAGGTTTCACACTCTATCCCCTTCTATTGATTCCAAGGCTTCAGCCAAAATCTCTTTTTATAGACATGTTTACACTTTCTATTGTAGCATTTACACTAGTTTACACCATCCTCTTACAGGTGAAAGGAGTAAAATAAAGAATTTGATGCAATGATAATGTTATCACCATAATAGATGTGTGAACTTAAAAAATTAGCTTATGAATGGCATGCTTTCTCTGTCAAAATCTTTTACGATTGTAGGTGGTCCAATAGAATTTAAGCCCCCTAATATCATATTCTTATCTCCTACAAGGCTTAATGGATCTACTGCAGCCAAATACGCTGGATGATCTCTTCCAAAAGCAAATTCAACAATATCTAATACCATTTCCCTAACCATTTTCTCATCAGAAAATCCGAAACTGTGCAGATATTCATGCAATAGTACAACAAATATATACGAATTTCTATTAATCCTATTGCCAGCCTCCAAAGCCATTGCCTCCAAAATTTTTCTGTTCACAACAATCGAATTCGAACCCATTTCATGTAATGCTAGAATTGTTGGGGGCAAGTCAGCTAACACTAAACTTAATCCAGCCCTATGAAGGCCAAACCTTTTTGCAACAACACCTTTTATTAAAGAGAAAATTTCATCAAATTCCTTTGCCTCCTCAAGCCTTTCTCTATACATGTTTACAGGAAATGGTTAGACTCTTTAATAAATATATTCTTTTTTAAAAAATTTTTAGCATGGTTTCCAATTTTAGGTTTCTACCCCCATTCTCCAGATCATCTTCAAAATGAACAGTAATTAAAGGAATCAATTGTAAGAGATTCAAGCATATTTTCTAGAAAACTTTGATCAAAGTTAAAAATAGTGTTTTATGAAAGAAGATTGTTTGAGATGAATTATTCAAGCTTCGGTCTTAAACAAGCTAGGGCGATTATATAGTGATATTTTTAGCTTAGCGCAATTTTCGATAAAAATATGATAAAATTTAAATCTACATCTTAAATAATAAGAGTATGCCAGTAGAACCTTTTACATTATATGTTAGTAAGAGGTTCCTCGATAAGGCCTCTAAGAGCTTTAGTTTAGGATTCATTGTTAGAAAGCCTTTAGTAGAAATCCTAAAGAAAATGAATGTTTCGTTTAAGGAGCTCGAGAGAGAAGAGGCTAAAGCAGCCCTTGAAGGGATAGAGTTGAAGGGTGTCGCGGTTTCAGTTAGTCAACTCATCAAAAAAATGGCGATCGTCTTCTTTGTCCCAGGTAGCCTAGTGTTGGCGGCGATGAAGAAGGTCCATTACAGGTCTGGAATCGAAACCGAAGATAGCATAATTTTGGAGCTTCTCGCTGAGATACCTAGAGCTTTAAGGCCATCACTCTTCTACGATATTTGGCTTGTTGTACCAAAAACAGAGGCTGGGGAGGAGAATACGAAAAGGTTAATTAAAACGATAGTGGATAAGGTGGGTGTTCCACCTTTAAATGAAGAGGAGTGGGAAAACCTTCAACCTATCATTGAAAAGCTTAAGGGCCAACTTGAGTTAAAAGGTTTAACAGAAAATATTTGGGAGAAAATATAAGACTAAAATAGGTTGAATCAAACAAAAAAGGCTTGAAATATGATAGAAGAGTAGTATTGCATATAAGGTATGTGGCCCTAAAAATAAGCAAAATCGATACGAAAACGGTGATTTATGTTAGGAAGTACTTTGGTGGAAGGACGAGTAAAGGATCAGGAGATATTTGGATGCATGCAAATCTTCCATTAATCTTTAATAAAATTATATGGAACTTAAAATTTAAATATTAGTTTCCATAAAAAACTTTTAATGGAAAAATTAGTTTCCCTATTAAACGAATGGTGGATCGACGGAAAGGTTAGACAGGCAAAGGAGTATAAGAGATACGTCTTTGAAAATGCTTTAGATTTTATTAATGAAAAATATAGGCAGATTGTTATAATTTCTGGTTTAAGAAGGGTTGGGAAAAGTGTCCTAATTTTCCAGTTAATTGAACACTTGATTAAATATGGTGTCGAAGCAAGAAGGATATTTTATTTCTCTTTTGATGAAAGGGTTGAAGATTTATTTGATCTTTTAAACACATACTCTAGTTTAACAAAATTTGATTGGAGGAAAGAGAAAGTTTACCTATTCTTTGACGAAATTCAGAAGCTTAAGGATTGGAGTTCGAAGATCAAATTACTTTATGACAATTTCCCAAATTTAAAAATTATCGTATCCGGTTCAGCGAGCATCTTAATAGAAGAGGAAGCTCTATCAAATTTGGCTGGAAGATATTTTTTGATAAAAATGGAGCCTCTTTCCCTAATAGAGTTCTTTGAATTGAAAAAGGGAAGAAAAATAGATAACCTGGATGTTTGGAGGAATGATGTTAAACTGGTTTTTGAGGAATACCTTCTTAAACCGTTACCTGAAGTTGTTGAATGGAGTGAACAACTTGTTAGAGAGTATATAAGGTCGAATGTTGTTGAAAAAGTTGTTAGAAAAGATTTACCTGAAATCTTTAGGAACGTTAATTCAAGTCTATTATTGAATTTGTTGGAAATCTTCTATTCACAGCCTGGACTTATTCTTAATCTGGATTCGCTTTCTTCTAGCTTGAGAGTATCAAAGAAGACGTTGATTGAACATATTAACTATCTTGAAAATTCTTACCTTATCAGGATAGTGAAGAATTTGAGAAGTTCTCTTTTAGTTACCTCGAGAAAGCTGAGAAAAGTTTATCCATATCACTGGTGCCTGATTTACAGCCTATTTAACAAAGATGAAATCGAACCTGGAAAGTTTTATGAATGTATTGTAGCATCATTATTTGATGCAAAATACTATTGGAGGGATGGTAGTAAAGAAATTGACTTTATTGTTGGAAGGCTTCCAATAGAAGTTAAGGCTGGAAGAAAAGTCTATGACTGGGACTTAAAAAATTTAAAATATGTGATAAAAAAATTTGATATGAAAGAAGGAATATTAATATATCTTGGAAACGAATTTGGACAGGTTGACGAAATAAAGATAATCCCACTCTTTGACTTATGCTATAAAGCTAAACTTTTTTAAAATAATAATTCATGTTACCCAACATTTCCAAATATTTTAGCGTAACCCTTTTGGTTAGATTTCAAGCGCGTCAAGCGTATGCACTCTTCTCTTCCAACTGTAACCATACCTATCCAAACAAACGGTTTCAACACCAAGCTTAGACGCCGTTTCTAAATCATATTGCGGGTAGGCTGAAACATGAACCACATCCTTTAAGTCTACACCCATTATCTTATAAGCTTTTATAAAAGCGTTTTTATTTGGCTTATAGAAGCCTGTGTCTTCTGCTGTAACAACGTAGTCGAAGAGGTCTTCTACTCCAGCTAAAGTTATTCTGATAAGCTTCTTTTCAGTATTAGATATTATTCCAGTTGCATATCCTCTTTTTTTAAAAAGCATTAAACCTAGTAAAGCGTCTGGAAAAAATGGTGATTTGGAAAAGGCGTCCCTTTACGCAATAGTTCAGATAAGATTTCAGCGGATTTTTTAGAACTTTCTAAAGTTAATTCTATAACTTTTATAGAATTAAATAGTTCATCTGCTTTTTTAACATTCTTTATAGCATTCTTTGACCTGAAGGCACCAAAATATATTTCAAAAGCATTTATTGATGTTGTAGAAACCTCTACATTCATTGTATCATATTCTTCAGCCCTTTTTACCGCATCAGGATGATTTCTAAATAAAGCGACTAAGAAATCAGTGTCTAAGCATATTTTTTATATTTTCTCCACAACTCCGATATTAAGCCAAAAATTTCCCTTTCCTCTTCTTCGCACATGTCCCAAGCGCCAGCGAAGCTTGTCAAAGGTTTTTTGATGCAGTAGAACATAATCTGAGTATCACGTCCGTGAAAGATTCACCCTCTCTTTTTAAAGCAGCAAGTTTTTTGTATGCCTTGTCAGAAAGGCTTATCGTTTTATAGCCCATAATATCACAATTTATACACAGACTATGCACAGATATAAACTTATTATAAAATGTTACAATGTTATTAAACTTTTTCTAATTTTTTGCATCTACCTACTATACATCCATTCGATATACTCGTTTGTTGAAGTAAACTCTTTATCTATTTTATCCGAAAATATTCTACAGACTTGAATATCCCCTCCCATTTTAGGCTTCCAATAATTTAGCCATCTGTTAATTTCAGATCTTATATCGTTTGCCATTATATTGCCCCATATATCTTGGCTATAATATTTTCCTGCTGGATCCAATATTACAAGCTTGTAGCCTGAAACAGGTATCTGTACTGCAGCATGGCCTGACTTCTCACTACATATTGTAATCACTTCTATTGGATATTTGCCGTCTACGTAACATATTATCATCGAACATAAGAGTATAGCCATGTCCTCGCAGTCTCCTTTTTTAAGTTCTAATGTTTCGTTTGGAAATTGCCACATTTCGTTCTCAAAATCTACTTTTTCATATGGTTTAGGTGGAAGTATGGGATATAAGCCGTCATACCTATATTCAATGTTGTTAACAATCCAATTGTAGAGTGCTTTAACATCTTTCCAAAACTCGCTTATATCTGAAGGATTGCTCCACCCACCAGTTATTTTATAAACAGTCTCTTTTACTGCTAAATCATATGGTGTTATGAATGATGTTACGTTTTTGTGCTTAACTCTTTGGTTCACAATGCTTCTAAGCCTCTCGTAAGCTTCCTCAAATGATAGGTATTCCTGTTTGTAAGCTTGATATGAATTGACCATATACTGTAGTTCTGCTATCTTATTGTTCATGTCAATTATCTGATTTTGTAATATTGTTATCTTCTGTTCATAGTAGGTTATGTTTTTATTTAACCAATCTTGTAATCTAATATTATCTTGTTGTAGATTATCTTTTTCCTTGATTAATGAATTAAGTAGGGTTACATTTTTATCTAGCCAAGTTTGTATTTGTTCCTTTTCTTTTAAAAGTGATTTAATTTCTATATTCTTTTTGCCTATTATAGAATTGTAGTATGCTACTGTTCCCAGGAAACTGGCTAAAAAAACTGTTACAAAAATAGTTGAAGCTAATACTACATTTTTTAAACTAACCCCTTTACTCATAAAGGTCACTAATTTAATGATACGCGATAATATAAAGTTTGTAGCATACCAAAAATTTCCAATTATAATGTTTTGGAAAGGTTAAAAAGGTGCGTTTCCCTTAGTTTTGTGACATTAGAAGTTGCTTTCAGAAGAAGTTATATCCGTTGATCCAAAGACAACGTTAATGGTGCAAGGTCCAGCGGAAATTGAGGTATTGAAGAATTTTGTCGAAATTTTAGGTGTAAAACTTTATCCCAATGAAAGGGTTAATGTTAGAAGGAATAGGCTTGTTCCAGTAGAATCTAGTGATGGTGCTCTTGTTTCAGTGATAGTATCAGATGGTGGAAAATATTGGTTAAATGACTTTGAATGTGGTGTAAAAATTTGGTCTAGTGAAGTGGAAAAAGTTTTTGGTAAGCTCTTATTGGAAGCAAAACCTTTGCAGGTAATGATTGTAGGCGAAACTGATTCAGGTAAATCGACACTGTCCACTTACTTGGCAAATTATGCTTTGTCTAGGGGTCTAAAGCCTTGTGTGCTTGATGGAGACCTTGGGCAAGGTGATCTAGCTCCACCAGGCTGTATTGGGCTTAAATTTGTTAAAAAGAGCTTTTTCGATTTAAGGGAGTTGACGGCAGATTATTACGAGTTTATTGGAGTCATTTCTCCAAGAGGTTTTGAGGAACATGTTATAGACTCTATTATTCGTTTAAAATCTCTTGCACTTGAACGTTCAGTGGACATGCTTATAGTTAATACTGATGGCTATGTTAAAGATAGGGGTCTAGAATATAAGGTTAATTCGATTTTAAAGTTCAAACCAGATGTAGTACTCTGTCTTGGAGATGATAGTAATTTGAATAGTTTAGGTCTTTTCAAGTCTATTTCTTCAGTGTATCATGGAAAGGTTGTCCCGCTTAAGATGGCTAAGGTTAAGCAAAAAAGTCGTGAGGAAAGACTTTATAGGAGACTAAACCAGTATCGAAGATTTTTGAGAAAGGGAAAACCTAGATCCCTTAACCTCTTTAATTTAAATATAAAATTTTTGGACAAAAATTTTTATTTGAATAGAGGCTCCTTTTTTGGAAACTATAGTATTTGTAAGTTAAATGATGCAGGATTTAACCTTAAAATAAGACCTCTTGACCTTCAATGCATATTATACGATTTAAGGAATAACGAGATTATTTTCAGTTCCTATGCTCTTAATAGGATGTTTGTTGCACTAGGATATAAGGATATGGTTAAAGGTTTTGGACTAATAATACATGTCGACCCTGAAATGACGTTGACTATCTTAACACAAGTTAATGATGAAGTTGACACAGTACATTTAAGTACAATTAAGCTTATGAATAACCTTAACAATGAAGTTATTGTACCCGTTCTCAAGCAAGGCTTACAGGAACAAGTTGTTTAGAAGCTTTTTATAAAATGCGTTAAAATTTTTAAAATATTTATTTTACACAATTTTAGGCTTTAGCGATAGAGTTGGATGTACTATTAGGTTTTCTTGCACTTGCATTAAGTTATGGTCTCGTTATCGTCTTGGTTATTAAGCATGTAAATTATGGTCTCGCCTTATTTTCTGGAGCTATTGTTTTGGGAATGCTTTTTGGAATAGACATTATGGGTATCATATCAACTCTTTTAATTACCGCAAGTGAACGGATCACCTACGAGCTTGTTTTAGCTGTCGCTCTAATACCTATATTTGCACAGGCTATGATAGAAAGTAAGTTGATTGACGAACTTATCGCCGGCTTAAAGATGATGCTGTCTCAAAGGGCTGTGTTGGCGATTATTCCGTCTGTTTTCGGCCTTTTTCCAATGATGGGTGGTGCACTAGTTTCTGCACCACTTATAGACGGTGAAGCTGGAAAGCTTAAAGTTGATAGTGAAAGAAGAAGTTTGATTAACTTGTGGTTTAGGCACATGTGGTTCTTTATTTCTCCACTAGTTACTACTTTGATTGTTGTTTGCAAAATCACTAACAAAAACATATACGATATTATTATTGTTAATGTTCCCGCATTTATTTTATATGTTGTTTTCGGCTACATCTTTTTGATTAGGCCAATAAGGGTTTCTAGTTCCCATAATGGCAGAAGATCATTTTCATACTCATTTTTGAAAGGTGTTTTCCCCATTACTGTGACGATTTTGACAAATGTTTTAGGTGTGCATCTAATTATCTCCTTGCTTTTAGGAATATTTTCTGCAATATTGTTGGGTAAAGTAAATTTATCGAATTTTATAGAAATTATTAGGAAGGGTTTTAGATGGCAGCTTGTAGCATCTGTTCTTGGCGCACTATATTTTAGAAATATTATAAAATACATGCACGTAGACACTTTTATAGTAGAAAATGCGATCGCGCTCGGTTTTCCTACACTAGCCTTCTTCTCTCTCATCCCATTAATTTTTGGGTTTATTACTGCGGAACCTCAGACCTCCGCTATAATGAGTGCTTCACTGGTTTCTGACGCCTTTGTAACCATTTTGCCTGAACAGGTTGCCTTACTATATGTGAGCAGTTTTCTAGCATACTTTACTTCCCCATTACACCTATGTCTTATTTTAACAGTTGGTTTCTTTAAATCAAAGATTAAGGAAGTGTTTAAGTGGCTTGTTCCATCATCGATACTTGTATACCTTGTACAGTTTCTATTCTGCTACCTTTTAATAGAATATGTTTAATTATCTTAGATTTCTAAAAACATGCCCGGATACGGTATGTAAATCTTTTTAGGCTTATCCAAAATTTTTTTAACTTCAATTGGCTGTGGTTTTTGATAGAAGTGTACGAGTGCCAGTGTGTCAGCGTTCGCTTCTGCAGCTACTTTTATAGCATCCTGGTATGAGCTATGTCCATACTTGTACGCTTCCTGAGAGTAATCAGATGCCTCATGTATTAATAAATTGCATTTTCTAGCAAACTCTATAAGTTTTGGATTATATATAGTGTCACCACTATAAACTATACATTTTCCATCAACATCCACTTTAACCGATACGGCTGGAATCGTATGGGGTGCCTCGATAAATGTTATCTTATATCCTTCAATATACAATTCTCTATAAGGTTCTAGCTCAATTATTTCTACAAAATTTTCAGCATTATTATAGCCAGTAACTCTAAGTATGGTTTTCACTGCCTCTACAGCCTCATTAAGTGTTATAATACAAAGTTTTTCTAGTCTACTATGAATGCGCATCTGTACTAGGGTTGGTAAACCAAGTATATGGTCACCGTGAGCGTGGGTTATTATAACATAGTCGATATCCTCAATATCGTAGCCAAAACGCTTTAACATGAAATAAACTCCTTCGCCAGCATCTAAAAGAACCCTCTCTCCTCTAGAACTTTCTATAAGAATTGATGTGTGGCCTAAGCTTGGTTCAGATATCCAACCACCAACACCTAAAAAAACTACTCGAACCAAAATAAAACACCCATTTAAACCCATGACCTACTAGACTTCAACTTTTAATAAGCCTTCTACAAGCTCTTTAACCCTACCATATGCAAGCAAGCCTTTATGCTGTATTCCACACCTATCTGTTAAATGGACATTTATCTTATACTCATTAAAATATTCTTTTAATAAGATTTCTCCTTGGGTTCGCGCTAGCTCAAGTCCTTCCTTAGGCTTTATCATAATACTGTTATTAGAATTAAGTATGCATGCTGATGTTAGAGTGCCTACAGCAAAAATAATTTTCGCTCTTTTCACATTAAATTTATTAAAATGTTTGATGAGCTTTAATGGAAAAATTTCTTTTGGGCCACATGCGAAAAGAATTGTGTCACCTGATTTTGGGCTAAAATCTCCTACAGGATGTGCTCTTAAGTACATTAGTCCTGTGTTAGGGTCAACATCTCTTTTAAGCGACTTTCCAGAAATGGGAACGATTTTGACTTTAAGTTTTCCAGCTGGCGCGTCTACTAAATGGCCACTAAAAGTTTGTCCACTTCCAATATTTGTAAAAACGATATGCAAATGAGATACAATATTATATCTTAAATTTTTTGAATCATATATTGGAAGAAAAAACCCTGTAATGCTTTGTACCTGATTAGCTCCTTTAACGGTTGCTTTTGCAAAAGTGGGTGTAGGCTTATGCTTGGTTAGAAAAAATGCAATACATACATCATAAAGTAAACCACCATCACATAATATGTATCCTTGCCTAACATCCAAGTTTTCAAAAATTTTATTTGTTAATGAATTGTCTTTAAAGTTAAGATGTCTAATAATTTCCTTTTCCACCTTTATAATTGATGTATGCAGTCCAGTATCAAATTTTATATGCTCTTCTTTCTTTTCTACTGTAATAAAGTCTCCCTCTATTTCTTTTCCTAAATCTTTTATAACATTAAATAGTGGCTTCAATAACTTTCAAAAACAGAATCCACTATTCCTAAATAAAAACTTTTAATGCATAAAATTTTTTGCTTTCTTTAATATTATGAAAGGAATTACAATAATCGTTGGTGTGATGAAGATGTAACTTATTGAAATATTTGCTATGATACCACCTACGAAAGGGCCTAGGAAGGCACCTAATCCTAGAAATGATTCAAAAAGTCCTGCATAATATCCTCTTTTCACTTCTGAAATTGATAGAATTTTTGATAATGCTTGTGCATATGTTATGCCCAAAGAGAAGCCTATTGAAAAAAAGAGTGGAAGTAAAAATAGTTCATTTGCATAAAACACTAGCCCTAGAGGTAGTAGGCCTAAAAATATGGTGAGCGCTGATTGCACTGTTTCTTTCTCGAACACTTTGTTGTTTGACACGATAAACGCTATTAACCGTCCCAAGTTCATTAAACTTAGAACTAGTCCTGAAACATTTAAAGAAATTGCTGTTTCTTCAGCATAAATTGGAAAGAAGGTGAGCATTATGAAGCTGATAATTCCATAAACGAATGGAAAGAATAAAATGCTATTAACTTTAAAATTATTTATCTCCACCCTATTTCCCCTGACATAACTAATATCTATGTTATATTTTCCCAGTCTAGATAATAATATTGCTGACAGCATAAGACCAATTGTTAATAAAAGAATATTTTTTGCACCAAAAATTTGGTAAAAAGTGCCCCCTAAATATGGTGCAACAGTAGCACCAATCCCCCACATAATATTATATACCTGCAACTTTCTCTTATCTCCACCTAATATTGCCTCCATAGACGGCCAAACAAAAGACCAGCCTACACCTTCAATAACTCTAACTGGAATGAATATAAGTGGACTTGAAATTAAGAAGAATAAAATATAACATATCAATACAATTAATGTTCCTACTATTAACCCCTTCTTTCTTCCAATCTTATCAGAAAGGTTGCCTGCTACAAATGGGATAAAAATGTAGGGTATTCCTGAAGCTGCACCTATTAAGCCTACTTCAATTTCTGTAGCCTTAAGTTGGTATGAATAGTAGGGGAGATATATAGATATTAAGACCATTGCAGTTTCTGAACAGAATGAAAATAGATAAAATGGTATGATTGAGTTTCCCAGTTTATTGAAAAAATTATGATGGTAGAGCATACCAGTTTTCCAAGCCCTCTTTTCCATATAAACACAATTTTATAATTTTTTTAAAAATTTTTTAAAATATATAAAGTATAATATTATATCATCAATCGACTATATATGAGAGTGTTTTGTGTTGTCGGTGAATCAGGTAAGGGGAAGACAACATTAGTGGAGCAGTTAACAAAAGCTTTAACCTCAAAAGGCTATTCTGTATGTACCGTGAAGCATACTCATTTTGAAAGTTTTGACTTAAAAGGAAAAGACACAGCTCGTCACCTAGCTTCTGGCGCATCCATGGCAATAGGATTGGCTGAAAATGAAACGGTAGCTTTTTTTGGCAAAAGAGATTTAGAGGATATTAAAAGGCTTGTTCCTCCAGTAGATTTCTTAATCGTTGAAGGAGGTAAGGAATTTATTTGTCCAAAAGTCTTGGTTGGAGAAACCGATGTAATTAGAGAAAATTATATTGCTAAATGGAATGTTGGGGAAACTATAGAGCCGGTTTTGGAGGCAATATTTAGATTGCCAGCTGATTCGACCCAATTATATGTTGACGGAAAAAGGATAAACATAAAGCCATATATACAAAAAGCAATTATATCGATGTTAATTGGATTTATTTCCACTTTAAAGGGTATAGATAGCATGGAAAGGGAGCTTGTGTTAAAAGTAAATTTACGTGAATTTAATGAAAATATGTTAAGTAACTTATGAACGTTTTTTTGTCACTAAATAGAATCCTATAGATGTCAATATAACACTCATTATTATTACAGCAATTGTTATATCATAGTACATACTACCATTTTCCAAACCTGAAGTTGAAACAATCTGAGCCATTACCGCGGCAGCAAGTCCACGAGGCATCATAACTGCCATAAGCGTTCTCTCATTACTTAAAACAGGATTCTTTATAGAGGAAAGAATTGCAGCACCATATCTTCCAATGAAAAGTAATCCAGTCAAAATTATTCCATACAAGAATGGTTTAAAATCGTAGACTGAAAGAATGAGCCCTAGGTTAACGAAGAAGAATGTCCTTAAAAGAAATGAAATCTGATACTCAAATTTTTTCATAATTTCTGTTGCCTCAATAGTTTCCTGAATTTTTAGCATTCTACAAATTTCCCTACCATTTCCAAGTATGAGACCGAAGGTTAGTGAGAAGATTGCACCGTTTCCTCCTAAAAATTCTACTATTGAGTAAAAGAGTAGTACAATTGTTAACGTCATTATATCATCATAAGGTTTACCTCTTATACTCCTTAAAACCCTCAGCCAGCTAACACCAATAATGGCTCCAAAAACTATTCCTGTAGAAAATTGTGCAGTTATCTGTACGGCTGCAGTAGAAAACATGTTCTCACCTACCGTAGGTGTTTTCAAAATTTGAAGCAAAGTTATACCAAGAACGACAACAAATGCATCTGTGAAAACAGATTCTAAGAACAATGTCGTATAAACCTTTTCAGCAACATTAGCATGTCTTACCATTGGAATAACAATCGAAGAAGAGGTGCCACCTACTATTGTTCCAAGCAAAATTGAGCTCAGAAGATCCCATTTGAGAAAGTAGAATGTAAACGCATATGTGACTAAAATGGATGCAATCATTCCTGAAATAGCTAAGACAACAGCTCTAGGCGCTTCAGTTAAAACCTTGAATAGGTCCAAGTTTAAACCTCCTTCAAACAAGATAATAAGAAGTGCAAGTGAGGCCAAAAGTGGCGTTATTGGGGCTAAATCTTCAGGATCAATAATTTTTAGAAGAGGCCCAAGCAAGAAGCCGCAGAAGATCATTATCAAGATGTCTGGAAAGTTTGTTTTTTTAAAGAGAATGTCAGAAAGAAAACCTGCTATCAATATAAGTCCCGCGAGAAAAAAGGCTAGAATAAAGGCCATTGTTCACCAGATAATAGAACTTATAATACACCTATATAATTTTATCTGTTGAAAACATTTATTCTTATGAAAAATGTTTTAAATGGCATTTGACACTCTCTACAACTAAAGTTTGTAGTTTTTCACATAAATAGCTTCATTATACCGAGTTTTGGTTTCTGTCAAGGAGTCCCTTGCTATAACATTATCCTTAAGTATTGAATTAAAATTTTATTATTCTAATTCTTTAACAGATTTTGGTGTTGAAAAAATTTTTCCACCAGTATGTAATAGTATGTTTGCCTCATCTATCCAAATGTCGTTCTTGAATAGGTTTTCTTCGGCACAAGCTCTTTGGATTTCAGCAATATATAGTACTTGTTCATTTAACATTATTCTTTCTTTCACCTTACATTCTAAGACACCAACACATTCTTCAATGGCTGGAGGTGATACTGTTTTTGATCCCGTGAATTTTAGGCCTAAAATTTTTGTCTTGTCAACTTTTCTTCCACTTTTTGTTCCAGCAAGCCAAACTTGTTTCACTAGCTTCGAAGACGGGATGTTTACAGTAAACTCTTTAGTTTCATCAATTATATTGTGTGTATAGCCTTTTGTCCAAAGCGATACTGCTATTAATGGTGGTTCATCGCTTACAGGTGTTATCCACGAGCAACTCATTACATTTATTTTACCATTCCTATCCTGTGTACAAATTAGCACTACTGGTCTTGGATGTAATAGGCTGTATGCTTTTCTTAAATCTACATCATTCTTCATACTAGACCATTTTTTTATAGTTCAATAAATTCTTTTCTATTGCCTGAAGCAAAGAGGTTTATAAGGGGTCAAAAGATACATTTATACTATGAATGAGTCTATAGATAAGAGTAGAATTAGGTCCTTTGCTTTAGAAAAGGGTGTACCGATAACAAGATTTATTTTAAAATTCAACAGTCTTATGGATAAAAGTAGATTCACCCTCCTTGCAGTAAATGCAAACTCTATTTTAACCATAAAATCTGCGTTAGCGACCGCTAAAAGATATGATGCGCCCATAATTTTTATTACAACATTAAATCAGGTTGACTTGGATGGAGGATATACTGGATGGAATCAATATGATTTTGTTAAAATTGTGTTAGAAGAAAGTAAGAAGGCAGAATTTGAGGGCCCAATAATTTTGGCTTCAGACCACTATGGTCCATGGCTTAAAGATAGGCAGATTGTTGAAAGATGGTCTTACGACGAGTGTATAAAATGGCTACAGAAGTCTATTGGAGCATGCATCGACGCGGGCTACGATCTCTTGCATATTGATATGACTAAGGATATAGAATTACATAAAAATGAGGTGCTTGATGTTGACAAAATTGTTGCAAGAACTGTTGAAATGATAGAGTTTTCTGAGGAAGTTAGAAAAAGTAAAGGTTTTCCCAAAATAGATTATGAAGTAGGCACCGAAGAAGTTAGTGGAGGTCTAACTTCTATTGAAAGGTTTGAAGAATTTCTTGTTAAGCTTAGGAGAAAATTGGTTGAGAAACAAATTGATGTTTGGCCCTGTTTTGTTGTAGGTGATATTGGAACAAGTCTTTATGAGCCTAAGCTTGACTTTAATAGGGCGAAAGAGTTAGTTAGTGTTGCCGGTAAATATGATTGTTTTGTTAAAGGACACTATACTGATTTTGTCAAAAACTTGGAACTTTATCCAGAGGCTGGCATGGGTGGTGCTAATGTTGGTCCTAAGTTCACTCAAGTTGAATTTGATACACTTGAAAGACTGGAGCAAATAGAGCAGAACTTATCACAAGAAAAAAGTTTTCAAGCTTCGAATTTTATTAAGGTACTTTATGATTCAATTGTAGAAAGTGGACGTTGGAGAAAATGGCTTTTCAAGCATGAGGAGGGTAAAAGATTTGAAGAACTTACTAAAATGAGAAAGAAATGGCTCTTGCAAACTGGTGCAAGATATGTTTGGATGAAAGAAGATGTGAAAAGAGCACGAGAACATTTATACAGTAACTTAAAACTTAATGGAGTGGATGGTGAAAAAATTGTTTTAAACAGCCTTAACCGTGCCATGTCAAGATTTTTTAAAGCATTTAGGTTAGGAAACCTGAACAATAGAATATTAAAATTAAATAGGTTAATAGGTTAAAAATCTTAATGAAGAGGTTCAGAAAGGTTTCTAAAAAGTTCTATCCGGTATGAATATGATTTTGTTAGTATCAACTTGATTAAATTAAATCTAATGCAAGCAGGTAGAACCTAGAATTATAAGACGGTCGCATAATTCTTCCAAACTTGACCTGCATGACATCATTAATTGACAAGCCTTACCTATCAATATATTACATCGAATATTAAATAGAAATTAGTGATTTAACCATTATCAGTAATATCGGAAATACTATTGTAGCATCACCATTAACAAAACAATATTCTGCCTTTGGCTTTATTTTACCCCATGTAATCGCTTCTCTAGGCCTAGCACCACTTAAGCTTCCATCAAACTCTTGTGCAGTTGAAATGTATACTGCGTAATCTAAGCCCTCTTTAAACTGATTCCACCATATTGTATGATGCTTACTAATGCCACCACCAACAATTATTGCCCCACTCTTTTTTGCCTTAAAAACTATGTCAGCTAACTCTTTTTGGTCCCTGAATGGATCAATCAATATCTTGTTTGTTGTCGAATACGTGAACATTGCAGTACCGAACGCACCATCCAAGAACCCTGGAACATATATTGGTACATTCCTTTTTCTCGCACAATATATGAACGAATCTTCATTTCCTAGTTCTTCACCAATAAAGTCAATTATCTCTCTTATACCATAATATTTTTCTTTATCGAGTTTAGAAAGTGTTCTGTAAACTATTTTTTCTACTATAGGTCCATAGTTTTCTAATGGAATAAACACATTACCTAATCGGTGAATTTGTAACTCTTCAAGATATCTATCATCTACATCAAATGTTCCCGTAAAGTAGCCTTCACCCGATGTTCTTGCTATGTCATGATCTATCGAACCACAAGTGGTTACTATAACATCAACCAGCCCTTCCCTAATTACGTCCTTTATAAGGCCTCTAAATCCAGTTGACACTAGATTGCCTGTAAATGAAAAAAACTTTACACAATCTTTATCTTTAATCATGTCTGCAAAAATTTCTGAAGCTTTGATAAGGTCTGCTGCAGAAAACCCCCAAATTTTAGTGTACAATTTTATAAGATCTTCTAAATGTTTGACTTCCTTAATTGATGGATCCTTTATAATAGTTTTTAGAAGCTTTTCTCTCTCACTATCTTTCAATTTACACTCAAGCGTAAGGTCAATATTTTTAAAAATAAAAACTTATTTTTTGTATCTAAATTTTTACTGAAAAGTATCTTTTTGCATGTGAAACCATTTTTGATACAACAAAGTTTTTTGGCCAACAATAGTCTCTCGCAGTTACTAAAAGATTGTCCAAATATTCAATTTCATTAGATAACATACTTTTGAATATTGTTGTTAGAATTTTCGTTTGCTCTTTAAAACTATATTTGGTTGCGAAAGTCGAAAGTGTCTCATTTATTGCAAGCCATTTTGCCGTAAGTTTTGCCCAATATATTGCTTCCTCCCTTGTCTCTGATGTCTGAAGATTTTTTAGATGTTCTTTAAAGTTGAATCCACAAATATGTAAATATTTGTTTACAGTGCTTGTAGTCAAATTTTCAAAAATTGCATGATTAAATTTCTCAAAAAATTCTGTGACATTCTTTTCTCCTTGAAAATTTTTTGTCGTATAAAATATGTTGTCTGGGCCTTCTTCTATTGCTGCTACCGTTTGGCTGCAGTTACATAAATTATACAGTCCATCTAGAATTGTGTATCCTTGAACACATGATGTTTTTGAAAGCCAGGCTACATTCAATATTTTCTGCAAAAATTTTTTTCCACTTTCTTCAGAAACAGCTTGCCTTACCACAATCTTTCCCTTAACAAAAAATAGTAAATATTCTCCATCATCTTTCTCAACCCTTAATACACTTAATTCGGGTGAAAATTTTGAATATAATGTCGTAGCTTTATCAAATAATACCTTTAGAAGCTTTTCGTGAAAAGGGTTTATTTTTAGTCCCTCAACTTTCTTAGGATAACAAACTATCATTACTCTCGACGGGTCTGAAGAACATGGTGTTATACTTGAAATACCTGTTCTTTCTTCTACGACGTCATCCTTTATACCTTCATCAATAAACTTATATATCTCATCTAACGCATCCTTTTTTTCATTTAAAAGTATGGGACATGCTTCTGGATCAAGATCTCCTCTAGCTATAGCTAATGCTGCCTTTCTACAGCTTACATGGCCACATAGGCCACAATCTTCAAAAGGCATTTTTGCATGCAATTCTTGTATAAAATGCATTTAAGACACCATGGTGTCAATCATATTTTTTAATATTTCCATTAGCCCTTAAACTTTAGACACTAAAATATTTAAATTATATCAAAGTAAAAATTTTAATATTAAATTAACTAGATAAATAGAAATGGTTATATAAGCGTAATTGATGAATTATTTTACGTGATATAGTATGGTGTCTGAAGAATTAAAAAACCTGTTAAATGCTGCTATTGCCAGAGAACTTCAAGTTAGCATACAATACATGTGGCAGCATGTTCAATGGAGAGGGGTTAAAGCGTTTGCAGTAAATGAAGAATTTAAGAAAATTGCAATTCAAGAAATGAAGCATGCTGAAATGATCGCTGAACGTCTATTCTATCTTGGAGGTATTCCTACAACAAAACCTGATCCAATATTTGTTGGCGAAAGTTTAAAGGACATGCTTACACAAGATGCCAAAGACGAGGAAAATGCTATAAAACTGTATAAAACAATAATCGAAAAAGCTAAAAGTGAAGGTGACACAACAACAGCACACATTTTTGTAGAAATTTTAGAAGATGAAGAAGAGCACCACGACTTTTTCACTTCAGCACTAGAAGAAATATAGTACAGCCCCCTCCTTTTTTTATTTTATTAAAGTATTTTTAATTGCAATTTCAAATTTTATTATCTTATCCTTGAAATCATTAAATATTCTTAAAGTCTCTTCAATAACCATTTCTAATTTTTCTTTTTCAAACAAAAGTGTGCCTTCTAATTTAATAGGAACAACCAGTAACTCTTTACCCTTTAATTCCAGATGCCACCCAGTCCCCGTTTTCATAAAAATCTTGCTTTCCTTAAACCCAGTATTCCTAGCTAGCTTTATTAATTCTGTTGCAGTCTCCAAGTTAGAACATGATATATGTATTATTGGAGGCTGAAGATACAGCCATAAATTTTCATCCTCCGATTCAAAAATTTTATCCAACACTTCTTGCTTTAAACTTTCATTTATTTCATGAGTTTTATAAACTATTTTCACATTCCTTTTCTTCCACGGAACTCGTGAAGATATAATCAAAAGTCTTCCAGAACAACTACTTGTAGGATATGCCTCTTTTACCTTAAAAAGTGACCTTATAACATGCTCCATTTCCTTATCAAAATAGCCTGATATAATATCTTTCTTCATTCTATTATAAAACGAGGTCTTCCTTTTCTCCCATTTTTCCATTAGCTTAATAGCATCGTTACTCATACTATATCCTTCCCCTAAATTTGTATCTTAATGTTTTTATTTAATTGCAAACAAAATTAAAGCGATGTCACTATCTGTTAGAGTATTAAATATATTGTCTGGTAAGAGAGCGGCTATCTTAAACAAGTTTGATGCAGAAAGCTTAGGGATAAATGTTTACGATAGAATAAGGATTGTTCATGAAAACAAAATTACAACAGCTTTAGTTGAAATTAGTGAAGAGCCTGAACTTGTTCCACAAGGCCAAATAGGTTTATACAAAGAAATTGCTCTTGAATTGGGTGCACTAAATGGTGAAGTAGTTAATATTGAAATAGCTAAAACTCCTCAAAGTGTAACTTATATTAGGAAAAAACTTAGAGGAGAAAAATTGTCTGCGGAAGAAATTTCAAGCATTATACAAGATGCTGTTTCTCTAAACTTAAATGAATTGGAAATTGCAGCCTTTCTTCTTGCACAAGATTTTTATGGAATGAGCATGGATGAAATTGAAGCTTTAGCAAAAAGTATGTTAAAGACAGGTGATATTCTAGATTTACCGGGGAAGGCTGTTGATAAGCATAGTATAGGCGGTGTACCTGGAAATAAGGTTTCATTGCTAATTGTGCCCATTGTTGCTTCAACGGGTCTCCTTATTCCAAAAACATCTTCTAAGGCAATAACAAGCCCTTCCGGAACAACAGACACAATGAGTGTGTTAGCAAATGTTGAGTTTTCCATAGAAGAGCTTAGGAAGATAGTTTTGAAAGTTGGTGGTGCAATTGTGTGGGGCGGCGCCTTAAATCTGGCTCCAGCGGATGACATTTTTATTAGAGTCGAATATCCCCTTAAAATTGATCCTAGGTCCCAGATGCTTGCAAGTATTATGTCTAAAAAGGCTGCAGAAGGAATCTCTTATCTGGTAGTTGATTTACCAACTGGTAGAGGTGCAAAGGTTAAAACAAGGGAAGAAGCATTTTCTTTAGCCCAAGATTTTGTTGAACTTGGTAAAAGGATGGGAATTAATGTGAGGTGTGGCGTAACATATGGAGGTCAACCTATTGGGAAGGCTGTTGGCCCAGCATTAGAAGCTAGGGAGGCTCTAAGTGCACTTGAACGTCCGGAGGATGCATCTAAGAGTCTTGTAGAAAAGTCTGTTTCATTGGCTGGGCTTATTTTTGAAATGACCGGTTACGCGTTTAAAGGTGAGGGTAGTAAACTGGCTATGGAAATATTAAAGAGCGGTAGGGCTTTGAAAAAGTTTAGAGAAATTATTGAGAATCAAGGTGGTAATCCTAACATTAAGCCTAATGATATTCCAGTTGGTAGCTACAAGTATGAGATTTTAGCTGAATCTGATGGCTACGTAACTTTAGTTGATAATACCGTGATTAATGCTATAGGACGAGCTGCTGGCGCCCCTCTTGAAAAGGGTGCTGGTATAATGATTTATGCAAAACAAGGATATAAGGTTGAAAAAGGCCAAGTTCTAATGGAAATATATGCTGAACGTGCTACTAAACTTCAAGAGGCAATTTCTATATGTAATAGTAGTCGTCCAATAGTTGTTGAAGGTATGCTTCTTTCAACTTATCCTGAATTTTAGCTTTACCTTCTAACTTTTATTAGAAAAATTTTTAAATAATACTTAAAAATTATTTGGTGCATTGAGCATAGAAGGTTTTGAAAGTATTTTAAGAAAGATTCATGTAGCCTATAATAGGAACCCTTTAGGTTGGAAAGTGTTTATTAGTAAGGATGATAAAGGGTTTCCAACAATACTATTTTATTCACCAGAAGAAGTATGGGAAATAAAGTTAGACAGCCTATATAAGCCTAACCCTCTATGTGTAGGATTAAGTTTTAAAAATGAAAACAGTGAATTTGTAGAAAAGATAGAAAGTCCACATTATGGTTTTAGACCAGTTGAAGATAAAATTGCTAAACATATTCTTGAATCTCTTTCCAAAAACGAGGTTCCAGTTAATATTATTAACAGTATACTAAAGAGTGAGCCAAAGCCTTTAGATGAGGTGGAAAAAAATAGGATGATTTTACACGGGCCGGTTATTCACTCTCAAAAACTGCCTCTTGTTTCAGAGAAACAGGTTGACTTAGACCTAAAATTAAGGTATGAACTTCAAAAGCTTATGATGAATAGGGGAATATACTCATTATACACATAAAGAGTTTGATTAAATGCATTCATTTATTGAAAAACCAATCTGGACCTACATATTCATACTCTCATGTGTTACAATGTTTATTTTCCAAAATCTTACAGTATATTGGATATATCTCGCATTTTTTCCATCCTATGCGCTTGAAATGCCTTGGTCATTCATAACTTCAATCTTCCTTCACGCTGACTTTGAACATTTATTGTTTAACATGATCGCCCTTTTCTTTTTTGGTTTAAGCCTAGAAAATATAGTGGGAAGAAAACTTTTTGCTATCATATTCATACTATCTGGTATCATTGGCAATGTGGGATATTTGATCGCTGACCCATCCTCTAGTATTCCAGGAATTGGTGCTTCTGGCGCCATATATGGTATTGTTGGAACACTAGTTGTTCTAACACCTTTTAGAAGGGTTTTCTTATATGGGCTTCTTCCTATTCCATTAATATTGTTGGTTATATTATGGGCCATAATTGATTTTGCTGGCCTTTTCTCACCTTCAACCATTGCACATAGTGCTCATTTGGCAGGCCTAATTGTTGGAATATTATTTGGCGTCTACCTGAGAAGATACTTGGTTAAGGTTGAATATTATTAGATGTTTAAATCTTGTATAATTTTAGAAATTAATTCTTCAACTGGAGGTATCCCTATCGCTTTAACCTTATAACTTTCATTTTTATTCAAAACTATCGTTAGGCTTGCATTAGGAATTACAATACCCCATGCGCTCAGTTCATCTTCGAGACCGAACTGTTTTGCTATAAAAGCTCTAATTAGATCATAATGCGTAACTATAACAGCATTCTTACCTTTCACATTCTTTATTAAATCATAGATTCTCAAATATATTTCATCCCATCCTTCAACACATTTTTTTGATGCTTCATCAACCAAGAAAGTTTTCCAATCAAGAGGATCTATCCTTTTATTGTTAAATTTTCCAAAAAACCTTTCTTTTACTCGCTCATCATATATTATATGACATTTTAGAGATTCTGAAATAATTTGAGCTGTTTGTCTACACCTCAAAACTGGACTTGAATATATTACATCTATTTTTAACTTTTTTAATCCATCAGCGATTATCCTACTCTGCTCAACACCTTTTTCAGTTAAGGGATAACTTTCAACATCATGACTTATCAAATGCTTAACATTACTTTCACTTTCTCCATGTCTAATCAAAAGTATAAAGTTCATAATCGATTCCCCTTTTACTCCTCTACCAAAATATATTGTGCTTTTAAACTATACGGGCAAAATCATGCCAAATAATACGGTTAAAAGTGGAACTGTGAGATTATCGTCTATCCAAGGCTGATATTCAAGCAATGTGGCAAGGATAGAAAGTACTATTCCTTTATAGCTTAAGAAAAATAATCCTATAAATAGGCACGTGATCAACATGGCAATGCTACCGGACCAATGTTTTCCTCTATTTTTCAGAAAGCGTGATCTAACTATTCCTGTCACCGAATCACCTACGGCCATAAAAAGCATTGCAACACCAGCTAATATCCTATAATTTTCCCAGCATGGGATAGCTAGTATAGCAAAGCTTAGGCAGAAAAACACTTCTCCATAATTTTTCTTTTCTTGAAACCAACTTAATTCCTTCGATTTTACATGTGGTAATATTAGGAATACTACGAAGAAGATAGCAAATATGAAGAATATATAAGGTTCATTAAATACATACATGTAACATAAAATAGCTGGTACTACTGAAAGATGTATCATTTTCCTGTTTATCCAAATGTTGGAGAATTTTTTTGTTAAAAGTACTGTAGTAACGATAATTGAGAACAATAGAAATGCTATAATTAAATCTGATAATAGGATACCGGATAAATTGCTCATGCAAAGAGATTTTTAAAAAATATTTATAAATATTTAATTAAGGATGAACATTTTTAAAATTGTTCAAGACTCCAAATTGCTTTACAATTTTAATATATTAGTAAATAGGAGGTTAATTGTATGCTAGCTGATATCAAGGGAATATTTTTTGACTTAGACGGCTGTATATATAGGGGGCACACTCCAATAGAAGGTGTAAAGGATACAATATCTTACCTAAAAAGTAGGGGGTTAAAAATAATTTATTTAACAAACAATGCTTCACGATCACAAAAAGAATATGTTGAACATTTTAGGAAAATGGGTTTAGACGCTATAGAAAGTGAATTTTATACTTCTGGAATGGCAGCAGTTGAATACATTTACAGAAAATTTGGATCCAATAATAGGGTTTATGTCGTAGGCGGAAATGCGCTTAAAACTCTTTTTAAAGAAAAAGGATTCACAGTAGTTGACGAAGAACATGCAATGGAAGCGAATTTTGTTGTATCATGTTTTGACCCTGAATTTAATTTTAACCGTCTTAAGGCAGCATGTTACGCTATACAATATGGCGCTAAATTTATTGCAACAAACTTGGATATGATTCTGCCTGTTGAAGATGGCTACTTGCCTGGTGCTGGTGCAATGGCTGCTGCAATCACAGCTGCCACAAAAGTAAAACCTTTTCTAATAGGAAAGCCATCAAAAATAATAATAAATATGGCACTTAAATATTCTGGGTTGAGAAAGGATGAAGTTTTAATCGTCGGAGACAAGGTTGAAACAGACATCATCGCTGCAAAGAGAGCGAAAATGAAATCCGTGCTCGTCTTAACTGGCGTCACGAAAGCTGAAGATTTGGGGAAAATACCGGAAAAGTATTATCCTGACATAATTTTAGAAAGCGTTAACGATATGAAAAAAATATTTTAAAAAATATAAAAATTTATATATAAGATAAATCCTATTACTTTTAAAGGTGGTCGTTATGAATGAAGATTGGTGGAGTCCATTTAGGAGAAGGCGTTTCCCCTTTTTCAGAAGCTGGTTCTTTGAAGATATAGATGAGTTTTTTAAAGAATTAGAGGAAGAAATGGAACGTGAATTTAAAGCGTTAAGCGAAATGGTGCCCAAAGAACTTATAAGGGAAAGAACACTGCCTGACGGAAGCAAAGTTAAAGAATGGGGGCCATTCGTTTACGGATACAGTGTTACTATTGGGCCAGACGGTAAGCCGCAAGTAAGAACTTTCGGAAACCTTAAGGTAGCTCCTGGACCTGGAAGACCTAGCATAGACTTTAAAGTTGAAAGAGAACCCATTGTTGACGTTCTTACAACAAACGGCGAAGTTAAGGTTATTGCAGAAATACCAGGTGTAGAGAAAGAGGATATAAAACTTCATGGTACAGAAACTTCGCTTACAATTTCAGTTGACACCCCACAAAGAAAATATTATAAGGAAGTAGACTTACCTACGAAAGTTGATCCGAAGAAGGCGAAATCATCTTATCGTAACGGAATTCTGGAAGTTACTCTACCAAAGAAAGAGGAAAAACCAAAAGGTGAGCCAATAAAGATAGACTAAACAAACTATCGTCTTACCCCCCCTTTTTTTAAAAAAAAGTTTATTGGAGGGGGTGTGTCAAGTAATTCAGGTTTGTTAAGGACATGTCGGAGACAATAGTCTTTGAAGGCAATCCCATAGAGGAGTCACCTCCAGGACTATTGCCCCAATAAATATAATATATTAGACTTATATATAAACTTTTTGTAATGTTTGAGCCTCATTTAATAGTTCTAAAAAATCATGAATGTTTAAATTAAATTAAAAAGGGCTTTCTTAAAGTAAAAGATAAAAAGATTTTATAGCAAGCATTAGAGTATGTATCTGTTTACTCTATCTTCAACACTCTTTGCTTTTATCGTCTTCACACATATATTTCAAAATGGAAATTTTGGTGAAGAATCCTATCTACAAAAGAAGTTACATACTTTCTATGCAAAAATAGAGCCCACAGTTGTTAGAATAATTGATAGGCTACTAAAAAACAGACTTTTGAACAGTACAAGGCCAGGTAGATTTTTCTTAAAGGTTACAGGAAAACTTCTATGGTTTTTGCCTCATGGTGTTGTGATAGAACATGAGGCAGCTCTACGCCTGATTGACAGTTTACCTGAAAATGGAACACATATTGCTGTCGGCCCCTGTGTTTGTAAAAAATCTATTGGTGTCAAAGAAGAACCTTATGTCACAGATATGGTTATTATGTATGGTGCTGAAGCATATAAGGCTGCGGATCCTGAAGAATACACATACATAACTAAGGAAGAGGCAAAGCGACTTTTAAAAGAATTCCGTGACCACAATCTAATTCATGAAGTGTTTGCATGTTTTAAGGCGAAACGTTGGGCTTTTGTAATTTGCAATTGTGATGCAAGATATTGTATGCCAACAAGAAGCCAGCTTATTGCTGGAGAAGGCGTGTATCCGGGACCATTATATTCTGTTGTTAATTCTGAAAAATGTAGGGGTTTAGATAATTGTGGTGTATGCGTTAACATATGCACGTTTAATGCTATATTTAGGGACCAAGAAGGTAAAGCCTATGTTGACCCTGACAAATGTATGGGTTGCGGATTATGTGTCTATAGGTGCCCAAATAATGCAAGAAAACTTGTTCCTAGAACAAGTTATGATCCAAAGTTTCTACCAATTGAGCACACACATCCTAATCTTGTAAAATAAAATTTTTATCATGAAAACTTAAATACACCATTTTTCAAAAATTCTAGGTAGGATATATAGATGTCAAATATAATTGGCAGAGTAAGAGACGAACAAACCCTATTAGAAAAAATTGCATCATATGTTCCTGGCTATCATGGTTATAAGGAGAAAGAGTTAAGGCGTGAGGCAGATAAGATGGTCAGAAAATGTTTGGTTGAAAAACTTAATGAGATAAAAATGATATTAAATGATGTTTTCCAGAAAATAGCGGACTCTAATGATGTTGAAACCTTTTCTACCGCAAATCGTGTATCTGCTGTATTGGATAGACTTATCAACAAGATAGAACATGCAAATTATGGATATTCTGGATTTTTTGACGCAGTCAAAGTTAAAGAAGAAAAGCTTGATAAACTATTAGAATTCGATTATAATATTTTAGAAAATATTAAGTCTTTAAAAGATATAGCAAACAACATTTATGGTCAAGAAAATAAGAAGTTAGCATTAGAAGACTTTAGAAAAAAACTTTTAGAATTTGAAAATACCTTTAATCAAAGGAATGACGTGATCTTTGAGGTGATCAAATAATGCCTGATATTATAGAATGGGCAATACAGGATGAAAATGATATAGTATATAGATACCCAAAAAATATAATAACGTGGGGCAGCCAATTGATAGTTAGAGAATATCAGATTGCAGTTTTCTTTAGAGACGGCAAAGCATACGACGTATTTCAAGCTGGAAGACACACAATAACAACCCAAAATCTACCTCTATTAACTACAATACTAAGTAGAATATCCGGTTTCGATAGATCCCCATTTACAGCAGATGTTATATTTGTTTCAACAAAACAGTTTAAAGGACTTTACGGTGCAAGCGGGCAAACAACAGACCTGGCGCCCTTAAAATTTTATGGATCATATTGGTTCAAAATTTCAGACCCAAAAATATTTGTAATGGAAGTTGTAGGTGGACAAAGTATTTTTGAAACACCACAAGTTAACGAATTCCTAAGAGGATACATGAACGAAAGACTAATCTCCCAACTCTCAAAATATGATCTAGTAACAGTATTCAGTAAACTAGAAGAAGTATCATTTAAAGTAAAAACAGCCATATCAGAAGAACTTTCAAGAATAGGCCTGCAACTTATAGACCTAAAATTCGAAGGAATAGACACAACACCAGAATACAGAGAAAGACTATTCTGGCTAAAACAAGCAAGCGCAACAACAGTCCTACAAATGGATACAGCAAAATCTGTAGCAGAATCTCTATCAAAATCACCAGGTGCAGCCCTAGGCGCTGGAATGGTAATCATACCCCCAATAATGCAACCCCAACAACAAACTCAACCAACACCAATGCCAGCGCCTACAGCACAAACACAACCTACAAGTTCCCCCTCTACACAACAAGCTCCGGTAACAGTTCAAAAAATAAACTTCTGCCCAAACTGTGGAACAGACCTTAGAAACTTACCGACAACACCAAAGTTTTGCCCTAACTGTGGAATAAAATTGATTTAAGTTCATAAATATGAACAAACTCTAGGCGGATCAGTCTTTTTAAAGCTTTTATAGACTATATTTTTATGGTCCTTTTATGCCAACTATAAAGAAAATGACTTTAGAGTGGCTAGGCGACCTAAAATTTGTTGGAAAAAATGAAAATGGGCTTACAGTCAATTTTGATGTTCCTATTGAAAGGGGTGGACATGGTACAGCACCTTCGCCTATGGAGACTCTTTTAGCATGTTTAGCTGCATGTAGTAGCATTGATGTTGTTTTGATACTTAAAAAGAAGAGACAAGATATTAGGGGGTTAACGGTTGAAGTTTCAGGTATAAGGAGGGATGAGGATCCGAAAATTTATACAAACATAAGTCTCAAGTATATTATTAAGGGTGTAAATATTAATAAAGATTTTGTTGAAAACGCGATCAGACTTTCACATGAAAAGTATTGTTCAGTTGGAGGAATGTTAAAGAAAGCGGCTGAGATAGCAACGTCATATGAAATAGTAGAAGAAAGCTAGCTCCTTACCTTTGAATACAGGATAACTCCTTCATCTTTGACCTTATTATACCTCTTAAGATTGTAAGATCTTAGAACTATGTATAATCTATTAAGGCTTACTCCTGTCTTTAGGATTATTTCTTTTACAGGATAACCTTTTTTATACATTTTTATTGCTGTTTCTAATGCTTTGATACTCTCTTCCTTGCTTCTTCTTTGTATTTTAGGATGCCATTTGGTAAGGAAGTTTCTGAAGCGAATGTATTCGTTATATTTGATATTAAGTTTATGGTTTTCAAAAAAATCGATTATTTGCTTTAACTCATTATACTTTGATACAAAATATATGTAAAGGGGTTTATTTCTATTCTTTGATTTTGTTATTACATTACCTATATTAAAGAATGAATGTAATAGATATGCTATGTCTTTATTTTTAGTGTAAACTACAAACTTTGGATAACAATAATTATTATAATTGTATAAGGTAAAATGGCCAAGACAATCGACAATTCCTAATATATAACTTGGATCTATTTTGTCCATTTACAATAATACATCTTAAGCTAATATTTAAAATTTTTTTATTGAACCATCTTTCTTCTTATCTCTTTTAGTGCATAAGATAGACTAATCTGAGCAAAAGATTGTGGCTCAACCTTAAACTGGTTGTAAAGTCTATTAACTATAATTGGTAGTATAAATGTTGCACCATACCCAAATATTCCAATTAAAAAGTCTTCAAATTCATCAATGTAATCAATTATTTCTTCTACTTTATTTAGATTCCTACTTCTCATAAAATGATAAAATATAGCGTTTTTAGCGTTTTCACCCAAAAAAGACAAGCTATAATTTATTATTTGAGCACTCTTTATTTTAATCTGTTGCTCAGATAGAGTTCCATTGTATGACATGAGGTTTTAAAGTTTTTTCTTAAATTATATGATATAAGGACAATTTTTTCTAATCATCTTATAAAAAAATTTGTGCTTGAATACATGTTTTTTTATCTCATTACATTAATTTTAATGTCTTTATACAATTACCTAACATATTCGATTATCAAGTTTGATATCAAGCTTGATATAATTATTTTAGCTAGTTAACTGACTGCTTTTCGAGCAAACGTTCTAATACTATTTTAAAAAAATTTGGGTTAGAAACATTTTTTATAACAGTTACACCACTAAAATATCCTGGCGTGCTAACCCAAACTCGGCCATAATTGAATATCTTTCCGAAGAAACTTTGACTTATAAGATAACTTGAGATCCACTCATTCCTAATTTGCAAAACAGTTTTTTTGAAAAGACCATACCTAACAAAAATCCTTTTATCCGAAATAAAATATTCTGTTGACTTTACTCTAAGGAGACCTAATAAAAGGAAAATAAGACCTAATCCAAAAAACCAAATTGTTAATATCGCAAGTAATATTAGAAACCAGTTCGCCTTCCAACTCATACGACCATACCAAACAGGTTTTTCACTTTCTTCTAAATTCAAACCTTTTGGCATACTCAAGCTAATCTTATTTTATTAAAAATTTCTTGTATTTAAAACTTTTAATTTGTTCTACCTAACTTTAGATTTAATGTTTAAAACAAATATGCATTGAATAAGCACCCCTATTACCATAATATGATTGAGATAGTATTTGCGATCCTTTCGTCTTTCACATTTGCATATAATGTAATTGGTATAAAAAGGGGATTACAAAAAATGGATTACTTATCATGTAGTTTGCTTGTTTCTGCTATTAGCTGTGCAACCTATATTCCTTTCCTATTTTTTGTAGACTTTAGCCAAATAAATATGATAAGCATATTTTTGTTCACCTTAAGTGGTCTTATTGCGCCAGGTTTGGCTAGGCTAATATTTTTTCAGAGCTTACAAAAAGTTGGTGCCTTAATCACATCATCCATAATGCCATCTCAACCCATAATATCAGCAATATCTGCTGTAATAGTTCTTTCAGAAATGTTCCCTCCAAACCTTTGGATAGGTATCTTAGCAATAATAGTTGGTGCGATAATAATAGAAACTAGTATAAGCAGGAATAATGGCCAAAAAACAAAAGTTGCCTATATAATATTACCAATGTCAGGTGTACTGATGGGTGGATTAGGTGATTCTATAAGAAAAATTGCTCTAAATATTTCAAATCAACCTTTTCTTGGAACGGTTGTCGCAAATTTAGCAGCCCTTATACTATATTACCTAGTCTACATTTTTAAAAGTAGAAAAATTAGACCAATTACATGGAATGATTTTAAACTTATGTGGGTTTCTGGCATTGTTATGGCTTTGGCATGGATATTTACTTTTTATGCATTAAGCTGTGGTGATGTTTCTAAGGTAGCACCAATAATAAATTCGCAGCCTCTATTTATATATCTTTTAGGGCATTTTTATTCCAAGGAAATTGGTAATGTTTCAATAAGGCCGTTAATAGGTGCAATTATTATAATTATTAGGTCTAAGTATGTTCCTTTTTATTTAATACCTTAAAATTTTATATCATAAATATGAGATTTTTAAGAAAATGGTGATTGTCTTGAATTTTGAGTATTATGATACCATGGTGTAATATTAAAATATAAAAGTATGAAGGTATTATGGTATTACGGTATGAAAAAGGTTAAGGTAACTATATCAATAAAAGAAGAGCTTTTAAAAAAAATAGATGAACTTGTTAGACAAAGACAAATTAAGGAACTAGAATATGGCAATGATATAAAATCTAGCAGAAGCAGTTTAATCGAGGAACTTTTAGAAAAAGCGATCTTAAAAGAAAGCTCTAAGTAACAAAAACTTTTAAATAAAGATTAGACTGGATATCAATAAAAATATGATATTTTACTATCACTAAACCTAAAAAGGAAGCTAACCCCTATATGATATAAAACTATCACTAATAACCAATAGTTGCAAACAAGGCCCATGTCATAACAAGTGATTTTTACAAGTACATAATTGATAATTTAGTATCTCTGAATAGACATAAGTTGACTTATTCAAAACTGACATTTTAATTATGGTTCAGGATGAATTTGATAATGCAGTTTATTAACTCACAGAGTGGTTAAACGTATAGTGAAACACTGTTTTTTAAATGAAAGCCAAAAATTATATTATAGGAGTATGTAACTATATCGGTGGTATAAGTGAGTTTTGAGGAAGCAGAACTTTTGCGAGAACGTGCTGAAAGTTTTCTTGCTAATGCAGAAGAATTAGCTGCAAAAGGAAACTACGATTTAGCTGCATTTAACGTGGAACAATATTGCCAGCTGATTCTAAAATATTGTTTGTTAGTAAAAGTTGGTACATATCCAAGAACTCATTCTTTAATAGGCTTGTTAAGAAATCTTTCAACTTTAACGAGTAGCCTGAAAGATCTATTACTCGATAGTAAATGGGTTGTCATGTTAACTAAAATAGAAGATGCCTATATAGGATCAAGGTATTTGCCAAGGAAGTATGAGAAAGTAGAGGTCGAGGAGATACTTAAGTTTGTAAAAGAGGTGTTTAAGCCTGCAATCGAAAGAATATGATAAGTTATTAGATTATAGAGTGCACTTACTTGAGAGTCTAGAAAACTACAAAGCCGTAGCTGAGGAAGTAAAAAGGCTGGTGTTGAAACATTGGCCAAACTCAAAAGTTTATGTCTTCGGTTCTGTTGTTAAAGGTAAATATACTGCAGTGAGCGACATAGATATTTTAGTAGTACTTGAAAAGAATATTTCAAAGGATGAAGAGTATAAAGTCAAAGCTCAAGTGTACATGAGCACTGAAGCACCTATAGAACTTCATATAACTTCTATTGAAAAATTCGAGCATTGGTATAAAAGGTTTATAAAAGAAGAACTGGTTGAAGTTTAATACTACATGCTCTAGAAAGCAAGTTTTTCCATTTCTATAATCTTCATCCTTGTCAAGCTTTTCTAGGTTCTTAAACAGAATATTTTCTAACAGCTTGGTGACAATACTTCTACTCATTAAGTTCCATAATCGTCTTTAAAAAGAATTTTAATAATTAAGTCTTTTAGCAGCTTCCCTATAAACTGGATCCATGAATTCATAGTCTTTAATTATACTTAATTCTTCTAAGTTATTCAAAATATTATACAATATACTTTTTGAGATTGTTGTCTTTTCCCTCTCTTCCACATATTCCTTAATTTTACTCCATGAATTTTTACCTAATGCTATCCCTTGTAATACCGTCGCGTACCTTTTACTTCCCCTATTTTTAATTAAATTCCTAAGCTCATTTTTTGCCAAATTTACCGCCATTTCCTTTATAACGTTAAATCTTTTATGCCCCCTCACAACTTCATTACCATAAAATGTCAACCAGCCCGGTATACCGTCAAAGAACGAAACACATTCTTCTAAGGTGTTCTCATCTACGACCATCCCATATTCTTTAAAACCAGACCTTAAGAAATCTTTTGCAATATCTTTAGAAAAACGTTCAACAGTTAAATTATAATAATATCTGCCATATAGTGGTGAAGTAGTATCTTTAATTTTTAAAAAATCGTAAAGTAAACCAATTTCGGAACCTGTAAAGATGAAGCCTATGTTTTTATCATAATCGTATGCATGAGCAATTGCATTAAGAATTTCATTGGATCTAGGTCCCCTTAATTTTTGTGCTTCATCAAAAGCTATTATAATTCTCTTTCTATTAATGTGATCAAAAAATGAAGTAAGATTTAAAGCACCTTTCCCTTTCCATTTTATTTCTATTTCGTTTCCAGCTATTCTTATCGCACTTATACTTTTAATAACATCAATAAGCTTTTCAATCTTAGAAGAAATGCTTTGAGAAAGTATATCGTAAAATTCTTTTAAGCCATAGTTATTTCTTAATGCTCTTAAATCTAGCACTATGGTAGGATAATTAATCTCATTCAAGAATACATTTAAAATTGATGATTTACCAATTCGTCTTATACCTGTAATTATTATCATAGGTACATCAAGATTATTATGTAAGTCTTCAAGCTCCTTTTCTCTATCGAATAAGTCTTCTCTTTTCATTTTTGGTCTAGCATCAAATATCAAGTTCTACCCCAGAACCATAGTTCTGCCCCAGAACTATAAAAGTTTTAATGATAACTATTGAGATAGTTTTGAAGTAGAAAGGTTACCCTATTTTTAATACACCAGCACCACGATATTCACCGCGTTTTAACATTAGTAAGGCTTTATTAGCTTCTTCTAGCTTAAATTCTCTAATCTCAGGTATTATTGGAACCTCTGCGGCTATTTTAAGAAATTCTTGTACATCCTTTCTAGTAATATTTGCAACACTTTTTACCTCCTTCTCATACCATAAATGCTGTTCATATATAATTTGAGGTATTAACTCCTCTTTCCTTATAACATTTATAACCAGTCGACCACCCTTACTCAAGTGCTTTAATGCTTCAATAACAGGCCGTCCTACAGGTGTTGTATCTATTGCCCTATTAAACTTTTCAGGCGGCTCTTCACCAGTCTCTCCAACCCAATCCGCGCCCATTTCTTTGGCAAGAACACTTGGTGCGTCACCTTTCCTTCTTGTAAAGACAAATATTTTAGATTTTGGATACAAATGTCTTATAAGCTGGAAAACTTGATGTGCAGAAGCACCGAAGCCAAAAAGGCCTATAGTCTCACCATCTTTTAGACCAGTAAGTTTTAGGGCCCTATAGCCTATAGCCCCCGCACATAATAGTGGAGCAGCATGTGAATCATCAAATTTTTCAGGAATAGGGTATACGAAATCTTCTTTAACCTTTATGTATTCTGCATAGCCTCCATTAACATCGCATCCTGTTGCCTTAAATTGGTCACATAAATTTTCTTGTCCACTTAAACAAAAGGTACATTGTCCACATACATGATATATCCATGCTATACCGACTCTATCGCCCAAATTAAATTTTTTAGCCCAAGGACCTAAAGATTCAATTTTACCAACAATTTCATGACCTAAAATTATAGGAAGCTTAGGCACACGTCTCCCTTCAATTTCATCTATCTCAGTACGGCAAATACCGCAAGCGGTAATCTTAACCAAAATTTCATTCGATTGTAAATCTGGTTTCGGCACCTCCTCCAATTGTAAAGGCATATCTTCTACCCTCGAAATCTGTTTCAAAACCATAGCTTTCAAAATCCTGCCACCAACAAAATAGCTTAAGTGCCATCATATATAATTTGGTAATCAAATAACGCTATTTTTATCAGCATGATGCTTATATCGAGCTTGATATCAAGCTTGATAATTAAGGTTAAATTAATTAGAAGAAGAAGGCTATCATGTGCAAGCTCTACTACTTTACCCAAATTCTGAGTTTAAACTAGAGGAAGTTAAAGAACCAATAATAGGTGAAAACCCATATGCTCCAAATGATACAATTTTAGAAATAAAATATTGTGGTATATGTGGAAGTGACCTACATTATTGGAAACACAGAAGGGAAGTTGAAGGACCTAAGAAGCCCAGTATAATGGGGCATGAAATTTCAGCAGTAGTAAAAGATGTAGGCGCAAATGTAAAGGATTTTAAGCCAGGCGACAGAGTTGTTGGCGAAATAGTAACATTCTATTGTGGTAACTGCGTTAATTGTAAGCAAGGTAAAATAAACATATGCTGCAACATTCCTGTAAAAGAACAAAGGGTACACTATACAACTGGAGGGGGCTTTGCCAGATATGCGGCTTGGCCTGCTTACTCTTTACATAAACTACCAGATAATATAGGGGAACTAGAAGCAGTTTTAGTTGAGACAACAGCCGGATGTGTACATTCGCTAATAGAGAGAGCGCAATTAGTAGCTGGCGAATCTGTTCTAATAATAGGTCCAGGTCCAAGAGGTTTAATTTTATTACAGGTTGCTAAAGCAATTGGTGCTTGGCCTATTATAGTTGCAGGAACAAGTTTTGATGAGGAAAAGAGGCTTCCTTTAGCAAAAGAGTTGGGTGCCGATGTTGTTGTCAATGTAAATGAAGAAGATTTGGTTAAAATGGTTAAGGATTCAACACATGGTTGGGGTGCTGATGTTGTTGTTGAAGCTGCAGGAACAGGAGATGCAGTACTGTTGGGCTATAAGTCTGTTAGACCGGGTGGTCGTATTGTGGTCTCAGGTGGTGGAATAGTGGGTGGAATTAATGTCACTTTAGATACCTATGATTTGATTACCAAAGAAATAACAATATTAGGTGAAATATCCCATATATGGCATTCTTGGGAAACGGCAATCAAATTAATTTCAACAGGAAAGATTAAATTAAAGCCATTGATTTCACATGTTTTTAGTTTAAGCGAATGGCAAAAAGCATTTGACATAGCAATCAATTGTAGGTATGCTTTAAGGGTTGTCATAAAGCCTTAGACATAAGTTAATGAAGTATGAATAAAGCTAGTGATTCTATAAAGGGTGGATAACAGATTTATGATAAAAATAGAAGGCTTCGAATTATACAAATATACGCTAGTACCCATATTTCTGGGATTCACTTCAGCAGCAGCTGTAGCATTAATGCTTCAATTATATAACGTATTTAATTATATTTTCCGAACAATAATAGTTGACTTCTCATATTATTTAATAATCTGTTTTCCGCTGCTTGGTCTAATTTTATCCTTCACTCTAAACCATTTTTTTGCAAAATACAAGGAAAGTGGATGTGGAACAGACCTAATGATAGAATCATATCATCACAGAAACGGAATAATTGAGATAAAAGATGTTTTGGTTAAAACTTTTTCTTCAACAATTACATTAGGATTTGGTGGTAGTGGTGGTTTAGAAGGGCCCAGCCTTCTTTTAGGCGGTGGTATATCATCATATATACTGCAGAAACTTAAGCCGAAGGAAATTAAATTATTATATCTATGTGGTGCCTCTGCTGGTTTTACTGCATTATTTAAAGCGCCTCTAACAGGGATACTGTTAGCTTTGAAATACCATATAAGAAGGATCTTGAAAAAGACGCTTTTATTCCAGCAGCATTATCTTCGATTTCAGCATATATTTTCTCAGTACTATTTTTTGGAGGAGAAAGTATTTTTTCCACAAGAATAAATGTAGAAATATCAACAAACCTATTATTTCATACAATATTTTTAGGAATAATCACTTCAATCCTAGCAATAGTGTTTATAAAAGTATTGGATAATACGAAGACCCTTATACAGGTTATCGGCTCTAAATTAAACACGCTGCTTTCAGTCATAGTCGGTGGTACTATTATTGGACTAATAGGATTCTTTTATCCACAAGTTCTTGGAATAGGCTACGAAATAATAAGAGAAATCAGTAACATATCAAATTATAATATTACAATTCAAACCCTTTTAACATTACTTGTACTAAAAATTATTACGACTTCATTAACAATTGCATCAAGAGGAAATGTAGGTCTCTTTATACCATCATTGTATGTTGGAGGTATGTGTGGACTAATATATGCAAAAATTTTCGGATTAAATCCAGAATCATTATTTGCCATAATAGCCATGGGCTCCATTCTTGCTGCGGCATCAAAAAGTCTACTTACAGGAATAGCCTTTGTAACAGAAACCATAGGCTCAAGTCCTATAATGTATATAGTGCTCTCAGCTTCGATAAGCTACTTTATAACCGGAAATTACTCGTTTTATGAAAGCCAATTGAATAAAAAACCTTCAAGTAAAATGGAAGCTTTACTTGAATTAGAGGAAATTTTTAGGAAAAGTCTAATACCAAATTTAAATATTTCTTCACTAAAGTTGAATAAACCAATATGCTTTAAAGCAGATACAACTATCAAAGAGGCATTAAAAACTGTTAGAGCAAAAGTTTATAGAACTTATCCGATTGTTAATAATAAAAATCAAATAATAGGCTCTATTGACATAGAATCAATTTTCACTGTAGAAAAAGATAAGTGGATTATACCTGTTTCGAGCCTGGAAATGAAAAAACCTCTTTTAGCAACTAAAGAACAAACATTAATTGAAATAGTTGAAAGGATGTTGGAAGCCGAGGAAGACCATGCGTTTATCGTAAATAATAGTGAAGATAAAATTATGGAAGGTGTCATAACTGCAACAGACATAATAAAAATTTATGTTGAAAAAATAATAAATGTTTAATATAAAACTTTTTCTATTATTTTTCTTGAATAAATTATATTAAATTTGATTATTTATTCATGAACTTAAACTAAAACATAAGTTTAATAATAAGTCTTTACCTACTATAATCATGGGCTATGAGGAAAAATTACTTTTTTTAAGCGAAGAATGGGTTAAACGATTTGTAGAGGAACTCAATAAGAATCAAATCTACTTTGAGGCTGCCAAAGATTGGGAAGGTGACTTTCTCTTTATAGTTAACACTGGACCTAAAGTTAAATCTGAAATCATACTTTACCTTGACCTCTGGCATGGCAAATGTCAAGACTATAAGATATTACCCGATAGAAGCGCTAAGAAAACCGAATTTATTTTTGAAGGATCTTATGAAAATTGGGAAAAGCTTGCTAAAGGAGAACTGGATCCCATAAAGGCACTACTTGTTCGTAAATTTAAATTGTCAGGAAGTATGTCTAAAATTATGAGGAATGTGAAAGCTGCATCAGAGTTGGCAAAAAACTGCAATCGAGTTCCAACCAGATTTCTATAATAAAGTGAAACATATTGTGGGAATTTACAAGCCCAAGGAAGATACTCTTTGGCGAAGATGCACTGGAATATCTTAAGGAGATAGAGGGAAATAAAGCACTAATAATAACAGGTAAGACTGTTAAGAAACTTGGATTTGCAGAGAAAGTGTCAAAGTATTTAGAGGAAGCAGGACTTCAGACAAAAACCTTTGACGAAGTTGAGCCTGAGCCATCTATTGAAACCATAGTAAAAGGCGCTAAACTAGCTAAAGAATATGGTCCTGATTGGCTCATAGGCCTAGGCGGTGGCAGTAACATGGACGCTGCAAAGGCAATATGGGTTCTCTATGAACGTCCGGATATGGAAGTAGGTGCAATTTCTCCGTTGGAAAAATTAGGACTTAGAAATAAAGCTAAGTTAATATGTATTCCAACAACAAGCGGGTCTGGTTCAGAAGCAACATGGGCCACGATAATTACTGATAGTGCCGGCCGAACAAAGTTAGAATTGGCTTCAAAAGAATTAGTTCCTGACATAGTTATTCTTGACCCACAATTTCCCAAGTTTATGCCTCCCAGACTTACTAGCGACTCCGGCATGGATGCACTTGTACATTCTATGGAAGCTTATGTTAACCAGTGGAGGAATGATTTCTCAAACGCTATGGCCATAGGCGCGATCAAGATTATTTTTGAATACCTTCCAAGAGCTTACAATAATCCAGATGACATAGAAGCAAGAGAAAAAATGCATGTTGCAGCAACAATGTCTGGACTCGCTTTCGGTAATTCTCAGGCAGGACTCGCTCATTCTATGGGCCATGCATTAGGTGCAATCTTCAAGATTCCTCATGGTAGAACTGTTGGTATGCTTTTACCTTATGTTATTAAATATAATGTTGGGAAAACAGCTGAACTGTATGTCGAGATTGCAAAATCAATCGGCATCCAAGCTAACACGAATCAAAAATATATAGAAACGCTTATTCAAGCAGTAAAAGATTTAATGGAAAAGGTGAGTGTGCCCTTTTCTATTAAAGACATGGGCTTAGACTGGAAAACATTTGCAAGTGAACTGGATGAATTAATTAATAGAGCTATGGTCTCCTCTGAGACTATCACTAACCCAAGAATTCCAGACGAAGAAGAATTAAAAAGACTCTTCACATATGCTTTTAATTGTACAGAAGTTGACTTTTAAGCTTATCACTCTTTAATCCTATACTATAAATATAATGTGGCCACAAAAGAAATTAATATACGTTCAACCTTATGAACTATGAAAAATCGCTAAAGATTAAATAGCTTTTTTGAAATGATTTTTGAAGTTAATATAAGAAAAACTAGTAATGTTGACACTCCAGCTAATATGTACTCACCCATACCTATTGTTAAGCCTATAGCAGCTGTAACCCATAAACTTGCTGCAGTCGTTATCCCAACAACTTTTCCCTGCTCAGCAATTATTGTTCCAGCACCTATAAAGCCGATTCCCGTAACAATTCCAGAAGCAATTCTTGCAGGATCCATTCCAAACTTTAAAGATACAATGGTGAAAAGGCATGAACCAAGGCAAACTAGCATATGTGTTCTTAATCCAGCAGGCTTATGAGTAATCTCCCTTTCTAAACCAATAATCGCTCCAAAAATAATGGATGTGATTAATCCAACAACTAATTCTGCAACATTCAACGTATCTACCTCATAATAAGTAATAATCTTCTTTGTATAAAAGTATTAATTTTTTTACTAAAAATTAAGTTTTTTTATTCCTTTAAGCTAATCAATTGGTGTGAGAACTTTGATTAATGATCCCATTTATAGATTTGGTACTGCAGGTAAGATTTTAGTCGCCAGATTAAAGACAGGAAACGATTTGCTTCTGTCTTTAAAGAAAATTGTTGAAGAAAATGAGATAAAAGCTGGTGTCATAATTTCAGGAGTGGGATTACTTGAAAAAGCTCGTATTAGAAACGTTAAAATTTTTCCTGAAAAGTTTCCCATTTCGGATGAGCATAGGATTATAGTTTCGTTTGATGGGCCTCTAGAAATTCTTTCTTTGTCTGGAAATATTTCTCTTATTGAGGACAAACCTTCGGTACATCTTCATGCAACTCTTTCTTATTATAATGGCACAAGTATTCAAGTTGTAGGTGGGCATGTAATTGAAGGTTGCACAATATTCGGTTTCGCTGAAATAGTGATTATAGAAATAGAGAGTATATTAATGAAAAAAGGGTTTGACACGGAAACAAAAACCTTTCAACTTTTTGCATAGTCGGCTAATTCATTATTTTTAAAAATTTATTTATTTTATCATCAAATCTATTTGAGTATGTGTGATATACTGGTAGCTACTTCCTCAGTGACTGAAAATGGTGAAATGATATTTGCTAAAAACAGTGATAGAGACCCAAATGAGGCGCAAGTTATAGAGTTTTATCCTAGACAACAGCATGAAGAAGAAAAGATGAAGCTTACATATGTAGAGTTTCCCCAAGTAAGGGAAACATATTCGATTATCATTTCAAGACCATGGTGGATGTGGGGTGCAGAAATGGGAGCTAACGAGCATGGACTTGTTATCGGTAATACTGCAGTGTTTACTAAAGAACCTTATAATGAGGTTGGAATCTTAGGTATGGACATTATTAGACTTGCGTTGGAGAGGACAAAAAATTCTAGAGAAGCTCTTGACTTTATAATTGCCGTTATTGAAGAATATGGACAGGGTGGTAGTGGAAGTTACGAACGTAAGTTATTATATCATAATTCATTTGTCATCATGGATAAGAAAGAGGCATGGGTTATTGAAACTGCAGGTAAATATTGGGTTGCAAAAAAGATTGAGACAGTATATAGTATTTCGAATGCGCTAACAATCGACAAAGATTGGGATCTTGCATCAAAAAATGTTATAGAACACGCGATTGAAAAGAAATGGTGTAAAGATGATAAAGACTTTAGTTTTGCTAAATGCTATTCAGATAGATTCTATACCTATTTTGCTCACGGTAAAGAAAGGAGAACATTCACCTATAAAATGCTTAAAGAAAAGGAAGGAAAAATTAACCTAGAATACATTATTAGCATATTAAATGTCCATAATAAAAAGCCTTTTAGCCCAGAAAAAGGTTCCATGAGAGACATATGCATGCACTATGGAGGGTTAACGAGACCATCTCAAACTGCTTCATCCCAAATATCACAGATTAGCGATAAAATGCAAATCCATTGGTTTACTGGAACATCATTACCTTGCATGAGCCTATTTAAGCCAATATTTTTTGAAACAGGATTACCGGATTTAGGAAAGAAGCCTACAAACAAGTTTGATAGCAACTCATATTGGTGGGTACATGAACAAATTCATAGAATGATTCAAACAGATTATAGATATAATATGAGAGTCTTCCTAAAATCTAAAAATGAGGTACAAAAGAAAATAATAGCTCACACAAATTGGATTATAAGTTTGTATCTGGATAAAAAGGTTGGAAAAGAAGAACTATTTAGTTTAACAAAATGGGCTTTTGAGGAAGAGGAAAGCCTTATAAAAAATTTTAGAAATAAGATAAGCGTTCGAACAATATTATATCCTACATATTGCATCAACTTAAAGAGAGTAAATGATAAAGCAGGAATAAAAGTTTAAAAAGAATCCGGAATAACTCCAAAAGTTTATAATTTTAAAAATAGGCTAGAATTATGTTATGGATACAAAAGTTTGCTTAATGTCATATACTCCAAAAATTGAAAGGCTATGTGCCGCGGCTATGAGAAGCTGCTATTCAAGCAAGGCTGCTCACGAACTTTATCTTGATCAAGAAAATTTTACACAATTCATGGTAGAGAAACTGATTAATAAAGCAGTTGAACTTGGACATTATAGTGTATTAGAACATGGTGTCTTAACCTTTTCTCTACAAGGAGTCAGTAGAGTTTTAACACATCAACTTGTTAGACATAGAATGGCAAGCTTCTCTCAACAAAGCCAAAGGCATGTGAACATAGAAGGTGAAGGAAAATGGTATATTACACCACCGTCAATAAAAGACTTCAGAGCAAAAATAAAATTAGGTGACTCTAAATTAAATTTATCCTACGACGATTTCATGAGAATATCAGCAGAATATTATAAAATACTCTTAGATAAGGTGAACAAAGAGGATGCAAGATTCCTATTACCCAATGCTACCGTGACCAACATAACTTTGACCGCAAATCCAAGAGAATTAAGGCACATATACAGTCTAAGATGTGATCCTTCGGCACAATGGGAGATAAGGGATGTATGCTGGACGATGCTTGCACTATCCTATCTTATTGCACCAAACATTTTTTCAACATTTGATGCGCCTGCAAAAAATTCTAAGGCAACTCTATTGAAGCTAGAAAAATTAAAAAACATAGTTGACGAACAAAGAAATGACTTTGAAAAACTTGATTCTGGAAAAGTTTTTGAGCTAAATCTAGAAAAATTTGAATTAGAACATATCGTGAAAGCTTTAATAGTAAAGCTATAAATTTTAGTTTTAAAACATTCAACTATATTAGGTTTGGGAATATAAGTCTTATTTTTAGCGTGAGTTTATTAATAGGTAAGTTTTAAAAACATTATATTTGTTACTATTGTTAGTGTTTAGCTTTGGCGTATCCAGTACCTAGAGTAAAAAAAGTTGTTAAGCGGGATGGACGTGTTGTCGATTTTGATGCATCTAGAATAGAGAATGCTGTAAAAAAGGCTATGGTAAGTGTTGGAAAATATAATAAAGAAAGTTTGAAGAAAGTTGTACAGCATGTTTTAAAAGTTATTAATGAAAAATTTGGAGAAGCTGAAACATACCCTCATGTAGAAGAAATACAGGATATAGTTGAGTTAGCTCTTGTAAAATATGGTCTATATGAGGTTGCTAAAGCCTATATTCTATACAGAAGGGAGAGGGAGAATATTAGAAAGGAAAAGATGATTTTACTTGAAAAGGATTATGTTGACGAAGTCGATAAGAAATTAAGTTTGAATGCCATAAGGCTTATTGTTTCAAGATATCTTTTAAGAAATGAAGAAGGTAAACTTATAGAAGATCCCAAGGGAATGTTTAAACGTGTTGCAGCATTAGTCGTCATACCCGACATATTATACGATGAAGAAGTTTTTTCAAAGGAAGAAACACTATCACCCCATCCCTTTGAACAATTTAATTTTGAGGAATGGAGTAACAAGGTTGGTTTAGGAAAAAATAGTAATGGTTTTGCATTCAAATGGAATAAACACCATCTTGAAAGAATGAAAACATTATATGATGAATTAAATAATGCAGGCAAAATGAAAATTCCATGGAACAAATTTTGGAACATGATTTTAGAAGGAAAGTTTGAAAAATACTACCAAAATTTTCAAGAATACTATAATTTAATGGTTGAAAAAAGGTTCCTCCCAAATTCTCCAACTTTATTTAATGCAGGTGCAAGATTAAGTCAGCTTTCTGCATGCTTTGTTCTAGACGTAGAAGATAGCATCGATTCTATCATGGATACCGCAAAAGATGCTGCATTAATCTTCAAGTCAGGTGGAGGAGTTGGAATAAACTTTTCAAAACTTAGGCCAGAAGGTGACACAGTATTCTCAACAGGAGGAGTAGCATCAGGTCCAACAAGCTTCATGCAAATAATCGATAAAGTTACAGATGTCATCAAACAAGGTGGAAAAAGAAGAGGGGCAAACATGGGTATACTCGAAATATGGCATCCTGACATCGAAAAATTCATTACATCAAAAGGAGAGGAAGGGAAACTTACAAACTACAACCTTTCAGTCCTAATAACACCGGATTTCTGGAAATATTATGAAGAAGGAAAACCATATCCACTAAGAAACCCGAGAGACGGAAAGGTTTGGAAAGAAGTTAACCCAAAGTCGCTCTTCCACCAAATTGCTGAAATGGCTTGGAGGACAGGAGACCCTGGAGTAATCTTCTTAGACCACATCAATAGGAGAAATATTCTAAAAAAAGCATTGGGTGAAATAAGGACGACAAACCCATGTGGAGAAGAGCCTTTATATCCTTACGAATCATGCAATCTCGGTTCAATTAATGTGTACGCTTTCGTGAAGGAAGATAATACTTTCGATTGGCAGGGATTTAGAGAAACTGTTGTAAAAGCCCTACATTTTCTCGATAACATTGTTGATGTAAACAAGTATCCTACAAAAAAGATTGAAGAGTATACAAAACGTAGTAGGAAAGTTGGTTTAGGTTTTATGGGCTTAGCTGACGCCCTCTTCGCCTTAAATATACCCTATAATAGTGAGGAAGGCTTCTCCTTTATTAGAACATTAACAGAAAACTTAACATATTATGCGATGAAAGCCTCAATTGAACGGGCTAAAGAAAGGGGTGTGTTTCCATTATACAAGAATTCAGCTTACGTTGATGGAGAGATGCCATTTGAAGGTTTTTACCGTAGAGAAATTTGGACACTAGATTGGAACATGATTTTAGAAGGGATAAAAGCACATGGTATTAGAAATGCTGAAGTGACAACTGTTGCACCAACAGGATCAATCTCTATGATATTTGATGTTTCATCTGGAATCGAACCACAGTTTGCTCTAGTTTACGAAAAAAGGGTTACTGTCGGAAAGTTCTTTTACGTTGATATAGAATTCGAAAGAGCATTAAAAGAAAGGGGATTATATGATGAAAAGATTCTAAAAAAGGTTGCTGACAACGGAGGCTCACTACAAGGTATTGAAGAAATTCCAGAAGAAATTAGGAAAGTGTTCCTTGTAGCATATGATATACCATGGTGGGATCACATAAGGGCACAAGCAGAGGCGCAGACATGGGTATGCGCATCAATAAGCAAGACAGTAAACATGCCAAAATGGGTTACTGTGGAAGATGTCGAAAAAGCATACTTGTTCAGCTACAAGATAGGGTTAAAGAGTCTAACAATATATCGGGACACTTCAAAAAGTATTCAAGTACTTGTTACACCATCACAAAAACAGGGCACATACACTACATTAACAGAAAACAAGACAATAGAGATAATGAGAAACTTGGGAATAGACATAACAAACATACTAGGCAAAAAAGTTGTTGAGGAAGCTGTGAAAAAGCACGTGTTACTAGAGGAGCCTAAACTCCTAACAGAAGAAAGAAGCATAGCACATGAGAGAAAAAAGTTTGAAACATGTCAAGAATGTGGAAGCAAAAATCTCATCTTCCAAGATGAGTGTATAAAGTGTCTTGATTGTGGTTGGGTTGCATGCCCCACATCCTAAAATAAAAAATTACTAAATTAACACAATTTATAAAATTGTGAGTAGTATAGATGTTAATCCTGCTGATTTGACCTAAAATCCATACCTTACAATATATTTTGAAGAAAAGTCGGTGCTCCAATAAATCCAATCTTTAAATAACGTCACCTTCTCTTTTAAAACATTGTTCCTAAAAAAGAATATGTTCTAAAATATAGAATTATAAAACTACTTTAAAAAAATACAAGTATGAAAAAGAATCTGATATTATATTCAATAATATTGTCAGCAATTTTTGCAATTACAATACTATATTCTACGCTACAACTTCCAATATTAGTTAATGAGTTTTTAAGAGAACAGTTTATTGATTATGGTCTAAACTGGCAGGATGCAGAAAAATTTATTGAAACAATAAAACCTATCGGATACTTCGGTTTAATAATTACATTGAGCCTAATCGTCTTAGGATTTGTTTCAAAGAATAGAAAAATTTCTTTTCTTGGCTCTTTAGCATTATATCTTCCAACATTCAGCTACTTTGCTTCAACAATGTTCTTTCTAGCAGGTATCGGTATCCTTAGAATTCTATGGCTTCCAATAATAGAATTATCTCCTGGAGAAACATGGCCAGAAAAAATATATTTTGCAAAAAATATATTCGAACTAGGCGATATAGTGTACTTACCCTATGATATCATAAGACTTGTCGTAGGTTTTATTGGCTTTTTAAGTAACAACACAGACTTAGCAAATCTATTCGACATCATATTCTTCTTCATAATAATATTATTAAGTGCAACAATCTTCTTTTTAGCATGTGCAACCTGGCTTTACAACAAATTCATCAAACAAAATATTATAACTTCAGGAATCTACAAATACTCTCGGCACCCACAATACTTAAGTTTCATACTATGGACATATGCATTACTATTATATGACAAGTACATTTTTACTCCTCCAAAAGGAGGATATTTTGCACCACCACCCCTACTATGGCTGAGCATGATAATGATAATTATAGCATTAGCATTATATGAAGAAAAAGACATGATAAAATATCATGGAATAGAATATATCCAATATCGTGATAGAACAAACTTTTTAATACCGTTGCCCAAAAAGATTACAAAAATTCTAACCTATCCTACAAAAAAGTTATTCAAAAAGAACTTGCCGGAGAAAAATAGGGAAATCTTCACAACATTAGCATTATATTATTTAATACTACTAATATTTTCACTTATGTATTAATTAAAATATAAAATACTTAAATACAATAACTGCTGTAACTTAAAGCTATGAGAATAAAAAAATTAAAGTATTCTGTGTCTATCACACTATTAATATCCTTCTTATTGTTTAGCAGCATACCAATAGCGAATGGTGTCTTAAATGAAGTATACGGACCTAACACACTCTTTTATGCATATTAGTATACTGTAGCACAGAGCGAACCACCACCTATGGGAAGAATAATATACTATGAGGCATGGATTTTCGCTATAAGAGACCTTGATCCTCCAGTAGGAAAGGCTGGATTAAATGATTTCGAACTTTTTGCAGTATCTCATATAATTGCTGGCTATGATTTAGAAAAAGGAAGTGAATTTGTTGAAACTATAGTGTTTGGTACCCTAAAGTATGTGGAAGGGGAAGAAGATGATGGGGGCTGGAGCTATTGGACTCCAACACAGGAAGAAGAATATAGGGTTTCTGGAGGGGGCTCCTTTACTGTAAGGCCTGTGTCCGGTCCAGACTATGCTGATTGGGAAAAGGTTGTCTTTAAAATTAGTGCAAAAGATGTATATGGATCAAAGGCTACAATAAGTGGATCATATATTTGTGCTAGTGGCCCACCAGTATATTATATAAGTTTAACAGTAAAGTTAACAGGACAAGTTTACGAATTTGATCGGGAAAATGGTCAGTGGCTTCCGACTGGAAGAATAGAAACACATACCTTAAAGTTAAGAGGGTACCCTGAAGACTACTATTACCTTAACCCATATTACATATTTGCATATGCGTATCCCGATAAGTTAACATGGTTCCCTGAGTACTGGCCTCCATGGGACTAAATATTTTTAACAACCCAAAATTTTTTTTATAATGCAATAATCCTACCTATAATTATAAAAATATCCAATTATACAAAAATATGCTTTTTATACGAGCTTGAAAATATAATTCTATTCATAGATTAAAGATTGGATACTCATTGTTTAAACTTCCATAATTTTATTTTAAGTCAATTTTGAAATTATTTCCACTATTTTCACATGCCTTCCTTCATCCACTATAATCCAGTCTATAAAATCTTTTATTATATCAAGTTGTAAACCAATTTCTTCTGCCGCCATTCTTGTTAAAACAAGATGAGCTGATGTCATATACTCTTCACTCACATAGCTTTCTAAAGTAGCCATTTTCTTTATCAAGGTAGCCAAATCCATTTTTTCTGGGACACTGTATACTTCAGCCTTTGCTAGATCGTCTACGATTTTCCATGATTCACCAAACAGTTTTTCGCATTCGATTTCATTAACGTCGACTTTTGCAATGCTTTCGCTTAAAAGTTTTAGTAAAACAGAATGTTTTCTACCATCGTGCACCATTATCTCCAAAAGTTTTGACACTCGCTTATCCATCACGCGGTCAGCAAGGCTCTGATACGCTTTTAAAACACGTTCTTCGAGAATACTTGAACAAAGAAACATTTTAGCAATATCCTCCTTCATCAATTTAGAAGACATGTTCATACATTCAAGAAAATACTATTTATATTTTTTACTAACAAAAGTTAGCAGATGTAGCTACCTTGACAGAGCCCGGAACTCAGTAGGATGAACCCTTAAGAGCGACAAACCGGAAGTTCTTGGCTTAAGTTGTGGAGAATGTCAAAATAGTTTAAGTTTGCCTGTTACTGAATCAATTATATGCTCTGGAGCCGGCCCTATACCTAATGCAGTAATTGTTCCTGGTTCAAGTTGCGTTAGACCAGCATCCTCAATCAATGAAAACGGTAAACCTAAAAATTCACACTTATTTTTTAATTCAATCAATTCCTCCAATGAGGACACCTTTAAAACAGCCTTTTTCTGACCCGATTTAAGCCACTCATCATACCATTCAGGTCTACTTTTTCTAGCATTTTCTGATGCTGAGACAGCAGCGTGCGCGACTTGTACTGCAAGCTTTCCTTTACCCATACGTATGTCAGTTCTAACTACTATTACCTGCTTATATTCTATCTTAATCATTACATAGTACATTCATTCAATGGTATATTAAAATTCCTTACAACCATAATAATATATAATATAACATTGAGTTTAATTCGAATTTTTCCATAAACTGTCACCAATTGCCTTGTCACCGTGGTAACATAAGCTACAGTTACATCCATTATTTTGGATAGGCGTCTAAACCACCACTTAGTGGTAAGTGTATGTCTAAATTTGAGCAAAAGTGGGTAAGTGATAAGAAGCCAGGAGTGGGTGAAAGAGTTAGGGAAGCTATAGTACCTTCTGGTCCATTAAAGCCAAAACTTGAGAATGCGACTAGAGCTATACAGGCTCAGATTTCAAAACTTGATGCGACAGCATCAAAACTTAAGGAAAGAGATGCAATAATCTTCAATAAGGTTGTAATGGCATTACAAAAACATGATACTGAACATGCTAACGTTTACGCTAACGAGCTTGCTGAAATAAGAAAAATGATTAAGACTGTAACCTCATCAAAACTTGCTCTCGAACAGATAGTACTCAGGCTTAATACAATAACTGAACTTGGCGATATAGCAGTAACATTAGCTCCAGCTATGTCAATATTGAACAATGTTAAGAAAGGTATAATTTCAGTATTACCAGAAGCTGAAAAAGAAATAGGAGAAATAGGTAACCTTTTAAGTAGTATACTTGTAGAAGCTGGACAAGTAAGTGGTTCCACACTAAACTTTGAGGCAGCAAACGAGGATGCTGAAAAGATTTTAGCGGAAGCCTCAGCTGTAGCAGAACAGAGAATGAAGGAAAAGTTTCCAGAACTTCCAACAGGCGCACCGACTGGAGAACCATCATTTACATAAGAGTGTACTTATAGGGGAAGAAGGTTAGTCTTCCCACCTAAAACCTTTTTTTAGAATTTATGTAATTCTGTTAAAGTTTAATGTAATCAATATTTTAGTTCCAAGCACATCTGCTTCGTAAACCCACATCATTTTATTGTTATTCTCTGAAAATTTTACTGTAAAAGAAATAGATGTGTTCCCTAAAATCAATGTCAGCCTATCATCTTTTAGACCCCATTTCGCATTCCTTGAACACTATCATATGGTATTGAAAAGTCCTATCAGGGTTGAAGGACCATTCCTCAGAAGTTAATGGAATCGATAATAGTATACTTCCAACGGATGCCGATTCAACAACCATTTTCCTACAATGGGCGGATATCCTGATAAAAATCCTGCAACAAATACTATAGCTACTACAACCGATGCAATAATCAGAATACACTTCATTTTTACTTTTCGAAGTATAGACGCAAGACTATTAGACCGGTTTCTTTAAAAGATTTCCACCAAACTCCATATTATAGAATAGTATATAGAGTCATTAAATGAAATAATGTTTTTAGCCCCCTTCCACTAATGGAATAAATAATATTTTGCCCACATCTTTTTTAAATTCTAATAGCCTATGCAGTTTACCATTTTCTACTACAGCAATCCACCCCTGCCTTGTAAGACTATTGAAATATTCTTTTGCCTCCTTTACATCATCAGTACTGTTTATATTCCATTCTATTACTATAATTGTTCCCTTATTTGTAACCTTCATATCCTACAATAGGCATTTCTTCTTTATGCATTAAAATTTTTTTATATACACTTTCTACATACTCCATATTATGTCGGAATATTTTGGATACATGTTACGTGTGGACCTTGAAAAAGAAAAAATCGACAAATTTGTTGTCGACGAATTGACATTAAAAAATTTTGTCGGCGGAACAGGATTAGGCGCCAAATATCTTTACGATGAAGTACCCCCAGAAGTAGAATGGTGTGACCCAAGAAATAGGCTAATATTTGCTGCAGGCCCACTTAACGCGACACCAATAAACGGCTCAGGCTCTGTTTCAGTTATTTCTAAAGGGCCATTAACAAATGGTGCAGGTACAAGCCAAGCTAATGGTTTCTTTGGAGCGTATCTAAGACTATGCAACCTTTTTGGAATTATCGTTCAAGGAAGGGCTAATAGTCTAAAATACTTGTATATAGATTCTGAAAATGTTGAGTTAAAGGATGCTGAATGGCTTTCTGGAATGGACACATATAAGACATCTGATGCAGTAAAAGAAAGGCATGGTTGCAAGGAGAGGCAAATGTGTGTTGCATCAATTGGTCCTGCTGGAGAAAATCTTGTAAAATTTGCCGGCATATTCTTTGACTACGGCCATTCAGCATCACATAATGGGCTTGGCGCTGTCATGGGCTCTAAAAGGCTTAAAGCTATAGCTATTAAACCTGGAAAAAATAGGGTGCCAATAAAAGATATCAAGCGAGTTAGTGAAATAGCGCGAAAACTTTTGGATAATGTAAAAACTCAATATAGAGAAATATATGAGTATGGTACTTTAACTGGAATCCATAATAATGCAAAAGTCTTCCAATTACCTGTAAAGAATTATACTACCAGTAAATGGACTTTGCCTGAGGACAGATGGATAAAGTTTAGCGGAGACTATATTAGAAAGACATTTTCTTTAAAAAGAAACAATTGTTGGGCATGTCAGTTGCATCACTGCTATATTATGAAGATAACTGAAGGGCCTTATTCTGGAGAAATATTGGAGGAACCAGAATATGAGCAGCTTGCAGCATGGTCTCCAAATATCGGAAATGATGATATAACTGGTGCAATGATTCTTAGCAAAGATGTAGACTGTCTTGGGCTTGAAACAAATGAGGCAGGCTGGGTTGTAGGCTTCGCAATGGAATGTTATCAAAAGGGCATTTTAACCAAAGAAATGTTGGATGGCATAGAACTTTATTGGGGGAATGTTGACGGAGTAAGAAGACTTTTGGAGATGATAGCTAAACGTAAAGGTTTTGGAGACATTTTAGCAGAAGGTGTAATGAGGACTGCTAAAAAAATTGGAGGAGAGGCGGTAAATCTTGCAATACACACATTAAAGGGTAATACACCTAGAGGCCACGATCATCGTAATAGGTGGACAGAACAATTCGATACATGTACCTCTAACACAGGTACACTAGAGACTTGGGGAGCAATGTTACCTATAGGTCCAACACCAAATTGGGAGGAGTTGGTTGATTCAATGTTGCATGATAAGGGTGCAATGATGTTCGAGGATTCTCTTGTAACATGCAGGTTCAATACTCGTACAAATGTTGAACTCTTAAGTCAAGCATTAAATGCAGTTACTGGATGGAACTTTACTTGGGAAGACTGTATGACGGTTGGCAGGAGGATCGTGCACCTTCTCAGAGCCTTCAACGTTCGCAATGGAATAAATCATAGAGAAGCTGATAGACCCTCTCCAAGATATGGTTCAGAACCAGATGCTGGACCAGCAAGTGGAAGAAGCTTAAAGGACGTATGGGACAAAATGCTCGACAGATACTATACTGGAATGGGATGGGATCTTTCTGGCAAGCCTTTACCGGAGACACTTAAAAGATACGGTCTAGAATATGTGGCCAAAGACCTATACGGCCAAATATCCTAGGATCTAGTGAATAGGAATAGAATAGTCAAGGCAATTTTTCCACAACATTTATTTTTTGGTAAAATTAAAATTTTAGACACACTAAATCCAGCTAGGTAAGGTTTTTGGGAGCAAGACTTTCCACGTTAGTTAAAGCTAAAAAGATAAAATTATCTACTTTATCAAATAAGATTATAGCCTTCGACGCAAATAATCTCCTATACCAATTTCTTGCACTCGTTAGAATGCCTGATGGCACACTCTTAAAAGATAATAGTGGAAGAATAACTTCACATTTACTTGGCGCCTCCTTAAGAATCACAAAATTGATGGCCGAATATAGTATAAAACCGGTAATGGTCTTCGATGGTATACCAAATGTTCTAAAATTGAAAACACTCGAAGAAAGAAAAGCACAAAGGGCTAAAGCGCTTAAGGAATGGAAGGAAGAAATAGAAAAGGGGGACTTGAGAAAAGCATTTTCTAAAGCTGTTGTTTCAGCAACCTTAGACAAGGATCTTGTTGAAGATGCTGTAAACATGTTCAAGTTAATGGGTGTTCCCATAATTTTTGCTCCAGAGGATGCAGAAGCACAAGCATCTTACATGTGTTCTAGAAATGATGTGTGGGCTGTTGCTACACAAGATTATGACGCTCTATTATACGGCGCCCCCAGAATTGTTAGATATGTTACTATCCAGGGTACAGAATTTCTTCCATCAAAGATGATGATTAAACCTTTAGTTCCAGAACTAGTTAGTTTAGAAGAAACTTTAAAGCACCTTAAATTGAGTAGAGAACAGTTAATTGATGTAGCAATTTTAAGCGGAACCGACTTCAATAAGGGTGTACCAAAGATTGGACCAAAAAAAGCTTATAATTTAATAAAAGAATATGGTTGCATAGAAAAGATTCCAAATAGTAAGGTTAGGGGAAAAATCAATAATTTTGAGGTGATACGGAAAATCTTCTTGCAACCTAAAATAGTTACCGAATATTCAATAGCGTTTAAAGAACCTGAAGTAGATGAGCTAATAGAATTTTTTAGGCAAAGAAACTTTTCAGAAAGGAACATAGATAAGATAGTTGAAAGGCTTACAAAATTTTATAGGCATATTGGAAGTCCGTCTTTAAAAGATTGGCTCTAAACAAATTTTTTATGACGTTTGGAAAGTCCAATCATCTATGTTTCTGATAATGTCTTTCAAAATGTTAATCGAAATCTCTTTTGAAAGATATAGGAGAACGCTTCCAATATGCTTACAAAACTGTTTTGCTGAAGCCCTCTTCTTCCAATCTTCGCAGTCGTGAAAAATTCTTTTCTCCTTCAAACTTATTTCGAAAACGTACTCTTTAACAGTTCCACAAATAATCTCGCATCCAATTTCAGTAACTCTAACTTTATCAATATCTTCAATAGCCCGCTCTAATCTCCTTTTATCAATAAACAGTGAAAGCATTAAGTTAAGGTCATCCTTAGAAAGGACATCAGAACCCCTCTCCTTTATATGGTTAACAAACTGTTTATCAAAATAGCCTAAAACTTGTTTCAACACTTCCTCTTGACTAGTATTAGCGATACCCAAAAGTTTTAGCATCTGCAAAGCATTTTTGGGCGCATAACCTCTAAAATGATTATTAAAGTACCCATATAATACTTCTACGTCCTGAACAAGCTTCACTAATCTTGGAACCCATTCAACCAACTCTTCCTCACGATATTCGTAATAATACCATGGCCTATTACCCCTACCATGCCACCTAACATAAGCAATTCTTCCAGTAACCTCAAGCAAAGGTGGCAATAGAGGTTCATCAACAACACAAAATGAGACCTTATAAGCCCTCAACAGTTTTAAAACTTCATCATCTAACCAACTTTTATCCCTAAACTCTGCTACAAAATCATATCTTTCAACATCAATATCGCTTATAAACTCCTTAAAGTTTTTGAACATTAAATACTTTTCCTTCGGCGGCATTTGGATTAAGAGCGCACCCAATTTGCCATCCTCTTCAAGAGGGGATAAAATATGCAAGAATCTATTTAGGTCATCTAAAGCACCCTCCTTAACATCCAACAATTTCTTATGCGTTATCTCTTTGGGAAGCTTGACAGAGAACTTAAAATCTTTTGGAACAATTCTAGAAATCCCTCTAATAAAATTAGGTGTAGGAAAAGAATAGAATGTTGAATCAATTTCAACTGTTTTAAAAACCTGCGAGTACAGAGAAAGCTTTCTTTCATTGGAAACATAAAATGGCCCAACCCAATCTTCATAATCCCATCCTGAGGTTCCTAGCAAAATTTTTTGGCCTAAAGACTCGATCGAGGACATTCTTAAAATAGATAATTGTACGCTTATAATATAAACATTGCATATTAAATACATTATTTATATAGGGGCGATAAATGGTTATTCATGTGAATGGGTAAAAAGATAGAGAAAGGCGGTGTAGAGAGAACAGTATTCTATGATGAAGATAGGTGGAAGATATTTAAAGAGAAAAGGGAAACTGCAAAGAAACTTATCAAACTCTTACATGATAACAGCATTTACGGTAGAACCTACGGAAGCATTGCAAGAGGAGATGTGAACAAAAATAGTGACATCGACGTATTTTTTACAGAATATATTCCATCCTATAAGATCGAGTTTGTACTAGAAAAAGAGTACACAATATATAGGAGGGAAGTGGTACAGGCGACACCAAATTCGACTCCTAAAGCGTACATTTACCTAGACCCCTATGAGAAAACGTGTGTCTCATTTCCATTGGCCAAAATGTTGAAAAATGAAATAGAATTTTATGGGTTCGGTGGAACCATCGATCTAAAGGAAATAGAAGATAATATTAGAAAAAAGGGTGTAAATAAAAGACTCCTTCTAATACTTCCACAAGAATTTGGGCACATAGAAAGGTCCATAATCGGAAAAGAGGCTGAAGTAGCTAGAGAACTAAACATCTCTTTAGAAACGGTTATTGAGAGGAAAAGAGTGCTGGGAAAAAGAGACGAATTCGGGCGTACAGGAACGTTCATAAAATTTACTGTTCCACCACAAGACAGAATCGAGGAAACACTTTCAAAGCTAGCATCAAAAAATTGGATGCTAAGAAAAATATTAAAGGAAAGAGGCTACATCTAGCCCATGATACCAAAATTTTATTTTGCATATCTACTAGGATAAATAAGATGCATAGTAAATTTAAAGGTTACAGGGAAACAGTCCATTTATTAGACGACAAGCTGGTTATTACCATATCTTCACCAGACCCTATAATGGGCTACATCCTCCCTAACGAATGGATCATCACTTACAAGAAAGAAGAGATTAAGGATGTTGATTGTAGAGAAGATCATCTTATCCTCTTAACAGAGAATGGGAAAGAGGTGAAACTAGATTTGAGTAACATTAAAGAAGCCTATACTAGGATAAGAAAATGGATAAAAGAATAAAATTTTAAGACCAAATTGTACTTAAAGCGACATAATTTAAAGTTCTTAAAAACATCTGTGAGTAAGAACTTTCTAACCTTTTTTCAGAACTATCTACAATCAAAAGCCTTCTGAAAAATGGTTGGAAAATTTTGCTTGGAGTGGTAAGGTTAGAAAGTCAGGGCTTTGGAATAGTAATTTTGTAGATAGTTCTGCAAAATTAACAAAAGGAGACCTTACGAGATTTAAGAAACCATCTAATGAGGGCTTATGTTAGTGCTGGTCTTTAATAATATCTAACACTTTTGAAAATCTTGTTTTCCCTATAGTCTGTTCAACATACTCCTTATATTCATTATCTTTAACAAGTTTCCTTACTTTTTCGATTTCCTTTTGATAGACCCAAGCATTATGTAATGCTCTTAAAGTAAAGCTTTCTTTTAATCCTTCGATTCCGCTTTTCTTACAGGCTGGACATTCGCATTTATCAAGTATTTTGATTTCCTCCCTTTTCAGCTGAGTATATTTCTTATGCCTTTTTTTTGGTGAAATATGCCTGTCGCCTATTCCTGGTAGTTGGATTGCACCGAATGCAGCTTTTGTCCTCCAGGATGAGCTGTCGATTGAATCCGCTCCAGCATAGAACATTAAGTGCATGGTTAAAGTGCTGCCGACTCCGAATACGTGAACAAGTTTATTTGGCAAAGCCTTTTTAACCCACGATATAATTCTTATAATGTTGTAGATTCCGCCTGCGCCTTTAGTGTTATAAACTGATGGAACTAAGCTTCCTATACCATAAATGTTAAAGTCTCCTATCTCCTGTAACTTCTTTAGGTACCAGTTTATTGACTTAATACTGTAGCCGTGAACTACTGGGATTAGTTCAGGGTTATTTGTTCGCCTTATTTTGAGCATGCATTTTATATTATTTAGCGTCTTCAACCGCCTCCACCTACTAATCGTGTATGGTAAGTTAGGAGTCAATGGATGGTCTAAGATAACGCCAAAATTTGGTTCACTATCCTCATAAAGCCTTAAAATCATTTCTGGAGTGACATCAACACTTTCCTTTTTCATAAACAGGAAGCCTCCGGAATCCATCATTATTAAATCATCAAACTTTGTATATTCGTGTATCCCTTCACCCCTAATCTTTTCATTAGCTGACTTGTTTTGAAGTATTTCGTATGCGTTCACCATTAATCCATCTATCTTAAAATATAGCCAAGGCTTAGGTGCTCCATTTAAAGTCTGTGTGAACCACAAAAAGGGTGTTTCAAAACTCATTAATCAACACTTTCTTCAAATAGTTAAGTAGATATTTTTGAGCGTCTGAATGTGTAACCCCATACATATCCCATGCGAAGCATCCATTTTCAGATACTATGTTTGCGATAACATGTTTAGGTGGAAGCAGGTCTATCTGAATACCGGCAAGCTTTGCAGCTGACTCGATTATCCTTCTGTGTGTATGGTCGTTTTTTACCTTTAAGTGGGAAGAATAAGTTCTGACAAAAGCGATGAATTTTGAATAGCAGTTATTCGACTTCGCCCTTTGAAAAAAGCGAGCAACATAAGAGGCTAAAATTTGTATACATTTGTCCACTTCTTCTCTGCTATAAGGCTGATCGTATTTATTACACCACCATTCAAATAGTCCAGGACAATCGTACCAGGAGTTTTCCCAGTCATGCCATTGAGTCCTTTTCCCAAAAAATTCCTCTGGAACTAGACCAAATGGTTCAGAAATTGTCATCAGGTGAACCTCTTTTCTCATTTCTCCTAACTTTGTGAGGGTATTAAATAGTCGTTGATAAGACCTTGATTTATGATATGGTTTTTCCGCTGAGCAAGGATAAATCAAGAGAACCTTAGCTCGAGGTGGAAGATAGTGATTAGATATAAAGTTTAACCATCTTTTAACCTCAGAATTTTTTGTTAAGGCAACATAAACTTCATGAGGGTTATAAAAGCAAAGAGAAAACTTAATCCCTACACCTTTGCCTCTCTTACATGAAACCTTTTGATAAAGCTCCCTGCGCATCTGCATATATAAAATTCCTCTTTTAGCTCTAAAACTCAACATGGTTCATCGACTAGTGCCATAATTCTTCAGAAGGATAGAGATACCCCTCGTCTAAAAAGCCCTTGTTCAATAAGTTTCTGAAGTATTTCTTCGGTCTCCTCTGATTGGATGCCAAGTTCGTTTTTGGCAATTTGATAAAGCTCTTGATTAGACCACCATTCTTTCCCCTCTAACCTTGTTTTTTTGACAAGTAGTTCCAAAAGCTGAAGCTCTTTTTCCTTCAATACTGGTTTTATAACTTCATAAAAATACTGACGGAGTTGAGTTTTCATGTGCTCAATTTCGCTAAGTCTTAGTTTAAGATTTAGAATTTGTCCCACACTAATACTTTCTCGTATCTTCCTTAACTCAGTTACAACTTCTCCAATATTAATCCCATAACGTTTTTCTAACAACCTAAGGATATATTCGGTGTTATCGAGATATTCGATTGAATCTCTTGAATATTTAGACCATGCCTTGTCTATTGATGATTTCTCGTCTTTTACTTGTTTTGTAAGTTCATCAAACATTTGTTTTAGATTTTCCATTTTTTGTGATAAAGTTTGAGCGTCTTGGAGGGTGAGGTCTCCTGAGATCTTGTTATATTCTTCACTTTCTACGCTGTTTAATATGGAGTTAAAATTTTTAGCTATGACGTCGTATTCTTTGACGTCAAAAATAAAGAGTATGTGCTCACTTAGTTTCTTGCTTTCTTCAAGCACGGCTAGGAATGAACTTTCACTTGCAACTACTTTATCAAAAAAAGTTAAGCAACTCGATATAGTGTCTAAGTTCGAATTTATCGACGGTATCTCGCGGAGAACATACTCTCTTATATCTGTTAAGCTTATCGTTTCAAAAATTGCTGGCTGTAAATCAGGAAGTATATTCTTCACCAATTTCTCCAATATTCCCAGAAGCAGGTTAGAAACTCTATTCTTCTCAGGAACTACTTTTTCCCTTATTTTAAGCTCGACTTGATCCTGTCTTTGATCAAGAGTTCGAAATTTATTATTTAATTCTTCTTTAACAATTTTATCTATCCTTGTAAAAATTTGATCAAGTTGGGATTTACGTGTGGATATTAGGTAAAGTTTTGGATTAAAATAGAAGGCTTCTTCATCACTCTTCCTGAAGAAGAAGGCGTTTAGCGCATCATCACTTTTTACGAACTCCTCATTAACAACCTTCATTACCTCATCATACCCGTACTTTATGTACTCTTCTACACTTTCCGATATCCTCTTTACATCTCTATATTCACTTATGTTCTCAACGCTGAATTTTAGCTTAAGCCACTTATCACATTCAACTCTAACCTGGTCTAGGCTCTCTTTAAGATTAGAATGAAGTCTACGGACGTCTATTATTACATCCTCAGCTTTACTGCTAGCGCCATTAAAGAGAGGTAAAAATTCTTCCATGAAATGTTGTAATAATCGCTTCAATAATGATAATTTTTGAAGTGCTACCTCATCATTAAGTCCAACCATTTCTTGTGTCTTCTGGTAAAGGTTTTCTACCAAGGTCTCGAATTCCCTGAGTGTAATAAAACGGTAATCTCTCTCCTTGGTCATGAAGACGTAGCCATAGTCATGATATTTCTCCATTTCTGATAATTGTTTAAATTTTTGAAATTCAAGCTTAACCTCAGCAAACAATTGTCTTTTATCATTAAGTAGGTAACTGTTTCCTTTACGTTTTATGAGACCTTTATATTCTAAAGTTGGTAGGAAAACATCCTTTAAGAACCTTGGACTTTTAACAATGAAGTAATTTGCAAGGTCGCTTTCTAAGAGCTCAGTTTCTTTTTTGAGAATAGCAAGTATCCTTTTTTCTACAGGATGAAACTGTAGTAGATATCTATCTTTTGATGATGATAAAAAACCATTATTCTTAAGGTCTTCTGATAATCTTATGAACTTTGGAAGCTCTATATCGGGGATTATACTGATTTTTTTAGCCTCGTACTTGATAAACCTGAGTAACTCATTTCTGTTTTTATTGAATATTTCTCGGGCTGTATGTTCCTCCCCCATAAAGTTAATATAAAACTTAAGAGCGTCAGCAAACTCCCTAAGATTTGAAGTAGCTTCAATAGATAAGTCTATGATCACAACTCCTTTCTTTTCTTGTGAATTAAGCCAATCTTTCACCTTATTTTGAAAATCAAGTTCTTGAGTAACAATTTTTTTGATCGCAGACAGGAACAAACTTTCGTTTAACTCCTCTTGTTGAAAGCTTGCCTTGTGTATACTAATAATTCGTTTGGCTAAGGTCGGATGTAGATGTATGTCTAAAATGATGTTTTCACCTTCTTTTCCAAGTTCTTTGTTTATGATTTTGTCTTCTGCCTCTTGAGTCATTTCTCCTGTATAGAGCAGTACTACACAGTGGATTGGTGGTTTTGTCCCTCTTATCAAACGGTTTAATTCTTCGACGTCCGAACCCTTAACATCACCGTTTATGGAATAGAATAAGCTGTTCACCTTTATTCCATCAATTATAAGTTCAGCAAATCTAGCAGGAGATTTTAACACACGCCTTTCTATCTCTCTTAACTCAAACAGTTTTGACATTTCAAGTAAGTTCATAAAGGCTGTCGGCATGTATATCTCATATTGTTCAGCCAAATTTCTTGTGACTTCTCTCCAAAGCTTCATTCTCAATTCTCTATTTTTGATGAATTCAAGCTCCCTTGGTACAGGTGTAGGAAATATTTGAGAGAGTAACTCATCGCTTGCGAGGTAATAATATTCGTCTTTACATAATTTTCTATTAACGAGACGCTCTATATCTAAAGCCCTCTCTGAGGTTATTCCTTCTAAGAAGGACATTAAGCTGTATTTCTCAGAAGGAAGATAGATTTGAGGTATTATCTTGTCCCCGTTAATTGAAAACCAAGTAATCCTATCTTCAAAGTCCTCAAGTGGTTCGGAATAATTATCTATTTTAATGTACTTTCTACCTCTTTCCATTGTTATGTATTCTTTGAAAACCTCAAGAATATCCTGAAATGATTTCCCTTCACGTAAAGGACTGACCTTAAGTATTGCTCTTTCTATACCTTCTCTACTTTTCAAATCGTTATTTATTATGCTAATGAGGTTCTTAATATCATCACGTCCAAATCTGCTTTCTAGTTCTTCAGTAGAAAATGGTTTCAGTTCACCGCAGAGGGTCTTTAACAGAACTCCACATTTTTGCCCAATTTCTTTCACTCTTTGTTCTTCAACGACCTTAAGAATTCGAAAGAATGCCTCCGTCTCCAAACATGCTGTGGTTCCGCCATATACGAAAACTTGCTCTCTCTCTAAAAATTTCAGTAGATGTTCGCCGTCTATAATCTTGATTTGATTATGATCTATTCTCGCGCTATTCATTAGACGTGTGAACAAACTAACCAAATTGCCAGGGTTACCTTGAGTTATCCGAAATAGGGCGTGAAATATCCCAAGGTTATCAAATGGTAGCGGTTGAGGTAAATTATTTTTATATGAGTACTTGAGAAGGGCATAAAGAAACTCCATTCCTTCTTGTTTACGTATTTGTGGTAAATCTATAACTGCAGCTCTTCTCCCTAGGCCTCCAAAAATTAATGATGTTTCCTCATCTACCTGAAGTCGATAAAAAGCATCTGGAGTAGCTGCTATTATAAGATGAGTACATCCCGCATATTCACCGTTTTCGTCTATTGAAGTAAATCTACCATTTATAGTCTCTTTTATACCTGAGATGATATCGTTAAGTCTTGGTGGATTAAGGAGGAGTTCCTCAAATTCGTCTATGAAAATAAATATTCTTCGTGTCTTCTTTTCACCAACTAAATTTGCTAAAACATCATTTAAATACGCATAAGAATCTTTGTACTTTTCTACTCCAGGGATCTTGGTTTCTTTTGATTCTTCCCTTACACAACTAAACAAGACTACTAAGAATCTAACCGCTGAAAGAGATGTTGTTTCTAAAAGCTTTCTTATATTAGGAACTTCATAACCATTAGATAGGGTTGAAGCAGATACAAAAAAGGCATAATTTCCCTCTGCTTGGGATTTTTGCTGTACATATCTTCTGTATGCATCGGTCTTTCCTTCACCCCATTCCCCTAATATAACACGTATCGCTGGCTTTTTCGCATTCTTACAGTATTCCATGAACTCTTCTAACTTGTTTCTGACAGATTCTCTACTTTTTATCCTAATTTCTTCAAAGCCTTCGAAGGTTACTCCTGCATCACTTGGTAACCTATCAAAAATTTTTGTTGAATTCATCAAATCAAATCCCTCTTAATTTGGCAAGGTTCTCACAAACTTTTATCTCTCCAACTGTATGCTTAACTTGACGCCCAGCTACATGAATTACTAATGGAAAGGGTACAGTATTCATCTGACCAGTTAAGATTAGATCACCTTGATTCATAGTAGTAAGTTTTGGGACGAGTGAGGATGGTAGACCACCACTAATACTTCTGACAAAACTAACATCTTCTGGTGACACTCTATGTATGAAGAGACTATTGCACATCGATAGAACTATCCTATCAACAAAGGATGGCCTTTGAGATATTAAGCATAAGGATAGACCAAACTTTCTACCTTGGGTTGCTATAGCTGATAGTTTGGTATGTGCGAGGCTAGAGCTCACAGGGTATGTTTTATCTGGACAGAAGTTTTGAGCTTCCTCAATAATGAACAAAAGATATCTGTCTTCCCTTTTTATTTTATAGCTAGTAAATTGCTCAAATAACAGCGAAGCCAAATAAGTCATCACGAATTGTTTTGTTTTAAGATCCACACCGGGAGCCGCATCAGCTGAAAAATCAAAAATTGCAATACCCCCGTCTCTTGTAATCTCTTCAACAAACTTCACTTGTTCGATTATGCCATTTCTAACTTCTGCATCTTGTAAGTCTGACTTAGTTGATAATAATTTATGCTCTTTTTCGATAACTACAAAGTTAATTAATGCTCGTCTTATTGCCCCTTTCGTAGCAGAATGCATATCTGTCTCCTTTGCAAATCGCTCCAACATCTTTAACAAATCTTCAAAGTAGCGGTCAGGTCTGAACATCTCTTGTATCTTATCATAGCCAGTGGCTTTCATTCTGTCAAAAAGATTATCGATTGCATCTATTTGCAGTTCGGCACCTTCAGTTGTCCCTTTATAAAACAATACTATAATCTCAGCCAGCTCCCTTTGAGATATTAAATCTAAGTTTATGCCTATAGGTTGAATAAATTTGCCTAAACGTCGAAAATCAGTTCGAACATAAGCTTTTGGAAAAACATATCTCTTTATCCATCCGATTTGTCCGAGTTTTCCTCCCTCGGCTACATAACTCACATAATCAGCATAATCCCCATGAGCGTCGATAATGATCATGGGATATGATGCATTACCATTCTCTTTTACAGGAATATCAGCAAGCTTTTCAATAAGCGCGCCTGCAGTAAAAGACTTTCCACTTCCAGTCACGCCGAAGATTGCCATATGCATTGGAATGTTTTCGATATAAAGAGGTATAGGTGCATCTTTATAGCCTATCAGAGAGCCAAACCAAACATGTTTAAGGTCTTTCTGGGAAACACCAAATATGTCTTTTTCGTGAATTTTCGGGTCTATCTTTAAGACATAATCACCTGGTTGTGGAGGATTCCTTATCTCTGCTCTCGGAACTTCTATTAATAGGTCAAGTTTACAAACTTCATAACGTCTTGCCACCTCTTCTGGTATAGGAAGATTTTTCCTCCTTGCTTCGCTCCAAGGATCACCTTCTGTGTAAAAATCGTTATAGGGTATGATTTGTGCTACTCTTGCTAAGATTTTTCTTTCTCCACTTTCAACTAGAAGTAACATTCCTTCCTTTATACCACCCCTTTCAGCAGATTCTAGAAGTTGACATACTGCTTCTGTAGTGGTACTTCCGCTTAATATTACACCAACATACTCTTTTTCTTCAACCATAAAACATTACCTTATCCAAGTTAGTATAGTTTGGTTACGAGGATCTGTTGTTCGACTTCTTGTCATTATTTCTTCATAGAGAACCTCAGCACATCCTTCGCGGATGTTACATTTATTGTGAGCTAAAAGCACTGGAAGAGGAAAGTCCTGTCCGGGATAAGTCCATTCATTTACTGCCTTAACTATATGAGCTATTTCATTACCAATTTTCTCTGCATTTTCAGTTGGTGGCTCTAAGAAAGGCACATCTAATCGCAAAATTTGGGATCTAACTTCTTTTTGGAAGAATAAACTGACAACATATACCCCTTCAGTCTTATATAACTCGTACACAGGATTTGAAGCGCTTATGTCTATCCATTTGGTGAATAGAGGTCCGTAATAGCCTTGAGAGCGCACCTGAGCAAAAACATAAGCTATAAGGTGTTGATCACTTGGAAAGTGGTTTAGATATTCTTTTTCTGATTCCTCAGAAATTAGGTTTTTCAGATACTCGATATAGAACTTATCACGAAACCTTTTAACACATCCTATAGCAATAGATTTTTCTATGCATTTCTTTATCCCTTCACACCTATCTTTAATGTATTCTTTTCCTCCATAACTTACTATGGGTGGATCAACAATTGGCCCGTCGATAAAAACGTAAGCCTCTTTGTTTAAAGTTCCCCAGTTAAGGATCGCTTTCGTTTCTCCACTTAGCATCATAACAGACGCGACTCTATTCGGTTCATAATTCTCTAACTCTTCTATTTCCTCTATACTAGCCCAAAAGATGTCTACACTAGGTTGAGTCCCGAACCCCTCCTCAAAGATTATTCTAGCCACACTAATGGGGGCATACCATTTTCCTCCAGCACCGCCAATAAGTTGAAAACTTCCGTCAATTCCAACAGCACATTTATGTTTTAACTGTATGGTTTTAAGTACAGATTCTGTAAAAATTAGACCCTTGTCCTGGAAAAGTTTTGTAAGCTTAGAAGCCATATTTCTCAATCTTTCCATATCTTTTTGCATCTTTTCCCCTTTGTTTTGTGCATCTTTGACTAATTTGACTAATGTCTCAGGCTCTGTCATTTTAAATTCCATGCGTTTCTTTAATTCGATTATGTCTTGATATTTCATAGTGACATCCTTATAAAAGATTTATTTTTGGGCCAATATAACCTTTTCTTGAAAGCTTTAAATAGTTAATAACACTGACTTTTTTAAAGTTGGCAGTGGTGTTTGCGCATAAGTTCATTCAAAAAATTTTATAGAAATAAAGCAAGCAATACCTAAGGCGGTTGAATCCGCCAAAAGTTTCGTAACTTTAGCCATGAAGTTAGGGTTGAATATAGGTAAAGGTTATGGTCCAATCAATCCTATGACTTTCACATAATAGGGTTATAAGGCTCTAAGAGTAGCTCTAAGATTTGCTCTACAGTAATCTCTAAGATTTTAAATTTGCTTAATCCAGAACTCTTCGTAATGTAGGATAACGATATAAGGAAAAAATATAAAGTCGAAGAAAGTGACGTGGGTTATCTAGAGTTCCTAAAGCAGGTTAAGAGAGAAGTAGGAGAGGCGTTAAAAGAAGAAGCAACAAAGAGAGGGTGTAGCGAAAAGGAAATTATAGATGGAATTTGTAAAGAGTTCAAAAAAACCTTAGCTAAACTTATCGATGAGTATAACTGGTGGATTGTCCATTATGGAGTTTGATGAACTCGCTGAACTGATCTTTAGAAAGATGATATCAAAACTGAAAAATAATATTGGACTTTATGTTTTTGCAAGAGAAAGGACTAAATTTGAGGGTTGGTTTAAAGTAGAATTATGTGATAGCTTATCAATACATTTCGAAAACGTTATTCCATAAAGAAATCCATGAGTCATTTACTTTGGTTTAGTTAAAAATGAATAAATCTTTGGAAGTATGCTTGAATGCTTTTCCATCCTTATAGGCTTCCCTTCAGGCTGTATAAGCCAAGTCATCCAGTAAAGCGCTCTATGCTATATTACAGTTTAAAACGTCCTCTTTAAGCTATATTAACGAATTTCAACTTTAAGTATGTGGAAAAGTTAACCTACTTTGCCAGCTCTACTGTAACCTGTTTTTATATCCTAACCGATCCTCCTCGATATAATAACTAAGCCAAACTCCTCCGCATCCTTAAATGCTTGTAGGATATAAGTTTGCTCATCCCTAAAGCTTCAATGATCTCCTTCTTGATAAACTCATTAAGTGGTCTAGGATCCTAAACTTCGGCGAATTGTACTCCTATTTTTTATCAATTTGATAGTTGCTAGCGAGGCTATATGCACTATTTTTTACTTTTATATGGTTTAAATGAATTGATGACCTCATTAATTAGGGTTTTTGTGCCTAACCCAATACTTTTATTGTATGCTTCTACAACATTCTTCCAGTCTACTTTGACCGCTATATATGTGATAATTATTGTTACTATAATTAGTGAGGCAAAGCTTACTTCAAGAGGAATATTATAGTTGCATGCGATTTCAATAAAGGCTTTTCCAAACAATATTGCAAGTGCTGTAACT